>DATGXA010000308.1:0-14835 GCA_035299125.1 Opitutaceae bacterium
AGTTCCGACGGCAAGCCGCACCATTTCGGCGTACGCGGCCCCTAAAAAGAAACCGCCCCGGTTTTACCGGGGCGGTCGAAACCCAAAAACCAGACAGCTGCTCAGAGATCGAAGGTGACTTGGAAGATGAACTGCTGCGGATCGAAGATGCGGTACGCGTTCGGCTCTCCATCCGGGAAGACGCCGATCGCGCGCAGCTCGCCGTGTTCGCCGAGGTTGCGGGCGTTGATCTGGAATGTCGCATCGACCTTCTCCTTCCAGAGCTTGGTCTTGTAACTCAGCATGAGGTCGAAGTACGCGTGGCTGCTGTCCCACACAGGATTGTTCGGATCGAGTTTTAGAATCTTCGGACGCGCGGCGACCGCGAGGTCCTTCCACTGCGCGTAGTCTTCGCCGTAGAAGCCGATGGCTCCCCTATCCTCCCAGCGGATCGCGCCGCCCACCTTGAATTTCTTCAGGATCGGATGGTCGGTGATTCCGGCAAGCTGATAGCTGGTGTTGAGGCGGACATTGTATTTGCGGACCGATGGCAACGACTTGCCCTCCTGTTCCCGGAGCACCGCGTAGGGCGCGACGACGAAGGTCTGGAAGTTCTCCGAGGCCGACTGCCCGCTGGTGCCGTAACGATGGATCCACCAGAGGTGGTTCGGATTGGCGACCGGGAGGGTCTGTGATGCGACGGTCCAGCCGCGGTTGGCCGCATCGGTGCCGTAGGTGACGTTCGGGTTGGTGTTCGGATCCACGATCGACGTCCACACCGGCATGCGCTCGTCGATCCACTGCTGCACGGTGCTCGAGACGTTCATGTTCTTCGACTCGGTCTTCGTCACGGAGGCGGCGATGCTCCAATTCCGGGTCGGGTTGTAGTTGATTTCCAGTTCAACTCCCTTGCCGTAGACGTCGTTGGTCGCCGCGATCTGGCCGGCGCGGAACTTCTCCAGCATCGAGTCGTACAGCGCCGTGGGAATCTTCATCACATCGGCGATGTAGGCGGTCACTTGGGCGTCGCTCCATGTCGGGTTCAGCGCCCGGGCCCAGCCGTTCGCGCGGTCGTAGAGCTGGTAACTGTCGCCGCTGACGTCGAAGTCCATGCGCATGACGCGCTGGGCGACGGTGTTGGCGTCGCCGTTGCGGATGTTGTACTGCTTGTTGTCCCAACTGGTCGCGCGGACGACGAGCTTGCCGTCGAACAGGTTCAGCCAGATGCCGTAATCGGTGCCCTTAGCGGTGGTGTTCGGAAGGTCGTTGAGGTACAGGTCGACCGCAGTGCTCTGGACGAGGAAGTTGTCGGATTTGTTGTAGGAGAAGGCCATGCCACGGAACAGTTCCGAGACGAACCGGGACATACCGGAACTGCTGCTCGCCATGCTCTTGAAAACTCCGAGGTCACGGAACGGACGAGCCACGGCGCTGACGCTCTTGGTGTCGCCGCTGGCGAATTTCCAGGAGTCCTGCCAGCTGTCGATGCGCTCATAATCGAACGCGGTGTTGCCGTCGGTGAGCAGAACCGGCGTGAGTCCGTTCTTGGTGAACACACGGTCGCGGCGAACACCGAACGTGGTCACAAAACGTCCATCCAGAAGGAAGCTCTGGAGAACCGCTCCGGGCGTGTAGATGCGCTGCTTTTGGTTGTTGTTGCCGCCGGTCGTATCCGTCGTGGCCAACTCGCCGAGCGTCGCGTCTTCATGGCGCCAGTTGCCCGTCGTGCCCCAGTTGAAGCTGTAGTTGCCATAGGCGAAAGTCGACGGGGCATACTGCACTTTCCCGGTGCCGGCGTCGCCGACGTAGTAGCGGTAGAACTGGCGAAGGATATTCGGACCGGCCTGCGGTCCGCCGACGACGTTGGCCTGGATCGCGCGACCGGTGTTCGCAGTGAAGCCGTTCTGCCCGACGGCTGTCCACGAATGGTCGGAGGTCAGCACGTCGCGGTAGCCGTAGCTGCGGCTGACGCGCTCCTTGAACTCGAAGTAGGGGCTGAACGTGTGCGATCCGATCCACTTTTTCCAGTCCTGCTCCTTCGACAGGTCGAGACGGTAGGCCAACTGGGCGCGCGCCGCATCCCAACGCTGGGGCAGCAGGCGCGTGATGGGTTCACCGGTGCCCATGAAGAGACGGCCGAAGTTCGGATTCACCGAACCGTCGAGGTTCTTGAGATTCACGTCGACCCAGAGCTGGCCGGTCTGGCCGCTGTTGCTGGAGTTTCCCAGCGGTGTGCGTTGATAACGCTCCGAGTCCTCGCGCAGCACAGCAACCTGTCCTGCCAGAAAATGCTGCGGCGTATCTAGGATTATCTGATCGACGCGAAAGATGTACGTCTCGGTCTCGTCGCGCAGCCGGTTGACGGCCGAGAGGTTGATCTCGGACCAATCGTAGAGCTCTTTCGAGCTGACCGACTTCGTCGTCGTCCAGAGCGGTTGCGCGTCGTAGCGACCGACGGTCGAGGATTTCAGGTCCGACGAAGATGTCCCCATGAGGCGGATCAGGCCGCCGCCGGTGGTCGGAGTCACGCCGGTGTTGTTGGTCGGCGCCTGCCAATAGGTGATGCCGCTCTGGTCGATGTAGAGGTTGGCGCGGGTGAAGGCGCCGCCGACCGCCGAGAAATAGGAGGGCACCAAGCCCAGCGTCGCCGCCGACGTGGAATACGAGATCGACGAACCGGCGAGCGGTGTGCCGTTGGTCAGGCTCGTCATGCCGTACCGAGTGCCCCCGCTCGTGATGAAGCCGGTGGTCGGATCCCACCCGGGCGAACCGCTTTCGAGCCAGTAGGAGACGTAGTCGCGCGGCGGTGTGAAGTTCGGCCGGTTGCCGTGCATTTTGTACGAGAACACCGACCCGGTGATTGTCGTACCCTTGAACGGCTGCGCCTTCAGCATCACGTTGAGGCGCTCGGTCGTCACTCCGGAGGGTTTCCGAACGAACTCATCCTTCTGCTGACTGTCGCTCACGCGGATCGCCAGCTTGCCGGGGATCAGGACCTGGTTCCAATCGATGCTCCCGCGGTAGCCGCCCAGCGCATCGACACGCGCCACCATCTGGCCGCGTGTGCGTTGGAGGTTGGCCGATGCCGAGACCTGGTTGACAGTGCCGCCGGGATTGCCGAGGCCGGAGATCGTCGAATTGGGGCCGCGGCTCACTTCGATCGCATCAATGATCAACGGATCGATCGGCACACGACCGCTCAACTCGAAGTTGTCCAACGTCGGGTTCGCCGAGGAGATGCCGCGCACGCGATTCGCGCCGGCCGGATTCATCTGGACGTTGTCCGTCAGTTGGCCGCCGCGATCCATCACGTAATCCGTGTAGGTTGCCGTGCCTTCCGTGCTCGCCGTGTACATGAACACGTCGTTCACATCGAGCATCGCGAAGTCGGACATCAGGCTCTTGGTGATGACCGTGATGGAGGAGCCGAGGTCCTCGAGCTTCGAGTTGAAGCGGGTGCCCGACATCGAGTTCGCGGCGAAGTAGCCGCGGGTGTCCTCCACCACTTCGAAAGGCGACAGAACGACGATATCCTCCGAAGTGGCCGGGCCGGTTTCGGCGGCGGCCAGCTCCCGAGTCGCGGGCACGGCTGGCGCCGCTGTCGCCGGCTTGTCTTCGGGAGCCGGTGCGGGCGACTGCTGCGCGAGCATTGGCAGAGTGGAGAGCGTTACGGCGCACGCCGTGGCCGCGATGAGGCGGTGGGTGGGGGTCTTGCTGGGGCTTGGGTCCATTGTTGTATCCGGAACCTTTGGTTGCGCTTGTAGGGTACACCCGACGGCTCGTGGCATGTGCTTGGGGTGCCAGCCGAGGCGCACATGCGCGCCGGCTGAACCATCGGGGGTTAGGGTTGTTGAAATAGGGAGTCATTACCCTAGCCGGAGCAAATCGGGCTAGGGCGACATTGTTGACTACCCGGAAACGTCACCCGTCGCCCGCCGCTTGCCGCGCCAATAACGGCATGCATCGCGTCACCAACGCCCCGCCACAGACCGTTGTTTGCCGCGGAAAAATGTCGCCCTTCTCGCGTGACCTCCGCAAGGAATCGGCACGTGCCCGCCCGCCCCGCCAAGCCAGCCCCTACGCCGCACTTGTCCGCCGCCGCGGCCGTATCGTGGTCGACCGTCGCGCCTTGGGCGTTCGTTTTCGGTGTCGCGCTCATCGTCTACCTGCCGGCGCTGAAAGCGGGCCTGATCTGGGATGACGCCGGGCACATCACCCGCGCGGACCTCTGCGGATTCGCCGGGCTCTGGCGCATCTGGTTCGAGGTCGGCGCCACGCAGCAATACTACCCCGTCACCCACTCCGCCTTCTGGCTCGAGCATCGCCTCTGGGGCGGCCACCCCGCTCCGTATCATTTTCTCAACGTCCTGCTGCACGCTGCCGCCGCTTGTCTCTTCGCCAGGCTCCTGCGTCGCCTGCTCTCCGGCGAAAACGATGTTCCGCGCCCCTCCGCCCACGCTGCCGCGGCGTCCGAGGTTCGCCCGGCCGTGGCAGCCTGGTCCGCCGCCCTGCTCTTCGCGCTCCATCCTGTCATGGTCGAATCAGTGGCGTGGATCTCGGAGCAGAAGAACACCCTCTCGACGGTCCTCTACCTCGCCGCCGCCGGCGCCTATCTCCGCTTCGACCGCGACCGCCGCCCCGCGCACTACGCCCTCGCGACCGGCTGGTTTGTCCTCGCGCTCCTAAGCAAGACCGTCACCGCCACCCTTCCCGCGGCGATTCTCGTCGTAGTCTGGTGGCGACGCGGACGTCTACACTGGCGGAATGACCTCCAGCCGCTCCTGCCCTGGTTTGCGCTCGCGGCCGGCGCCGGCCTGCTCACGGCCTGGGTGGAGCACACTCACATCGGCGCGCAAGGTGCCGCCTTCGACCTCTCGCTCTCCGAGCGTCTCCTGCTCGCCGGCCGCGCCACATGGTTCTACCTCGGCAAACTCCTCTGGCCCACGGAGCTCGTTTTCATCTATCCGCGCTGGCAACTCGACGCCGCCGCGCCCGCTCAATGGCTCTTCCCCGTCGCCGCCGCGGCGCTGCTCGGCGGACTCTTTGCGCTGCGTCGCCGCGCCCGCGGGCCGCTCGCCGCGGTGCTCTTTTTCGGCGGCTCGCTGTTTCCCGCTCTGGGCCTCTTCAATGTTTTCCCGTTCGTCTACTCCTTCGTCGCCGACCATTTCCAATACCTCGCCAGCCTCGGCTTCTTCGCCGCGATCGCCGTCGTTGCCACACGTCTCCTCGACCGGCCGCCGCGCACCTTCGGACTCACCGTTGCCGGCGTCGCGCTGGCCCTCCTCGCACTCCTCAGTCATCGGCAGGCCCGCACCTACCGCGACGTCTTCTCGCTCTACGAAACCACGCTCGCGCGAAACCCCACCTGCTGGATGGCACACAACAACCTCGCCATCGCGCTCGCCGAGGAAAACCGCGTCGCCGAGGCCGTGCCCCACCTCGAGGCCGCGCTGCGGCTGCGTCCTGAATATCCGGAGGCACTCAACAACCTCGGCGATGACCTCACCCGGCTCGGCCGCCCGAAGGAGGCGATCCCCCACCTCGAACACGCGCTCGCCCTCCAACCCGACTATCCCGAGGCACTCCACAATCTCGGGCTCGCGTTCCTCGCCGACGGCCGGCCCGCCGAGGGCATTGCCGCTCTTGAGAGCGCGCTCCGCGTTCGGCCGACTTACGCCACCGCCTGCCTGAACCTCGGCCTCGCGCTCGCCGCCCAAGGTCGCTCCGCCGAATCGCTCGCCCACTTCGAGCAGGCCGTGCGCCTCGCCCCCGGCCTCGTGCAGGCACGCCTCAATCTCGGCTACGCCCTCCTGCTCGCCAACCGCACCGCCGAAGCGCTTCCGCATTTCGCCGCCGCCAGCGAACTCGCCGCCACCGATCCCGAAACCCACCGCATGCTCGGCCGCGCGCTCGCCCAGTCGGGCCGGCTCGCCGAGGCGATCGCCGCCTTCGAGCGCGCCCTCGTCGCCGATCCTCGTTCGGTCCAGGCGCACCTCGATCTCGCCGTCGTCCTGCGCCAAACCGGTCGCGCCGCCGAAGCCGCGTCGCATTTCCGCGAGGCCGAGCGGCTGAAGTCCGCCAGAGGCGGCGACCGCTAGCCCGAGCGGTCCGGCATTCAGCGCGCGGCGTTCTTCACGCCAGCAGCCGCGCAACTCGTATCGTTTTCGCGGTACTCGCGCTCGCGCCCACTCACTTGCGCGGCGGCAGCGTCGAGCCTTCGTGCCACTGCCCCGTCAGTAGCACCTCATGCTGGTCCGTCGGCACACCGGTCTCGTTGCGGTGCATGAGACCGAGCAACATCTCGACCGCCAGCCCGCCGATCTTCGCAGGGGTGTAGCGCACGCCCGCGCAATCGACCGACGGATGGCCCTCGAGATCGACGAGTCCCACATCGCGCGGCACCTCGATCCCGATCGTCTTCAGCCAACTGATCGACTGGCGGGATCCGTTGACGATCAGTGCATCGGGTTCGTGTTTGCGAAACCACTTGAGAAACGACTCCGCATCCGCCGGCACCGCCGGACACGGCGGGATCCGGTCCGCCGGCGGCAACAACATCTGCTGGCACAAATAGGCCCCCAGCCAGCGATCGCCCACACGCGGGCTGTCGTTCGCGTCGGTGAACGCGAAGCCCGGCCGCCGGTAGCCGCGCACACGGCACTGCTTCATCGCCTGCCGCGCCGTCGAGAAATGGTTCTCCGTCACGTGGTGCAGCAACGGCGAGGTGAGCGTCATGCCCAGCGCGACGCAGGAGAACCGCTGCCAGTCCAGCCGCAGGCTCGATTGCCCGGGCGGCAGCCGCCCGATGATCACGCCGTGGATACCGCGCGTCGTGAGGATCTCCGCCATCCGCTCCGGCGTCATGCCCGGTTCGGCGAGCCAGAAATCCTCCAGCCGATAGCCGAAGTCGACGGCGCGCGCCTGCGCTCCCGGGAAGAAGTCCGGCCGGTCGTGGTGCGGCGGCCGCCAGCCGTACCGCGTCGGGTAATTCGTGATATACGCGAGCGTCACGTGCTTGGTCTCCCGGCCCGTGCGCCGCGACGCCATCAGCGCCGCGACCAGCGGGTTCACACGGTAGCCGAGCTTGTCCGCCAGTTCATGGATCCGCTGCCGCACCGCCGGCGAAATCCGCGGATGATCCCGCAGCGCGAGCGACACGGTCGAGCGATGTACGCCCGCCGCATCCGCAACGTCCTGCAAAGTGGCCTTCGTACGCACCTCTGCAACGACACGGCGCCGTGAAATGGAGTCGATCCCAAACATGCGCGCCAGCGCGCCTCCACAGGCAAACGCCATCGCACACACGTCCCGCCGTGCCGATTTTCCGCCTTCCGCACAACGCCGTTCCACGCCAGTTTCGGACGCCGACATCCCATGTCTCGGCTCCGTGAGCCGTTGTTCCTGGATGCCGCCGCGCAATCCGCCATCTGCAATCCACGTTCCGCCTTCCCATGCCTCGCATCTCCTTCCTCGGTTCCGGCAACATGGCCTCCGCCATCGTCGCCGGCGTGCTCAGCAAGAACGTCGCTCCCGTCGCCGACCTCGCCTGTCTCGGCGGCAACGATCCGACCGGCGCCGCGCTCTCCGCCCGCACCGGCATCCGCCTCGCCAAGGATGTGGTCGATCTCTGCGCCTCCGCCGACACCGTCGTCGTCGCGTTCAAGCCGCAGAACCTCGCCGACGCCGACCCCCGCCTCGCCGAGGCCACACGCGGCAAGCTCGTGATCTCCATCCTCGCGGGCAAAAAACTCGCGACCCTCGCGAAAACGTTCCCGCACGCCCGCGGCCTCGTGCGCGCGATGCCCAACACCCCGGGCGCCATCGGCGCCGGCATCACCGGCTGGTGCAGTCTCGCGCCGCTCTCCGAGTCCGACCGCTCCACCGTGCTCGGCGTGCTCGGCGCGCTCGGCGTCGTCCACAGTTTCCCCGAGGAGATGATCGACTCCGTCACCGCACTCGGCGGCAGCGGCCCGGGCTTCGTCTTCGAGTTCGCCGCCGCGCTGCGCGAGGCCGGCGTCGCCGCCGGCTTCACCCGCGAACTCGCCGCCGAGTTCGCCACCGAAGTGCTGCTCGGCTCCTCCAAGCTCCTCAAGCAAACGGGTGAGGATGCCGACATCTTGCGCGACCGCGTCACTTCGCCGAACGGCACCACGTATGCCGGCCTGCAGGCGATGAAGTCCGCGAACTTCCGCGACACCATCCGCGCGACGATCCTCGCCGCCCGCGACCGCAGCATCGAGCTCGCGAAAGGCAGCTGAGCCCCCCGCGCGCGATCTGCCCGCTGCTTTTCGTCATGAGCCAACCTCCGCCGCTCCCCCGTCCAGCCGGTTGGCTCGCGCGTTTCGCCGAGGGCTTCTCCACTCCTTGGTCGGGGCTGCGGTACATGAACGCCCACCCGGCGCTCTGGCGGCACGGAATCCTCCCGATCATCTGCAATCTCCTGCTCAGCGCCGCGCTCTTCGCCGGCCTGATCTGGGGTTGGTTCGCCACCTACGATTGGCTCGATGCACGGTTCCCCGCCAACTGGTGGGGTAACACGCTCGAGGTGCTCTCGGTGATCGCGGTCGCCGCGCTCGAGATCGCGTTGGCCGTCGCCGCGTGGATCGTTTTCCAAGGCATCTTCTGCGGCTTCTTCTACAGCCGCCTCGCCCGCGAAGTGGAAATCCAGCTCGGCCTCGCGCCCGACCAGATGCGCGAAGTGCCGCTCATCTACCAGGTCACCGATGCCCTGCTCGATCTCGCCGCGCTCACCGCGGTTGCGATCGGGTGTTTTGCCATCGGCTGGATTCCGCTCGTCGGCGCGCCGCTCGCGGTCGGACTCGGGCTCTACTTCGACTGCTTCGTCTTCGGCATGGACTACCTCGACTACCCGCAAGCGCTCCGCGCACGCGGCCGCAGCGTCCAACGCCGTTTCGCCCGTCGCCACCGCGCACACACGCTCGGCCTCGGCACCAGCGTGATGCTGATCACGTTCGTCCCGCTGCTCAGCCCGGTGCTGCTCACCACCGCCGCCACCGGCGCCGTGCTCCTCTATCGCAAGCTCGAGGCGCCGGATACCTGAGCCTCACCACCGCCAGGCGAACGTCCCGGTGAACGTGCGCGGGCGGCCCGGGAGAAACAACGCCGCCGTCGCGGGTGAACGCGCGAGATCGATCACGCCGGCCGTCGACGCCACATGGCGTCGGTCGAAGACGTTCTCCACCTCCACCCCGATCGACCACCGCCGCGCGCGCCAACCGAGCTTCGCCTGCGCCACCGTGTGCCCGCCGTACGCCAGCCGATTCCCGTGATCGGCATACGTCCGCCCCCACGCCCAGCGCACGCCGAAGCCCCCGCAGACGCCGGCCTCATTCGCGAGCGTCAGCTCCATCGCGCCAACGTGCAGTGGCAGACCGGCGAGGCGGTTGTGTCCATACACCGGATCGCGCGCGAACCGCGCCTCGCTCCAGGTGTGCGTCACAACCAACTCGAGTGGAGACCACGCGCCCGCCGCTCCACCGATTCGCCAACGCACCGCGCTCTCGAGCCCGCGGTGCCGCGTGCGCCCGGCGTTCACCGTCCCGCATGTCTCGCCGGTGGCGTCAGCCAACCGCAGCAACTCGCCGCGCCACGCCGCGGAGAACGCGGTGACTTCGAGCTGCAACCGCTCCGCCGCACCGGACGAGCCGCCGAAGCGTCCGCGAAAACCGGCAGCCAGCGTGTCCGCGCGCTGGAGCCGCAGCGGCGTCCATCCGAGCCGCAGCTCCGGCGCCGTGCCGCGCACCGCGAGCAGATCGTCGAACGTGGGCGCCTCGACGCAGCGCTCGGCGCGCACAAACACTTCTACCGCTCGTCGCGCCGTCGTTGCCACGGCGATCTCCAGGCACGGTGCGAGCGCCCCGCTGGCGATCGAGCCTTCCGCCGATACCGTTCCAGTCGCCGCGCGCCGGATCGCCACCGCGGAAAAGCCCCCGTGCAACGTCACGAGGGGATTCGGCGTCCAGCTCGCCTCGAGCCAGCCCACCGTCGTCGCCGCGCGCAGCCGCAGATCGGCGAACTGCGCGCCGCGTTCGCCGGCAGCGTTCGCAAAACGTCGCTGCGAACGCAGGCCCCAGGCGCCATTCGCGCCGGCCTCGAAAGCCACCGCGTCGCGATAGCGCCAGCGCGTCGCCATGCGCCCGAGCACATCGAGTCCGCGCGTCGCGGCGACGCCATTCGCGCGCAGTTGCCAGAACTCATCGTCGGTCGCCTGCACACCGAGCGCGGCGTCGAGTCCGCTCGGCCACGCCGTTCGGTACACCGCGCGGGCGAAATCGGTGGAGCGGCGCGGCCGGTCGTTCGCCGAGCTCGCCGAGATCGCAGTGTGGTCTTGCTCGAGGGCGGCCAGCGTCAGCGGTCCGGGCACGGCGAAGACCGCGCGCGTCGCATAGAGGCTGAGCGAACGGACACCTCCATCGGAGCGCATCCACTCGGCGCGACCGGCGGCGGCCAGCCGCTCCTGCCCGCTGTTCGGCCGCCAACCGTCGCTCCGCGTGTAACCGAACAATCCTGACCAACGCGACTCCGCGCCAGACTCGGCGCCACGGGCGATGGAGCGCACAAATCCGCCGGCGCCGGCCGCCAGCGAGAGTTGGCGCGGTTCCGCGTCGGCCCGCCACCACGTGAGATCGAGCGCACCGCCGAGCGCCTGCGCCGCCGCAGAAGGGTCGGCACCGCCGGGCTGAAACGTGATCGCGTTGAAGAACGCCGGCTCGATCAGCGCGAGGTTGAACGAACCGTCGGCGGCGTTGAGCGGCAGCGAGTCGAGCCGCAGCAACAGCCCGCGACTCACCGGCGCGCTCTGCAAGCCCGAGCCGCGCGCCGTCATCCGCGGCGGATAGAACCCCTCGCCGCCGTCGAGCCAGAGCAAGCCCGCGGCTTGCCGGGCCGCGCCCGCGAGCAACGTTGCGGCCGGCCCGAGCGCATTACCGAGCGGCACCGGCTCCGGGCGTTCACGCACGCCCTCGACGACGAAGGGCGGCAGATCGAAAAAACCGAGATTCTCCTCGTCGCTCGCCGCCGCGACGGCGGCGCTTGCCGGCAGCAGCCACGCGCAACACGCGAGTGGCGCGAGCTGCCGGAACCGGCGAAGGCGGGCAATGCGAGGTGGCACGGCGGAGATGGTCTTGGGTTGGTGAACGAGAGTGAAGCGCGCCAAGCGCTCTATGGAGCGCGGCGGCTCGACACAGCGCCGGCGAACTCGGACCAGGGCCGACGGTCCGTCGACCGGTCCGTCGAAGGCGGTGTCGAGCCTCCGCACTCCATGGCAACGCCGCGACCTCACCGCTTGTACAGCGGCCGCGCGGTGTAACGCGTATGCAGAAGTTGGTGCGCCTTCGCGCTGCCGGGTTTTCCGAGGAACTCCCGGTAAAGCCGCACGACCTCGGGGTTGTCGTGCGAGCAGCGAATCGCGCGGTCGCGGTCGTCCTGGTAGAGACCGGCGGCCCGCAGCCGACGACGCTCGTTGTCGACGCCGTACGGTTGCCCGCCGCCACCGATGCAGCCGCCGGGACACGCCATCACCTCGATGAAGTGGAACGGCGTTTCCTTCCCCGCCGCACGCGCCTCACGGACGAGTTCGAGCACCGACGCCACGTGGCCCAGCCCGTGCGCCACCGCCACGCGCACCTTCGTGCCGGCGATGTCGATCTCGGCCGTCTTTACGCCCTGCAACCCGCGCACGTTCTCGAAGTCGATCTTCCCGAGGTTGCGCCCGGTGACATAATACGCGGCGGTGCGGAGCGCGGCCTCCATCACGCCGCCGGTCGCGCCGAAGATCGTGCCGGCGCCGGAGTACTCGCCGAGGAGCGGGTCGGGCGCCCCGCCGTCGAGGTTGAGGAAGTCGATGCCCGACTGCTTGAGCATGCGCGCAAGCTCACGTGTGGTGAGGCACAGATCGACGTCCTCGTAGCCCGAGGCGAACATCTCCTCGGCGCGCGACAGCTCGTACTTCTTGGCCGTGCACGGCATGATCGAGACGACGAAGAGTTTCGCCGGATCGAGGCCGACCTGTTGCGCGTAGTAGGTTTTCGCGAGCACGCCGAGCATCTGCTGCGGCGACTTCGCGGTGGAGAAGTTGTCGATGAAGTCCCAGTGGTTCTTCTCCATGAAATCCGTCCACGCGGGACAGCACGAGGTGATGAGCGGCAGCGGGCCGCGTTTGTGCACGAAACGCTGGATGAACTCCGTCGCCTCCTCGACGATCGTCACGTCGGCCGAGAAGTTCGTGTCGAACACCGCGTGGAAACCGAGGCGGCGCAGCGCGGCGTAGAGTTTCTTCGTGAGGTTCGTGCCCGGCGGCAGGCCGAACGCCTCGCCGATCGTCACGCGCACCGACGGCGCGATCTGCACGACACACACCTTGGCCTGGTCGTGCAACGCCTCCCAGACGGCCGCGGTCTCGTCGTTCTCCACGATCGCGCCCGTCGGGCAATGCGCCGAGCACTGGCCGCAGCGCACGCAGGGCGACTCGGCGAGCGCGATGTCGCCCGCGGGCGCGATGCGGGTGTTGATGCCGCGCTCGAGAAACGAGAGCGCCCACACGTCCTGCATCTCCTGGCACACCTGGAGGCAGCGACCGCATTTGATGCACTTCTCGAACTCGAGCACGATCGAGCCGGTGGACTTGTCGGGCGGGAGCTCGCGCACGTGGCGCTTGATGCCGTCGCTGCGCAGGTTGAAGTCCGCCGCGATCGCCTGCAGCTCGCACTCGCCGTTGCGCCCACAGGTGAGGCACTCGGCGGGATGGTTCGAGAGGATGAGCTCGAGCGTGGCGCGGCGCACCTCGACGATCTCGTGGTCGTGCGTGACGATCTCCATGCCGTTCTCGAGCGGCGTGCAACAGGCACGGAGCAGCCGCGGGCCGCCCTTGTTGCGCACCACGCAGAGTCCGCACGCCGCGGTCGGGAGCAGGTCCGGGTGCTTGCAAAGCGTCGGGATCTTCACGGCGGCGCGACGCGCGGCGTCGAGGATCGACGTGCCCGCGGGGACCTCGACGGCGAGCCCGTTGATGGTGGCCTTGACGGTGGGAAACGTGGCGACGGCGCTCATGGTCGGGGTCATTCGGCGTTGGCGGGAACGGCGGGGCGGGCCGGCTCGGCGGTACCGGTGGCGTGCGCCATCTTCCGGGCGTAGCTGGGCCCGCCCTCGATGTAGGCGCGGTACTCGTCCTCGAAGTAGCGGAGCGTGGAGAGCACCGGATTCGGCGCGGTCTGGCCGAGGCCGCAGAGCGAGGCTTTCTGCATCGCATGACAGATGCGCCGCAGCACGGCGGTGTCGTCCGCCACGCCGCGCCCGCGCGAAATGCGGTCGAGTACCTGGAGCATCTGGAAGCCGCCGATGCGGCACGGCGCGCATTTGCCGCACGACTCGTCGACGCAGAACTTCAGGAAAAACTTCGCCACATCGACCATCGAGTCGGTGGCGTCCATCACGATCATGCCGCCCGAGCCCATGATCGAGCCGAGCTGTTGCAGCGTCTCGTACGCGACGGGCGTATCGAGGTGTTTGTCGGGAATCACGCCGCCCGACGGACCGCCGGTCTGCACGGCCTTGATGTCGCGGTCCTCGAGCACGCCGCCGCACACGTCGAACACGATCTGGCGCAGCGTGGTTCCCATCGGCACCTCGACGAGCTGCGCATTCTTCACCTTGCCGGTCACGGCGAACACCTTCGTGCCCTTCGAGGTCTCGGTGCCGTAGCCGGCGTACCAGGAGCCGCCGCGCAGGAGGATCGCGGGGACGTTGGCCAGCGTCTCCACGTTATTGATCGCTGTCGGCTGCCCCCAGAGGCCGCGCACGGAAGGGTACGGCGGCCGCGGGCTCGGGCTGCCGCGCCGGCCCTCGATCGAGGCGATGAGCGCCGTCTCCTCGCCGCAGACAAACGCCCCCGCGCCGAGCCGCACCTTCGCGTCGAAGGAGAAACCGGTGCCGAGGATGTTCTTGCCGAGCAGTCCGATCTCGCGCGCCTGCGCGATCGCGCGTTCGACGCGTTCGACGGCTTTCGGGTACTCGGCGCGGATGTAGAAATAACCTGTCGCCGCGCCGATCGCGTAGCCGGCGATCATGAGCCCTTCGAGCACGCTGTGCGGGTCGCTCTCGAGCACGCTGCGATCCATGAACGCGCCGGGGTCGCCCTCGTCGCCGTTACAGATCACGTACCGCGGCTGCGCCTTCTGCTGACGCGTGAACGCCCATTTCTGCCACGTGGGGAAACCCGCGCCGCCGCGCCCGCGCAGACCACTCAGCTTCAGCTCCTCGATCACCTGTTCGGGCGTGCGGGAGAGCGCGAGCCGCAGCGCCTGATAGCCGCGCGCGTGGTGCAAGTAATCCTGGATCTGCTCAGGATCGATCGCGCCACAGTTGCGCAGGACGATCCGCACCTGCGGATCGGGCTTCCGCCAGAGCAGATCGTCGATCACTTGCCCGCCGGCAACCGATTGCTCGACGATACGGGCGACATCGGGCGCGAGCACGTTCGTGTACGTCACGCCGGAAGGCAGCAACGTGACCGCCACGCCTTCGTCGTAGATTCCGAGATCGAGTGCGCGCACGACCTGCATGCGCTCGGCGAGGCCGCGACGCTTCAACTCCTCGGCAAACGAGAACTGAAAAAACTGCGTCTTCGCCTCGCCCACGCCGGTGTCGAGCACGAGCAGGTGTGTGACCGGCGCGTCGAGCCCGGTGGTGCCGCGCGCGGGCACAAGCACGTGGTCGTCGATCAGGCGGCGCGCTTGCACGTGCTCGGCGACGATCCGGGCGGCGAGCTCCGCCTTCGCCGCGCCGTAGAGGATCGGTGGCAAGCCGCCGGCGCAGACCTCGACGACCGGGTCCGCCCAC
>DATGXA010000309.1:0-9488 GCA_035299125.1 Opitutaceae bacterium
GGTCGACGGCGTGCCGACCGCGCTGATCACGCTCGGCGAAGCATGGCGCGCCGGCGCGGTGGAGGTTTTTGCGGAACTCGAGCGACTCGGCGTGGCGGCGGAGATTCTCACCGGCGATGCGGCGCCCGTGGCCGCGTTCCCCGGCGTGCGCTGGAGTGGCGGACTCAAGCCTGACGAGAAACGGGCGCGCGTCGAGGCGCTGCGCCGCGAAGGACGCGTGACGGTGTTTCTTGGCGATGGGATAAACGACGCCGCGGCGCTGAGCGCGGCCGATTGCGCGATCGCGATGGGCGGCGGGGCGGCGCTGGCGAGGGCCTCGGCGCCGGCGGTGTTCCTCGGGGGCGATTTGCGATTTCTGCCGCGGGCGATCGTCACGGCGCGCGAGGTGCGCGCGCGGATCGCCTCGAACTTGCGTCTCGCCGCGACCTACAACACCGCGGCCATGGCGGTGGCGGCGGCGGGGCTGCTGCATCCGGTGGGCGCGGCGCTGTTGATGCTCGGTTCGAGCGCGGTGGTGTCGGCGCGGGCGCTGCGGGTGGGGCAGACGTCGGCGGAGGATAACCCGCGGGCGTAGAGCCCGCTCCATCACAGGACGTCCGCTGTCGACAAGCGGATCTGTTTCGCGCCTGCTGTGATCACGTACAAACTCCCGCACCCTTCTTCACCATGAGCATCGAAGCCAAACTCGCCGCCCTCGGTCTCCAACTCCCGGCCGCGCCCGCCGCCGCCGGCAACTACCTGCCGTTCGTGCGCTCGGGCAACCTGCTGTTTCTCGCCGGCACGATCTGCGTGCGCGACGGGCAGGTCACGCACGTGGGCCAGGTCGGCGGCGAGCAGACGGTCGACAGCGCCTACGAGGCGGCGAAGGTCTGCGCGCTCAACACGCTCGCGAACATCAAGGCGGCCGCGGGCAGCCTCGAGGCCGTGGCGCGCTTCGTGAGCGTGAGCGGCTTCGTGAACGCGGTGTCGGGTTTCGCCGAGAGCCCGGCGGTGATCAACGGCGCGTCGGATCTCTTCGTGAAACTGTTCGGCGACGCCGGGAAACACGCGCGCGCCGCGGTCGCGGTCGCGGGTTTGCCGCGCAACTGCACGGTCGAGATCCAGGTGATCGTCGAGCTGAAGGCCTGATCTGGCGGAAGGCCCGGGCGCGCCATCTCGCTGCCATGCCGCTGCGCACCGCGTACGTCGATTTCAACAGCTTCTTCGCCTCGGTCGAACAGCAGGAACGGCCGGAACTGCGTGGTCGGGTGGTTGGCGTGGCGCCGTTGTTGGCGGAGACGACGTCGCTCATCGCGGTCAGCATCGAAGGCAAACAACGCGGGCTGAAGATGGGGCTGCGTGTGGCCGAGGCGCGTCGCGCGTGCCCGGACCTCGTCGTGGTGGAATCGCGGCCGGAACTTTACGTGCGCTGGCACCAGAAGCTCGTCGCGTTGATCGACACCGTGCTGCCGGTCGTGAGCGTGTGCTCGATCGACGAGGTGGCGTGCGCGTTGCCGGTCGGCGGCGACACGCCCGAGACGGCGCGGGCGCTCGGGCTGAGACTCAAACGCGTGTTGCGCGAGCAGGCCGGCGAACGCCTCACGTGCTCGATCGGCGTGGCGCCGAACGCGTTCCTCGCCAAGGTCGCCTCCGATCTGGAGAAGCCCGACGGACTCCAGATCATCGACACGCCGGATCTGCCGGCGCGGCTGCTCGGGCTCGAGCTGCGCGACTTGCCGGGCATCGGCGCGCGGATGGAGCAACACCTGCGCGGGCGCGGGGTCGCGACGATCGCCGCGCTCTACGCGCAACCGCGCGCGGTGATGCGCAAGCTCTGGGGCAGTGTCGAAGGCGAGCGCATGTACGACCGGTTGCGCGGCGAGGTGGTGACGTTGCCGGAAACGCAGACCTCAAGCATTGGCCATGGGCACGTGCTGCCGCCCGAGTTGCGGCACGAGGCGGGCGCGCAAGCGACGCTCCACCGGTTGCTGCAGAAAGCGGCGATGCGGCTGCGCCACGCGGGACTCTTTGCCGGCGGACTGCATGTGGCGCTGCGTTTCCGCCATCGGCCGCGCTGGAGCGACGCGTTCACGTTTTTCGAGACGCAGGACACGGTGCTGTTCACCCGCACGCTGAACACGCTCTGGTCCCGCCATCCGCGTGCGGCGGATGGCGAATACTTGAGCGTGGGCGTGACGTTGTTCCATCTGCTCCCGGCGGCCGCGCGCACGGCTCCGCTCGGAATCGTCGACGCCGGCGATGCGCGCGCCGCTGCATGCCGCGGTCGACGCGCTCAATCGCAAGCTCGGGAAGAACATCGTCGTCTTCGGCGGCGCGCTTGGCGCCACGCAGTACGCGCCGGTGCGCATCGCGTTCACCCGGATCCCGGATCTCGCGCTCGAAGCCGGCGGCGAGGAGTACGCGGATCTCAAGCCGAGCGCGGAGGAGATGGCGCGTTTCAAACGGCCAGAGGCGGAGTAGGGCGGCGGCGCGATTTGGCGCCGGGCGGCTTGCACCCGCGCGCGCGGCGCTGCCAAGCTCGGCGGTTTGCTGGAGCGGCGTCGCCGTTGCGGCTCACGAACACCATGAAAAAGACCTTTCCACTCAAGGACCCGCGCCGGGCCGACGCCCGCGTGCTCGAAGCCGTGAAGAACGAGCTGCGCAAATACGTGCAGCGCGAGCAGCGGAAGACGTTGCCCGAGGGTTTCGGCCGGTGGGATTTCGCGTGCAAGGTCGGCGCCGAGGCCGGCACGGCACGCACGCTGCCACTCAGCGAAGTGATCGCTGCGGTCGACGGGGCGGCGCAGTCGGGCGCGGAGGTGGTGTACGTCGAGATCGTGGCGCTGCCGGCGCAGCGGGAGCCGCGCGACGGCCTGGATGCTTGAGCGGCAACAACACGGTTTTCGCCATGGAACACGAGACGCTCGAGGTACGTCCGTTTGCCGCGTCGCGGCGCGTGGTTGATCGCAGCGGCCGGGTGTTGCCGGTGCCGGACGATTGGGACCTGCTGCCGCCCGGCGACGCCGCGCTGAGCCGTCGGATCAAGGCCGATGGTCCGTCGTGGACGGTGATCGAGTTGAAGGGAAACAAACGTTTCTCCCGCGGAATCTGGGCGCCGGCGGCGCGCATCACGGCGCTCCGCGCGGAACTCGCACTCGAACGGCAGGATCCGGCGTACCAGCGAAAGCTCGACGCCGGTCGGGCCCGGCGTGCGGCCGAGCAGGCGGAGTACGTGGAGGATTTTCGTGGCGCGGTATTGGCCTATCTCGCGTTTCACCCGAGCCATCGTGGACTTGCCGAACGCATGGCGGAACGGATCACGGCACACGCCACACCGGTCGGCAGCGGCACGGTGGCGCGCACCGAGCGCATCCCGGTCGAGGAGCGTGCCGAAGCGGCGACGATCGCGTGGATGCGCCACCAGACGACCGGTTACGACAACATGGTCATCGCGCGCGTGAAGGGCGAACGTCGCGAGGTGCGCCGTCAGCTCGCGCAACGCTCGGTCGCGTTGCTGGAGCGGTATCGCCGCGGCGTGGCGGTCGAGCCGGCGTCGTGCCCGTTGCAACGGGCGTTGGCCGGCTAGTCGGCGCGGATTGAATCCCGGTTACGCGCCCGGCAGCACCTGCTCGATCACGACATCGAGTTTCTGCGACGGGTGACAATCGGCCCGGAGGGCGACGAAACCGTCGCGGTGGCGATCCCAGATCGGCCAGAGTGCCTGGCGGTCGGTTTCGGGCAGCGGCAGCTTGTCGATCGCGGCACGGGTGTAGAACGCGAAGCGGCCTTCGTGGATGTGCGGCGGCAACGTTTCGATCGGCACGCGGCAGCGGAAAAGAAACATCAGCCAGTGGCCCTGACCCTCGTATGCTTTCTCGGCGATCATCGAGAAGAGGTGGAGGTCGCGTTCGGCGACGATCTGCAGGCCGATCTCCTCGCCGACCTCGCGCGCGGCGCATTCGAAGGGGGACTCGCCGAGCTGCATCTCCAGTTTGCCGCCGATCGGGCTCCAGAGACCGGCGTTCGGGGCCTTGGCGCGCTCAATCAGGAGGAGTTCACCGGCGCGGTTTTCGACGAAGACGAGGACGCTGATCTTGTAGGGAAGCATGGCGGCGCGTGGAGCGGCGCGCAGGCTGGGGCCGACCGAAGGGCGAGGGAAGAGCGAAGTTGCGCGGCCGTGGAAAGCCGCGGCGGGGCGACCGCCGCCGTACTCGCTAAACGGTGCCGGCCTCCGTGGGCGCGGCCTTGCCGAGCAGCGTCGTCTGCTCGCATTCGCCGAGGATCGCGTGGGCGGAATCGGCGTCGGGGGCGTGCCACAGTTGGGCGAGCAGATCCGTTTTCGCGGCCATCATGCAGAGGCGCGCGAGTGTGTGGAGGTGCAGGCGGTCGTCCTGGCAACAGAGCAGGAAGAAGAGCCGCGTGTGCCCGCCATCGGGTGCGCCGAACGGGATCGTGGCGATAGTCCGGCCGAGCACCAAGAACGAGTGGTCGCAGAGGTATTCGTCGTGATGGCGGGCGTGGAGGAGCGCCATTCCGCCGGGCAGGGCCGTCGAGCAGAGCTCCTCGCGGGCGAGCACGCTCTCGAGCAGGGCCTTCGGGTCGTTCACCGGGCCGACGCGCGCCGCGAAGTCGACCATGTCGCGGATGACGGCGGACTTCGTGCGCGAGGAGAGATTCACGTCGATGTACTCCGTCCGCATGAGCTCCGGCATGAGCGCGTCCTCGTCGCGGATCTCGCGCACGCGCGCGGTCGTCTGCTCGTGGAAGGCGGTCAGTCGCCGATCGGGCAAACCGAGGATGCGGCACGAGGCCCACGCATCGATGTCGCCCCGCAGGAACAGGGGACGGCCGCCGCGGATGGTGTGCGGCATATCGCTGGTTTTCACGAGGCGTTCGACGTCCTCGCGCCGCAAATGGAGGTAATCGGCGACCTCGTCGAGAGACAGAGTTCGGTGGGGCATCCCTCGACTGTGGGCAGTGCCGCGCGCGATTGCAGCGCAAATCTGCGCTGGAAAACTCCCGAAGCGGACCAGGGAACCAGGACAGCGGAATCTATCGGGAGCAGCGTCGTCCATAGGCCCCAAGGACCGGAGACGGCCCGGAATTTGCCGTTGAAACCCACGTGGCTGGCAACTGAGAACGGTGCGTTACACATTCCGACATGGCCACCGACCAGCAACTTTCAGCGTCATCAAACTCCGGCTCGGATCTCTGCCGGGTGGAGCGAGTCGCGCGCGGGTGGGTCAAACGCGCGGACCCCTCCGGGAAGAACCGCTGGGGCGCGTTGCTGCGCATCGCCACGTTGCTGCTGCCCTGGCCGATGCTCCGCGTGACCGCCAGCAATGGCGACGCGGCGTCCGTCCGCGAGGAAGCCGAGCGCATGCAGCGCTGGCGCGCGGCCGGCTTGCCAGTGCCTGAGGTGCTCGAATCGACCGATGCGTACCTCGTCACGGCCGATGCCGGCATCTCGCTCCGGCGGTGGTTGCGCGACCAGACCGATCCAGTGCGCCGCCTCGAGGCGGTGAAGAAAGCCGCGCGGGCGCTGGGGCAGTTGCACCGGCTCGGGCTTTGCCACGGCCGGCCGTTTCTCAAGGACATCGTCTACGACGGCGAGTCGGTGTCGTTCATCGATCTCGAGGAGGACCCCACGCGCGTGATGCTCGTGCTCACCGCGCAGGTGCGCGATGTGATGTTGTTCGTCATGTCGTACACCGCCTCGCTCTCCGAGGCGCATTCGCTCGAGGATCTGCGCGCGATCGCCGCCGTCTACCGCGAGGAGAATCCGTCGCCGCGCCTGCAGCGCTCGCTTCGCCGCAATCTCCGTGCGCTCTGGTGGGCCGCGCTGCCGCTGCGGTTCTGCCCGTGGGGTTGGCTCGGGCGCGACGGTCGACAGGCGGTCCTCGGGTTGCGCGTGTTGCGACGGCTGGCGCGTTGAGGAAACCACTTCGCCGGACGCCTCCCGGCTTGGAAAACGCGGCTGTTGTTTCCAAAGTCGCGCCGCGCTGCGCCAATCCGCGGCGCACACCGATGCTCCGCCGGCTCAAAGAGAAACTCAACGACCTCGAACAGTTCACCGTCGACGTGATCTACGGCCGCCGCGACGACCGGGCGGCGCTGTTCTGGGCGGCGGTGCTGCATTCGCTCTCGTGGATCTGGAGCGCGGGGGCGCAGTTGAAGGTGTTGCTCTATCAACAGCGGATCCTGCGCGACCAGCACCTCGGCTGCCTCGTCGTCGTGGTGGGCAACGTCACTTGGGGCGGCACCGGCAAGACACCGGTCGTGGAGAAGTTCGCCCGCTCGCTCGCCGAGCGCGGGCGACGCGTCGCAATCCTCAGCCGCGGCTACCGCAGCCGCTCGCTGCCGCTCTGGCGGCGCGCGCTCAACTGGATCACAAAGGGCGCCGAGCCGCCGCCGCGCATCGTGAGCGACGGTTCGCGCGTGTTGCTCGACTCCGAGCAGGCCGGCGATGAGCCCTACATGCTCGCGCGCAATCTTCCCGGCGTGGTCGTGCTCGTTGACAAGAACCGGGTGAAGTCCGGTGCGTACGCGATCAAGCGCTTCGGCTGCGACACGCTCGTGCTCGACGATGGCTTCCAGTACATGCCGCTCAAAGGCCGGCTGAACCTGCTGCTCGTCGACAAGAGCAACCCCTTCGGCAACGGCCACCTCATCCCGCGCGGCATCCTGCGCGAGCCGATCAAACATGTGCGGCGCGCCTCGTACGTTTTCCTCACAAAGTCCGACGGGCAACGCGACCGCGAGCTCGAGGACCTGATCCACGAGCACAACCCCGACGCGGAAATCATCGAGTGCGCGCACGTGCCGAAATACCTCCAGCGGATCAACGCCGGCGCCGACGACGCCGAGCGCCACGAGCTTTCGTATCTGAAGGGCCGGCGAGTCGGCGCGTTCAGCGGCATCGCCACACCGGAGAGTTTCGAGGCCTTCCTGCGCAAGTACGGCGCGAACCTCCTCTACACGAAGCGCTACATCGACCACTACCGCTTCACGACCGACGACCTCGATCTGGTCTTCGAGGAATCCGTGAATGCCGGACTCGACTTCGTGGTGACGACCGAAAAGGACGCCGTGCGCATCCCGCCGGACCTGCGCTTCCCACTGCCGCTCTATTACCTGCGGCTCGAGATCGAGATCCTGCGCGGGGCGGCGGATTTCAACGAGGCGGTGGGCCGCATCTGTTTCCCCCAGCACGATACGTTCGGCGGGACGCCGGTGCCCGGCCGCGAGGCGCGCGGATGATCGATCCGCTCCTGCTCTCGAAGGGCGCGCTCATCGGCTTCTCGATTGCGGCGCCGGTGGGCCCGATCGGGCTGTTGTGCATCCGGCGCTCGTTGTGCGACGGATGGCGCGCCGGGCTTGCCACCGGATTGGGCGCGGCGACTGCCGATAGCGTCTACGGCTGTGTCGCAGGGCTCGGCCTCACGGTCGTGTCGGGTTTTCTGATCGAGCACCGCGCCACGCTCGCGATTCTCGGCGGTGCGTTTCTCTGCTGGCTTGGTCTCCGCGCGCTGCGGACACCCGCGGCCGAACAAACGGCGCCGGCCGCGGAGACGGGAATCGGTGGCGCATTTTTCACGACGTTCCTCCTCACGCTCACCAACCCGATGACGATTCTCGCGTTCGTGGCGGTGTTTTCGGGGTTGGGGCTCGCGGGACAGCTCGAGGGTTCCGGTGCGCTGATCGTCGGCGTCTTTCTCGGTTCCGCCGCGTGGTGGTTGCTGCTGAGCAGCGGCGTGGCGGTGCTGCGGACGAGGATCGGTCCGGCGTGGATGCGCGTCGTGAACTGTGGCTCCGGCCTGCTGCTCTGCGCCTTCGGCGTGTACAGCGTGATCACCGGACTGCGGGGCTAAACCCGCTCGGCGGGCGCTTCAGTTTTCCCCGCCGTCGAACGCGAGGATCCGCTCGGCGAGAGCCGCGCGCCAATCGTCGGGCAACAGCTCCCGTAACGGACGGGCCGGCTCCGCGCCGGTGGGCGGCAGCTTCGCCGTGATCTCGCCCGCGATCGTCCGTGACTCGGCGAGCAGCGACGTCATCTCGCGGTGCCGCAGCGAGCCGCCGGGGCGAAGTTGGTGCTCGACGGGTTCCACGATCTCCTCGCCGAAACCCCAGGCGCGCAGCACGAACGCCGCCGCGCGCGCGTGGTGCATGCCGGTGAGCGCGACTTCGGCCCGCGGCAGTTCGTCGGCGGAAGTCGATGCGAACCGCAAGTTCGGCGCGCCCACACAGCGCAGGTGTCGGTCGATAAAAACCATCCCCGTGGCGTGCAACAGTCCGACGGTGTACGCCGTGCGCGTGTCGAGGCCGCTCGCCGGTGCGAGGTCCACCATCGTGAGCGCGCATGCGATCGACTGCCGCCAGAACTCAGACGGGCCGAGGCCGTAGCAGCGCAACGGCCGGTTCAGAAAACGACTGAGCGCGAACGCCGCGGTCACGCGATAGACCTCCTCCGCGCCCAGACGCAACAACGCCTCCGCGAGGCTTGTCGCCGGTCGACCATGGCCGAAACGCACGCTTCCGGCGGCCTGCACCACGCGCACCGCCAAACCGGGATCGAGCATGATCAGGTCGACGATGTCGCTGATGCTCGTGTCCTCCGCCTGCAACAGCGACTGGAGCCGAGGCAGCACGGTGGTCGCGATGGGCATTTCACGAGCGTACGCCTCGAGATCCGTCGGCTGGAGCAGGGTGTCGACGGCGGGCGAGGAGACGTGCGCAGGAAGGAGCGCGGAGGCGGGCATGTGGGGTGACCGAGCGTGGGACTGGGGGTGACCGGCCTGAGTTCTGGGGTGAACTCTCTGGGCTGGCCTCGGTATCTGGCGACACGAAACTGCGGCGGCTCGCCGTTTTTCAGAGGTTCATCACAACCGGGCGTCGCGGCGGGTTTTTCACTGGCGCCGTTTCGTCCGCGCCGGAAAAGTGCCGCGGATGCTCGAACCGGTCGAAATCGTTGCCGCGGCGCTGCTCGTGGCGAAATGCGCGGGAGACTTGGTGCTCGGTGCGCTCAACCGCGGCGAAATCGCGCGCCACTCCGGCGCCGTGCCGCCCGCCTACGCTGGTGTGATGGACGCCGCCACGTACACGCGCGCCGTCGAATACAGCCTCGTGAAGAACCGTTTCAGCCAACTCGAGGAACTCTTCGGCGCCGCGGTGCTCGCGGCCGTGGTGTTCAGCGGAGTGTTGCCGTGGTCGTGGACCGCCTGGACCGGCTGGTTCGGCGCGGCGACCTGGAGCCAAGCGCTCTGGTTGGTCGCTGTCGGCGTGGTTCTCGCGATACCCGCGCTGCCGTTCGACTGGTGGGGAACGTTCCGGCTCGAGGCGCGCTTCGGTTTCAACAAGAGCACGCTCGGGCTCTGGCTGAGCGACAAAGTGAAAGGCGCGCTCGTCGCGCTCGCGCTCGGTGCGCCGCTGCTCTGGCTGTTGCTCGCGCTCGTCGGCTGGATGGGGCGCTGGTGGTGGGTGTGGGGCTTCGGCGTCGTGATGGTCGAGGC
>DATGXA010000310.1:0-5138 GCA_035299125.1 Opitutaceae bacterium
GGAGGTGAACACACGGCAGCCGCAGGCCTGCGCCTCGAGCAGCGGCCAGCCGAAGCCCTCCTCCCACGAGGGAAACAGCAAGCCGTCGGCGAGGCTGTAGAGCGCTTCGAGCGCGTCGTTCGACACGCCGGCGGCGAAGACCAGGGCGTCGGCGAGGCCGAGTTCGCGCGCAAGCGCGGCGTCGGTGCTCGAGAGCGGCTTGCCCACCATGACGAGCCGGCCGGCGTAGCGGTGGCGCGAGCGCAGTTCGTGGAAGATGCGCAGGAGACCGGGGCGGTTCTTGTACCACTGGCCGCCGCCGATGTTCAGCACGAACGGCTCGGCGGCGCTCCAGGACGCGCCGGTCGTCGCCAAAGTTTCGAGGCGGCGGCGGGCCTCGGTGGCGTCAAGGCGGTGGTAGGGGTGGTTGAGGCCGTTGGGGACGACCGTGACGTTTGCCGGCGCGAGATCGGCGAGGCGCAGGAGGTCGGTGCGTGTCTTTGCCGAGACACAGGCGGTGAACGGCGCGCGCCCGAGGCTGCGGAGAATCCAGCGTTGGTAACGTTGGCCGCTGCGACCGACCGGCTGTTGCGGGATCTCGCCGAGCGCGGCGCGGATCTGGAGCAGATCGTGGCAGGTGACGATCGTGCGCAGCGGGAGGTGCGGGAGATAGACGGCGTTGGCGTGATCGACGATGTGGAAGACCGCGGCCGGATTGTGGCGCGCGAGGCGGCGCAGCGTGAGCGGGAAGAGGAGAAACTTGTCGGCGTAGCCGAGCAGTTTTGGCCAGCCGGCGTAGCGGTACGGGCGGGCGAGCTTCGCGAAGCGCGGACGCGGGGCGACGAGATGCACGTCCACGCGGCGGACGGCGAGTTCGCGCTCCAGGAGCGCGCCGAAGCGCAGCATGCTTTGCTGGGCGTCGGGCGCGAAGTTGCCGACGAGAATGACGGGCGGCGTGCTCACGGGGCGGATTCGGACTGCCGTTCCTCGGACTCGTCGCCCGTGGTGGCTTCATCGTCGGCCTCGAACGCATCGTCCTCCTCTTCCTCGGTTTCCTCCTCGGGCTCGTCCTGGCAGGCCGCGAGACAGAGGCCGGAGCCGAAGACGGCGAAACCGAGGATTGTGGGCGGCGCCCACTGGCCGAAGACGATCGCGCTCGCGCAGGCGCACAGGATGAGCAGCGGCAGGAGATCGCGGTCGATGAACAGGCGGCGCAGCGAGCGGCGGAGCAACGCGGCTGCGAGCATGAGGCGATAGCCGAGGAAGGCCAGGCCGAGGAGCGGACCGAGTTCGAGGAGGCATTTCGCCCACTCGTTTTCGGCGAGCAGGAAACCGAGGCGGCCGGTCGCGAGGCGCGCGGCGACATTGGAGCCCATGCCGATGCCGGAGCCGAAGAGCGGTGCGGTGGAGAGTACCGAGTAGAGATAATCCCAGCCGCCGAAGAGACGGTCGAAGATCGAGCCCAGGCCGACGCCTTCCTGGGTTTCCTGTCCGGCCTGCGCCGTCTCCCAGCGGGAGAGGAACGCCTCGCGGGCGTCGTCGAAGACCGGCAGAAAACTCACCACCAGAAGCGCGACGGCGACGATCGCGCCGGTGCGGAGCAAGTCCGAGCGCAAGCGTCCGGTGACAGCCATCGCGGGGACGAAGACCGCCACGATGAAGATCGTCGCGACCGCGAGCGTGCGGCTGATCGAGATGGGCACCGCGATCAGGATCGCCGCGCCGCAGGCGGCGAGGATGGGCCAAAACAGTCGGCGTTTCGCGGTGAACTGATGGCAGAGAAACGCCAGTGCCAGCGGGTAGAAGAGCTGCGGACCGGTGATGAACGAGAAGAAGCCCGGCGGCCGGATGTGGCCCATCGCGCCGTAGAGTTGCCCCATGCCCTCCTCGCTGTCGCCCACGCCGCGGTTGATGTACGCGGTGGGCGACGATTTGAACTGCACGACCATCAGGAGCGTCATCGGGATGGCGAGCAGCAGGATGACGCGGCCGAGGTTCTCGACATCGCGCCGCGTGAGCACCGCGGCCATGACCCAGATCAGCGGCACATGGAGGAAATTCGTACGGATGCCGTAGAAGGTGATCAGCAGGTTGTCCTGGCCGGCGAGCAACGCTCCGACGAATGCCGCGCCTGCGAGCGCGATGGTGGCGAACGTCCAGCCGTTGAGCGGGAGACGGCCCTGCCCAAGCGCGAGAAGGTAGATGAGGATCACGATCGGATCGCGCACGATGAGCAGCGCGTCGGACATGCCCGGCAGCACCCATTTTCGTAGCGCGCCCTCGAAGATGAGGAGCGCGAGATACAGCCAGATGAGGAACTTGAGCAGAGATTCGGGTTTCAAGGGCGGGAAGCGGGCGAGTGGGCGCCGAGTTGCCCGCCGACGATGCCGGCGAGTTGCGTCTCGTACGCAGACCAGGTGAAACGGGCGGCTTTGGCGCGGGCGGCCTCGCCGAGCGCGGTAAGGCGGTTGCGGTCGCGATGCAACTCGTCGAGCCGCGCGGCGATCGCGGTGGCGTCGCGGATCGGCACGATGAAGCCGTCCTCGCCATCGGCGATGATGTCGGGGCCGGCGGTGTGCGGTGTCGTGATCACGGGCACGCCTTGCGCCATGGCTTCGAGGATCACCAGACCGAAGCCTTCGAAAAGCGAGGGGAACACCAGCACATCGCTCGCGCGCATCTGCTCGAGCACCAGCGCGTGCGGCAGGGAGGGGATCCAGTTGTGCCCGGCGAGCGCGCGCTCGAGGGCGGTGCAGGGTTCGGCGGGTTTGGTGCCGACGACCGTCAGCGCGATCGATCTTCCCGCGAGCGCCGCGGCGGCGAAGAGATACGAGAGACCTTTGCGTTGGCCGAGTGAGCCGACATAGAGCACGCGTAGCGGCTTCCCTGCGGCCGCGTAGGGCGCGCGTGGCGTGTTGAGCGCGGCCGGTGGCGCGCCGTACGGGATCACGTGCACCGGCGCGGAGAAGCCGGGGTGCTCGGCGAGCGTCGCTTTCGTGAACGAGGTGGCGGCGAAGACGATGTCGGCGAGGCGCAGCTCCTCGTCCTTGCGCGCGGTCTTCGCGGCGCTGTCGCGGTTGCCGATGATCGTCGCGGCCCACTCCGGCTGGCGTTCCGCCTCCTCGGTGAGGATGCGGCGCGCGGCGCGCCAGTAGCCGATCGGTTGATCGTAGAAAGTGGTGACACCGAGGGCGCGCGCGGCGGCGAAGGTGTCGGCGGCGCCGTCTTCGTACGCGTATACGCCGGAGTAGCGTCCGCTGCGGACGCGGCGGGCGCAGGCGCGGTCGAGATCGCGGTAGATGGCGTCGACGCAGAACGCGCCGGTCTCGTGGCGCGTCAGCCGTTTGCCGAGGCCGCCGCGGGACGCGCCGAGGCGGACGAGTTCGCGCAACGGCCGCGAGTGAGCGAGGCGGCGGATCTCCTCGGGCACGGCGCGACGGCGGAGTTGGCCGGAAAGCGAGGAGGGCAGCAACCGCAGCCAGGTGGCCGCGGGATCGACGGCGAGGCAGGTGCGAAACTCCGCGAGCAAACCGGCGCGCGCCAGGCCGAGCGCGGCGTGGCGGACGTTGGCGTTTCCGGTGGGATGAGAGAGGAGGATCACGGAGCGTGTGAGCGACGCGGGCCGGGCGCGGCGATCAGAACAGGTGCGATACGCGTGGCAAGGGCGCGGGCGGCTTCCGACCGGATGAATCCCCCGGCCGTCAAAGTATCTGGTCGGGCGGAGGACCGGATGGTTTGCAGCTGCAGAGCGGAGTCGTTCACCGGTTGGTGAGGTACTGGACCCACTGGGCGCGGACGAGGGGCGGTGCGAAACGGGCTTCCCAGACGGCGCGCTGGGTGGCGCGGGAGCTCTGGCCGGCGCGGATGCGGGCGGCGAGCCGCACGGTCGCGGCGCGGCATTCCTCGTACACTTCGGGGCGCGCGATCAGTTCGCAGTTCTCAGGCGCCTCGGCGAGCTCGGGTGTGCCGCCGCGCGCGGTGGCGACCCAGGGCAGACCCGCGGCCATCGACTCGATGAGGCTGAGCGGCATGCCTTCGTTGTGCACGGAGTAGAGCGCCACCGCATCCAGACCGGCGAGCGCAGCCGCCTGCTGTTGGGGATTCGCGTAGCTGCCGTGGTAGACGAGGCGCGGGAGGAAGGCGAATCGCTCGGGCGGGTAGTCCGGGCCGGCGCCATGGATGTGCCATTCGATGTCGGCGCAGGCGGGATCGGTCGCGAGCGAGAGGATGGTTTCGACGCCCTTGGTGCCGACGAGGCGGCCGAAGAAGCCGAAGCGCAGGGGGGCATCGGCGGGCGGTGTGGCGGAGGCGTCGAACTCGACAGCGGTCTCGGTGAGGTAGGGGAGAAACACGGCATCGGCGCGGCCGGTGGCGCCATTGAGCTGCGTGCCGGTGTAGAGGCTGCAGCCGACGAGTTCGCCGGCGCGGGCGAGGACCTTGCGGAAGCCGGGCGTCCAGGTGCGCTGTTCGGCGTCGTCGGCCGCGGTGTGGTGGTGGTGAATACGACGGCTGTGGCGGTTGGCGGCGAGCCAGACGAGGCGGGCGAGCGAGCCCTGGCCGTTGGTGTAGACCGTGTGCCAGCGGCGGCGGCGCAGCGCGAGCGCCTGGCGGATGAGCCACCACGCCTTGGCGCGGCCGCTGGCGGTGCCGCGGGCGGCGGGCATCTCGCGCAACTGGGCCCCGGCGGCGAGCAGGCGTTGACGCCACTGCGGCGCGAGCGAGTTGCTCGTGGTGAGGAGCAGGGCGGTGTGGCCCTCCTCGGCGAGGGCTTGGGTGACGAGGCAAAGGTGGCGCTCCATGCCGCCGTAGGCGGCGAGCTGCGGGGCGTAGACGAGGACGTTCATCTCGATGGCGGAAGGCGGATCGCGGATGGCGGAATGGACGGAACCGGACGCGGGCGAACCGGGTGGGTTACGACTCCGAGAGGATGGCGGTGTTTCGGACTCCGGATCCGGTCACGAGATCGTCGACAAAACGTCTCGCGACGGCGGGCAGCCGCGGTGCGGGCGCGCGGCGGAGGGCGAGAATGGCGGCCAGATCGAGCGGGGTACCGGCGGGGGCAGTGAGGAGGAGCGGCTCGGTCGAGGGCGGCACGGCGATGCGGCCGCGCGGTTGCCAGTCGTCGCGCGAGACGAGCACGGGCAGGCCGTGGTCGAGGC
>DATGXA010000311.1:0-12947 GCA_035299125.1 Opitutaceae bacterium
GATGGGATGGAGCAGATTCCGGGGGAAGCGCGTCGATTCGAGACGGCAGGGAACAATGATCGCGAGCTCGGTCATGCAGCAGAGTTTTTTTTGACGTTGCCAGTGCCGGGCGAGTCTTAGGGAATCCGCGTCGCTCGCGCCAATCGCAAAGCCGCCGACCAATGGAAAACAACGCCACTCCCGCCGCCGCCCAGCACGTCAAGGTGCTCACGGTGCAGAACAAGATGGGCATCCACGCCCGTCCCGCGGCGATGATCGTGCGGATCACGAACAAGTTCAAAGCCGATGTCCTCGTCGAGCGCGACGAGGAGCAGGTGAACGGCAAGAGTATCATGGGTCTCATGATGCTCGCCGCCGGCAAGGGTTCGGCGCTGAAGTTCATCGTCACCGGGGCCGACGCGCCCTCGATGCTCGCCGAACTCGAGGCGCTCTTCGCCCGCAAATTCGACGAGGTCTGAGCGCGCGGCCCGCGCCGTTTCCGTTATCCGGCGACAATCAGCCGGACGCAGTCGGAAGGCCCAACGCCCGGGGCCATTGGCGGAGAACGCGGTTCGCTGCGCCGCCTCGCCTGCACCTTTCCGCGCACCGCATGCTTTCTCGGGTACGGGCTCGCAACGCGAGGGCCGCCCGCTAACTTGAGCGCATGCTCCCTACTCTGCGCGATGTCCGCTCCGCCGCGCGCCGGATCGCCGCCGGCATCGTCTGTACCCCCTGCCCCGAATCGATCCCGCTCGGCGAAATCGCCGGTTGCCGGATTTTCTGCAAACTCGACAACTTCCAGCGCACCGGCTCGTTCAAGGAGCGCGGCGCGCGCAATGCGCTCATCCAACTCGGCGCCGCACAACGGCGTCGCGGCGTCATCGCGGCCTCGGCGGGCAACCACGCTCTCGGCCTCGCCTATCACGGACGCCTGCTGCGCATCCCCGTCACCGTGGTGATGCCCTCGTACGCGCCTTTGATCAAGATCAGCACCTGCCGCCGCCTTGGCGCGCAAGTGGTCTTGGAAGGCGCCACGTTCGCCGAAGCCCGCGCCCACGCCGAGACCCTCGTCGGCCGACACGGCTACACCTACATCAACGGCTACGACGATCCCGCGGTGATCGCTGGGCAGGGCACTCTCGGGCTGGAGATCCTGAAACAGGTACCCGATCTCGACGCGGTCGTCGTGCCGATCGGTGGCGCCGGCCTCATCGCCGGCGTCGCGCTCGCCATCAAATCGCTGCGGCCGCGCGTGCAGGTCATCGGGGTCGAGTCGCGCGCCACCTCGAGCTTCTCCGCCGCGCTCCGCGCCCGGCATCCCGTGACAACCGCCCCGCGACCGACGCTCGCCGACGGCCTCGCCGTGTCACAGGTCGGCGGCAATGCGTTCGCCGTGGCCCGCGGCCGCGTTGATCGTGTGGTGGTCGTCGACGAAAGCTGGATCTCCCTGGCCGTGCTCCGGATGCTCGAGCTCGAGAAGACGGTGGTCGAGGGTGCCGCCGCTGCGCCGCTTGCCGCCTGCCTCTCGCGACAACTCGCGGATCTCCGCGGCCGCAAAGTCGTACTCGTCTGCAGCGGCGGCAACATCGACCCTGCCACGCTCGGTCGTGTGATCGAGCGCGGCCTCGTCGCCGACGGGCGGCTCTGCCGTTTCACAGCTTCGATAAGCGATCGCCCTGGCGGACTCGCGAAACTCGCAAGCCTCATCGCCTCCACCGGCGCGAGCATCCACGACATCGTGCATGATCGCGCATTCAGCGGTGCGGACGTATCCGCAGTGAACGCCGTGTGCTCGGTCGAGACGCGCGACCGCGCCCACATGCGCGCGTTGCACCGGGCGTTGCGCCGCGCCGGATTCGTCGTACGCGCCCATTGAGGCGACCGCCGTCACGTCCCGTAGAACTTTCGTGTGCAAACGGAGTTCAAGTTGCATCCCCAAGGTGTCGTTAATGGTATCCCATCAAATGGCCGCCGCCCACCGCGGCCATCGCCCACCGATGCTTCCCAACACCATTCTACTCGTCGAAGATGACCCGATGTCCGGCTTGATGCTCCAGAGCGTCCTGCAGGCGCAGGGACTCAAGGTCGAACTCTGCCAAGACGGCCAATCCGCGTGGGAACTCTGGCAACGCAAACGTTTCCGGCTGGTCGTCTCCGACTGGAAGCTTCCCGGGATGGATGGCATCGACCTGTGCCGCAAGATCCGTGCGGCGGAGACCGACTACGTCTACTTTATCCTGATAACCGTCGCTGATCTCGACTCTGAGACCGAGACCGCCGCGATCGAATCCGGGGTGGACGATTTCCTGCCGAAACCGGTCAACCAGTCCGTCCTGCGCAACCGTCTGCGCGTGGCCCGGCGGTTCATCGAGCACACGGAGCGCATTCGGCGGCTCGAAGGCCTGCTCCCGATCTGCTCCTACTGCCACAAAGTGCGCGACGACCGCAGCTATTGGCAGCAGATCGAGGCTTATCTCGGAGAACACCACGGCACCCGCTTCACGCATGGGATTTGCCCGGAGTGTTTCGACAAGCACGTCCTGCCCGAACTGCAAAAGATGGAGTCGAAGTCGGATCAGTCCGCCACATGAACAACGTGATGACCCCGTTTTCCTCCGCGGCCGCAAAGTCGCTGCGCAGCGCATTGCGCAGTCTGTTGGCAGTTGCTGCCATCGCGGCCGTCTCGGCGGCCAGCATCGGCGCTGCGCCGGTGGTCGATCCGGTCGAGACTTGGCGCAAGGAAGGCAATGCGATCAGCAACATGATCGACCAGGACGTGGCGCTTGCATACCAGCAGGCGTCCGCCTGGTTTAAGGCCACGCCCGTCGACGCCACCGAATCCGACCGCATCTGGGCGTCCATCGTACTCGCGGACACAGAGAGCTACTCGGGGCGCGCCGCTGACGCCGAGGCGCACGCGTCGCAAGCGAAGGCCGCCGCACAGGCGAAGGGTCTCGCGACGCGTGAAGCTCAGGCGAATATCATCCTGATCGGAGAGCTCGAGTACCGCGGCAACTACGACGAAGCGGAGCGGTTGGCGGCACAGGCGAAGGAGCTGTTTCGAAAGGACAAGCGAACCGCCGAAGAACTCCGAGCCGATGGCCTCGCGATCAACTCTCGCTTCCGCAAGGGCCTGGTCGACCAAGCGGTCGTCTCGGCGCAGGAGAATTTCGACCACGCACTTCGGGACGGTAATCCGCGCATAATCGCGGACGCCGCCCTGGACATGGCGTGGGGAGTGTACCAATCCGACGACTTCGCCGGCGCGGCGCGATACGCGCGAGAAGCCCTCGAGAACGCTCAAAAGACACCTTCGTTGCGCCTGCAGGCGCAGGCGTTGGAGTGCCTCGCGGCGGCCACCGGCCGGTCGGGCAACCGCCCGCGCGCGGAGGAACTGTTTCGAGAGGGACTGCGCCTGTACCGCCGAATCGGCGATCCTTACGGGGTGATCGTCGCGGGTCTGAATCTCGCCATCAATCTGAAGAATCAGGAGCGGTACGACGAAGCATTGGTGCTCCTAGAGGAAACCCATGGACTCCTGCAGAAGCATCCTTGGAAGGCACTCGACCGAGAGTACCAAAGCTGCACTTCTGCGCTCTATCGCGCCAAGGGAGAGCCAGCGAAGGCCTTGGCCGCGGCCGAGCGAGCCTACGAACTCGCAACCGAGATGGGCTTGCCCGCCGAAACCGCGGAGTCCCTGGATGAAATCGCCCAATCGGCTGCCGCGACCGGAGACTTTCGCCGAGCCTACGAAGCCGCCGTCGATCTAGCCGACGCGAACACCCGAGCCGAAAAGGAGCGCATCGCCAAGCGCGTCGCCGAACTCGAGGCCGTCTACGCCGCGGAACGCCGCAAACGAGAGATCGCGCAGCTCGAGAACACCAACCGGCGCAAGGAGCAGGAACTCCAGGAAGAACGCGCCAAACACGACCGCCTCCGACTGTTGACGCTCTGCGGTGTGACCGCGCTCGGCTTGGTCAGCATCCTCCTGTTCCGCGAGCGCCGTGTGCGGTTGCGAATCGCCCGTCTGGCCGCCGAGTTGGAATCCGCCAAACGCGACCTCGAGCAAAACAGCCGGCTCCAGGCCGCCGTCCTCGACAGCACCCACTTCGGGCTGATCGCCCTCGACGCGGCAACCGGCCGAATCCGCGTCTTCAATGCCGGCGCGGAGCACATGCTCGGGCACGCGCGCAGCAAGGTGCTCGACCAGGAGGCGCCGGCGCTCTTCTGCGATCCGGCGGAGCTCGCCGCACGCATCGCCGAGGTGACGCAGCAACTCGGGCGCCCCCTCACGAACACCAGCGAAGCATGGACCGCCCTCGCCGCCCGCGACGGCAGCGAGACCCGGGAATGGGCGCTCCTGCATCGCGACGGCCAGCGCGTCCCGGTCCTGCTCGACGTCACCGCCCAGCGGAGACCGGACGGCGCGCTGTCGTCGTTCGTCTGTTTCCTCTACGATCTGTCGGAGCGGAAACGCGCCGAGACCGAGGTGATCGCCGGACGCGAACGGCTCGCCACCATCCTCGATACCGCCTCGGAAGGTTTCATCCTGATCGACGAGTCCGGCCGCTTCATCGAGTGCAACGCCGGTCTGGAGCGGCTTCTCGGCTGCCCGCGCCACGAGCTGCTTCAGGAAAACGCCTTCGCTCCCCGCTTCCATTTCTTCCGCGAGAGCGGCGACGAGTTTCCCCCGGCGAGCTTTCCCATCCTGATCGCGCTGCGTACCGGCGTCGCCCAACGCGAAGTAACCGCCCGTCTGGCCAAGCCCGACGGCTCGTCCGCCTGGATCTCTGTGTCCGCGGAACCGGTACGGGACAGCGCCGGCGTCGTGCATCTGGTTGTGGCGAGCTTCGCCGATATCACCGCGCGCAAGCTCTACGAAGAAAACTTGCTGCAGACCGCCATGCTGCGGGAACGCCTCAGCGGTCTGGCGCGCGCAGTCCCCGGCCTCCTGTTCACGTTCCGACGCGACACCCAGGGACGGGACACATTTCCCTTCGCCAGCCCGGGCATCCACGAGCTCTTCGACATGCGTCCCGAGGAGATTCAGGACGACGCTTCCGCGTTGTTCAGCCGCTTCTTCCCGGAGGACCGCGAACGCCTTCTCGATCTCCTCGCGGAGACGTCCGCAACCTTGGAGCAATTCCGCACCGAAATCCGGTTCAGTCATCCCGAGCGCGGCACGATCTGGGCGGACCTCCGCTCGACGCCGCAACAACAGACCGACGGCGCCGTCGAGTGGCACGGAGTCATCGTCGACATCTCGCAGCAGAAACGCACCGAGCAGGCCCTCGCGGAATCGGAGAACAAACACCGCACGATCTTCGAGTCGGCGAACGACGGCATCTTCCTGCAGCGCATCCTCGATACCGGCGCGCAGCCGCGGCTGATCCTCCACGATCTGAACCGCAAATGCTGCGAACTCGTCGGCGCCTCCGTGGAGGAGATCATCTCGGGACACTGCGATCTGTTCGCGATCGGCGAGCCGCCGTACGATGAGGCCGCGGCGCTCCGCCACGGCCATCTGGCCGCCGCCGGCCAGGCGCAGGTCTTCGACTGGCCTCTGCGCCGCTCCGGCGACGAGATCGCGTGGGGCGAGGTGAGCCTCAAGCGCGTCCGCCTGGGCGACCACGATTTCATCCTCGGGATGATTCGCGAGATCACCGAGCACAAACGCCTCGCCGCCGAGCTCAGCCTGGCCCGCGACCGGGCCCTGGACGCCGCGCGCGCCAAGGCACAGTTCCTGGCCAACATGAGCCACGAAATCCGCACGCCGATGAACGGCGTGCTCGGCATGGCCGAAGCGCTCGGATCGAGCCGGCTCGACGACACGCAACGCGAGATGGTCCGTCTCCTGCGCAGCAGCTCGGAATCGCTGCTCACGGTGATCAACGACATCCTGGACTACTCGAAGATCGAGGCCGGACGCCTCCAGATCGAGTCGATCCCTTACGACCCCGCAGTCGTCGTGCGCGACGCCGTCAGCCTGTTCGCCCCCACAGCCGCAACGAAGAACCTGCGCCTCGCATGTCGGATCGCGCCGGAATGCGAAGGGACGAGTCTGGGCGACCCCAACCGCCTCCGCCAAGTGCTGTGCAACCTGATCGGCAACGCCGTGAAGTTCACGGCGCAGGGAAGCGTAGACGTGACCGCCCGCGTCGTCCCCGGCGTGCCAGCCCGGTTGCGTGTCGATGTCCAGGACACGGGGATCGGCATCCCGCCCGAGCGGTGTCGGGAGCTGTTCACCGCGTTCATGCAGGCGGATCAGAGCCACTCCCGGAAATTCGGCGGCACCGGACTGGGGTTGGCCATCTCCCGCCAGTTGGTGAACCTCCTCGGCGGCCAGATCGACTGCGAGAGCCGCGTCGGCGAGGGGACGTTGTTCTGGTTCGAAATTCCGTTGCCGCGCGCGGAAGGCGCCCTCGCCTCGGCGCCTGCGGAGGACACCGTGCCCACTCCCGTGCGCGCCCTGCGGCTGCTCGTGGCGGACGACTACGAATCGAACCGCATCGTCCTCAAATTCCTCGTCGCTGATGAGCCGTACACGATCGACTTCGTGGAGAACGGCCGCGCCGCCATCGAGCGCCTTGCCGCCGCGGACTTCGATGCGGTTCTCATGGATTGCCAGATGCCCGAGGTGGACGGTTTCACCGCGACCCGGATGATTCGCGACGGCGCGGTGCCGGAGCCCCGCACGCGCACGCCAATCATCGCCCTCACCGGCTACGCGACCGCGGAAGATCGAGCGCGGTGCCTCGAGGCGGGCATGACGGACTTCATCTCAAAACCGATGCGGAAAGCCGACCTCCAGCGCGCGCTCGCCCGCTGTCTGCCTCAGGCGTTTCGCGCTGCTCCAGCTGCGAGCGCTCCTTCGGCTCCGCCTCCGTGGGACCCGAGTTTTGTGCGGCAATTGGAAGGAATGACCGCAGCCGACGGCTCTCCGCTCCTCCCCCGGATCCTCGAGATGTTCTTCGACGACGCGCCGCGTTTCGTCGCCGAGATCCGGGCGGCACTGAGCGAACGCCGCGCCACGGATCTAGCCGCCATCGCCCACAAATTTGCCGGCTGCGCCGGAAACATGGGCGGGCTCGAAGCCCGCCGCATCGCGTGCGAACTGGAGAAGGCCGCCCGAAAGCAGCAATGGGAACAGGCGGACACGCTGTTCGCCTCGCTCGAAGCGGAGTGGATACGCCTCGCCGCGTTTCTCCGGCAGCATCCCGAAGCTCCGCGCTAGAGCGCACATCTCGGCGAAACCGATGGCGCGAGGTGTCTGTCAGGCGCGGTCCTTGCCGAAGAGCAGGCGCAGACCGTTGAGGCAGACGACCACTGTGCTGCCCTCGTGCGCGAACACACCGAGCGTAAGCGGCACGATGCCGGCCATCGAGCACCCCACCATCACGATCACGGTGCCGAGCGAGATAATGAGGTTCTGCTTGATCACCCGACGCGCGCGCTGGCTGAGCCGGTAGGCCGAGAGGAAGTTCTCGATCTTGTCGTTCATCAGCACGACCTCGCTCTGCTCGAGCGCCGCATCGCTGCCACGCGCGCCCATCGCGACCGAGACGAACGCCGCGGCGAGGCTCGGCGCGTCGTTCACGCCGTCGCCGACCATCGCGACTTTCCGGCCCTGCGCGCGAAACTCCTGGATCGCCGCGACCTTCGCCTCCGGCGTGAGACCGGCGCGCACTTCGTCGAGGCCAAGATCCTTCGCGACCGACTCCGCCGCCTGGCGACGATCGCCGGTGAGCATCACGGTGCGCAGTCCGAGGCGTTTCATCTCGGCCAGCACCGACTTCGATTGCGTGCGCACCTCGTCCTTGAGGAGCACGCGGCCGATCACGCCCTTGCCGATCACCCACACCTCGGAGAGCTCCGGCGGCGCGGGCGGCACGTCCTTGATCCAGCCGGCGAGCGGGCCCTCGTGCAGCAGCTCGCGGCGGCCGAGCATGATCGTCGCGTCGCCCTGTTTCGCCTTCAATCCGTGACCGGTGATCGACTGGAACTCCGCGATGTCGTGCTCCGTCACGCCGTGTTTGCGCCCGTAGGCGGTGATCGCGCGGGCGATCGGATGCTGGGAGTTCTGCTCGAGCGAGAACGCCAATTCCAGCACCTCCTGCTCGCGGCCGGGCGGGAAGCTCTCGTAGCCGACCACCTCGAGATCGCCGGTCGTGAGCGTGCCGGTCTTGTCGAGCGAGACGAGGTCCACGTCGGCGAGCTTTTCGATCGCCGCGCCGCCGCGGAACAGAATGCCGTGCTTCGCGCCCCACGCGATCGCCGCGAGGATCGCCGACGGGATCGAGAGCACGAGCGCGCACGGGCTGGCGACGACGAGCAACGTCATCGCGCGGTAGAACGCCGAACGCACCTCCACGCCGTCGACCACGAGGTTGTCGAATGGCTGGATACCGAAGCCCAGCCACCATACGAAGAACATCGCGGCCGTCGCGCCGAGCACCGCGTAGGTGTAGCGCACGCCGAACTTGTCGGTGAACCGCTCGCTGGGCGCCTTCAGTTTCTGCGCCGTCTGGATGAGCCGGATGATGCGTTGCAGCGTGCTCTCCGCCGGCAGGCGCTGGACGGAGAACTCCACCGCGCCCCAGAGGTTGATCGTGCCGCTGAATACTTGGTCGCCCTCGGCCTTCTCGACCGGGCGCGCTTCGCCGGTGAGGTTCGCCTCGTCGGCCGCGGTCTTGCCGCTGGTCACGAGTCCGTCGGCCGGAAACGACTCGCCCGGTTTGACGAACAACGTGTTCCCGAGCGCGATCTCCTCGACCTTGATCACCGTCTGCTTGCCGTCGGCGTCGACGCGCGTGGCCTCCTTCGGGGCCGCCTTCAGCAACGAGTCGACCTCGCGATGCGTGCGGTTGAGCGCGTACGCCTCCATCGCGCCGGACGCGGAGAACAGGAACAGCAACAGCGCCGCCTCGTCCCAGTGCCCGATCGCCGACGCGCCCGCGGCTACCGCGAGCATCAGAAAATGGATATCCAGCTCGCCCTTGCGGACCTTCGACCACACGTCGATGGCCGCGTCGAAACCGCCGGCGAGGATCGAGAGGCCGTAGAGCACCTTGATCGTGATCGAATCGGGAGCGATCACGCCGGCGACCTTCAGCACGAACGCCGTGGTTCCGAACAACCAGCACGCCGTAGCGAACCCGGCGAGCACGCGCCAATCCTCCTCCTCTTCCTCCTCGGCCGGCTCCGGCCATTGGAACTCGCGCCACTTCCAAAAACGCGGCGCCGTGGCACAGCTCTGTTTCGACACCACCGCGGCCTCGCCTTCCCGCCGCACCTGGAAACCACTCGGCGCCGCCACGTCGCTCGCGGGCAACGCCGCGATCTTTTCCTCGAGCGCGGCGATCACCTCCGTGAGCCGCTGGTCGAGCAGTTGCAGATCGACCTGGCCGAGCGTCGCCACCGACACCGTGCGCGCGGTCGGATCAAGCTTCACCGCCTCCACGCCCGGCTGGCTCTGGAGGAATTCGGCGAGCGCGGAAATCCAATCGGCGGCGGCGTGGTGGGAGGCGTCGTGGTTCATCGGAAGACGAGATCGGCGGACCGTAGGAACCCGCGCAAACCCGGGCCAGTGAAAACACCTCCGCCACGCCCGGAAAACGCGAGACCCTGTCGCAAATGCCGCTGCTCTTCAGGTCAGGTGCGGTGCCCACCGCTTCACCTGAGGAGCGCTCCGGCGTTCCACCATGAAATGCAATCATCCGCCGCGATCCGTTCTCCCTCTGCTTGCCGTCGGACCCGAATCACCGCCCCGTCCCCTCCTCTAGCCCGCGGCCGCTCCGTTTCCGCCACAAACAAAAAGGACCGGCCTCACGCCGGTCCTTTTATTCGAATCAAACGGTACGTCCGCTCAGACCTTGCCGCGACGCGCCTCGAGGGCCGCGCGGATCTCGGCCATCTTCTCCTGCGTGAGCGGGAACTTCGAGAGCGCGAAAAGCGAGCAGGCCAAGCCGACGACCGGAATCGCAAGGAACAGGAAACGGATCATGAAGATCGTGTGCTCGCTCTGCTGGACCGCATTCGAGTCGAGCCCGACCCAGCCGAGGATGAAGAACGAGATACCGGCACCCAGCGCCATGCCGACCTTGTTGATCCAAGAGCCGCAAGCGGCGAACGAACCTTCGCGGCGGCGGCCGCCTTCGAACTCGTCGTAATCCATGACATCGGCACCGATGGAGCCGGCGATCGTCCAATAGCCGGCGCCAATGAAGGCGATCGTGCCGGAGGCGAGCACCTGCAGCCACACGATCTTCGGGGTGTAGAGCCACCACGAGCCGATGAAGACGAGGATCGCGAGCCCAAGCACACAGCCCATCGCGTGACGCTTGCCGAGACGGCGGGCGAGAAAGGTGAACACCGGGACACCACACAGACCGAGCACCATGCCCGAGACACCCATGCGGAAGTTCCAGTAGTTGCCGACCGACGTGTTGCCGTTGCAGACGTAGTAGATCGTGATCGAAAGCCCGAGGGTGCCGACCATGGAGAGTCCCATGTTGTAGCCCATGTCCATGACCTTCTGGATCAGGAACGGCTTACATTTGAGGGTCTTCCAGATCGTCTCGGTGATCGAAATCTTGTCGGTGCGGTTCGCCACCAGCTTGCCGTAGTAACGCTCCTTAACGAGGAGCACGCTGAGGAATCCGCAGACCAGAAGGACGATACCGCAAAGGCTCAGATAAACTTGGGCGCCGAGCAGCATGTTGGGCTTCGCGCCGTCGGGAGCGTTATCCCACGCCGCGGCGGTGGTGAACAGCTGCACCACGCGTTCCCACCAGTTGCTGCTGTCCGCACCGACCCACACCGCCTTGGTGAAGAACGCGCCGAAGAAGAACAGTCCGAGTTCGGGAAGCTTCTGGATGACGTTCTTCACGGCGAACACCGTCGTGCGCTCGTGGTAGTCCGGCGTGAGCTCGTTGGCCAAGCTCTGGTACGGCATATTGAAGCAGCTCACCATCGGCAGGTAGATGGCCGACGAGACGAGCATGAACCAAAAGTAGTTCCACGAAGACCACCCGGGAACGACCGCCAGCAGGAATGGCAGGCCGATGCCGGCCAGCAGCGTTCCCGCGAGCATGAACGGACGGCGGCGGCCCCAACGCGTGCGGGTGTTGTCCGAGAGCCAGCCGAAGACCGGATCGGAAACCGCGTCGAATACACGGTTCAGAATCACCGCCCAACCGATCAGATAAGGCGAAACGCCGAGGTAGAGACCGAAGATCTGAAACGCGATCGTCGGGTAGAGCCAATGGCCCCACATGTCGAAAAACGTGCCGACGCCGTAGCCAAATTTCTGCGAGAGCGGCACACGATCGGCCTCGGCGATCACGTAGTCGCGGTTGATGTTGGAATTTCCGAATAACTTCATGGGGGAATCGAATCGGGCGGGGGAGTTCGGGGAGAAGATTTAGGGCAAAAGCCGATGACGGCGCTCCCCCGCCCCGCCAGCAACTAATAAAACTCCGGAGAGAGATGAGAAATCCAACTCCGGCGCCGAAGACTGGTTGCCGCACGCCATCACGGCCCCGCTCCGCCCGAGGGAAATCGAACCAACACAAGCGCGCCCCGCTGGACTCGGCGCGCGCCAGCGCCCGCTGTCGTCAATTCCGGGGACAGCCCGCGTGAGATGCGCTGATCGCCTGTTGCTTCGCGGTTTCGCGTGCCTCCGCTGGGGTGCGAGCTTGCTCGCACCCCACCGCAAGCGTTCGGCACCCGCTGCTCCTCATTCCGATGGCGGGTGCGCCCCCGGTCGCACCACGCTCCGCTCAGTACGTGTCCACCAGCGAGCGGTAGCGCAGCGCCTGCTGGAGCTTCGCCGCCGTGACCGGCCGCGCGAACTCCACCTCGATGCTCCGCGGCTCGCCGGGAAACAGTGCGAAGTAGTTGTCGCTCGCCGTGTGCGCGAGACCGGGCAACTCGAAGGCAAACCGATGCTGGAACACCGCGGAGGTGAACGTCAGCCGCGCGCGCTTCGGCCCGAGCTGTTTCACGCCGACCTTCGTCTTGCCGCGCAGCAGGTCGACGAAGCGCGGCGCAGTGAGGAACACCACTTCCTCGCTGGCCACCGCGCCGCCGATCTCGAGTTCGAGCCGCAGGTATATGTGGTCGCGCCCGTGTTTCTCCATGGCGGCAGAGACATCGAGCGTGCGCTGTTTCACACTCTCGCCGGGGCGCAACGCGACCTTCTGCGCGCCGCGGAGCAGCGTCCGTCCATCGAGGTGGCAGAGCCGCCAACGCAGCGTGCCGGCGGCCGGCTGCGGCGCGTCGTAAACCGTGTGGAGGTGCACCTCGCGCACCGTCGTACGGCGGTAGTTGCCGGTGATCGTCGTCTCCTCGCCGGGCACGTGCGCGCTGACGAGCGCCGGGGCGAAAAACCGCCGCGCGATGAAGTGCAGCGCCTTCCAGCGCCCGGTGAACTCGATCGAGCTCCACGAGGCGACCGGCCAGCAATCGTTGAGTTGCCAATAGAGCGCGCCCATGCAGCGCGGCATGTTGCGCCGGTAGTGCTCCACGCCCACCTGCATGCAGTCCGCCTGGTTGAGCTGCGAGAGGAAGAGCAACGAATCCTGGTCCTTCGGGAAACGGTACTGCCGCGAAACGTAGTCGAGGATGACCTGGTTGCCGAAGCGGTTCTTCTGGTGGTTGGTCATCGTGCGACCGAAGACGTTGTTGTCCGCCGCCGCGGCGAAAGTGTCCTGCGTCTCGCGTGAGGAGAAGCTCTGCATGCCGAACTCCGACACGAAACGGAACGGGTACAGCTCGTAGTCCTTCACCGGCTTGCGCGCGTGCCACACATCCCAGAAATGCGTGTCGCCGCGCGCCACGCCGGCCGCGTGGTCCACCGCCTTGTCGCCCCGCCACGGTGACGACGGCCAGTACGGCGTGACGGTGTCCGTCGCCGCGAGCACCTCGGGCAGCTCGCGGTGGAACAACACCTCGTAGTCGGCCAGATC
>DATGXA010000312.1:0-5962 GCA_035299125.1 Opitutaceae bacterium
TCACCGCCGGCAAGGTCGTGGGCCGCGCCGCGTTGGCCGAGGGCATCGGAGCCGGCGGTGTTGTCCGCTCGCACGCCCGCGCGCTTCGGGCGCTCGCGCCGGAGCGTTTCGCCGGTAACGACGGCGGTGCCGTAGCGCCCGGAGATACCGGCTGTCGAACTGGACGTTCTTCGGAGTCATGCGTCTCGCTCGCGCATATGTCGTAGCTCGCTGCCGACCGCAGCGATCCCCGCGTCTTCGAGGATGAGCACTGGTAGTCGTCGCAGAGTGCTATCATGCCCCGGTTTCCCCCGGAGGCGAGAAACCCCGACTGGGGTGATGTACTACCGCAGCCGCCCGCCCCGACCCGCCCGGGGACGACGGGCCGTGGTGACCTAATCGGACCGGCGCGAGCACCCCGGCGCCGTTCTTCGGTAGGCCCATACCCCGTGGCGCGGCCACCCGGCATCGTCTATCCTACACTTGGTGAGCGCGTCGGACTGCGGGCGAAAGACCCGCGGACGCCCGCCCCGATCCAAGCCCGGCTGCACAAGCACGCCGGGAAACAACTCAGCCATCCGATACCACACTTCCGCCATGCACGAACGAACCACTCCACAGAATCCTCCCGCCTCCGGGGTCCGCCCCTCGCGCGCGCCGCCCACCCACGACGAAATCGCCGACTGCGCATACGAACTATGGATACAGCACGGCTACCCGGAACGCCTCGACCAAGCCATCTGGCTCGACGCCGAGGCGCTCCTGCGCTCGGGCGGCTGCCGCCCGAGCGACAACTACCGCGAGCTCCGTCGCCACGGCTGAGCCGGTCAAACACCGCCGGCACGCCGATCCTGGGGCACCGGTGCCGCCGCACGCGGTTGCCCGTTCGCTGCGCGTGCGGGTCGCGCCGAACGTGATCGCGTTTGCGCCAGCAATCACGGAAACGCGGATGCGAAAAAACCCCACGTTGACCGTAAGGCTGAGCGCGACCGCGCGGCGCGATCAGACGAGCCCAACAGGTCGCCGAGGAGAGTGCCGGACGTGAGTTTCTCGACGCCGTGCCGATGATTCATGACGGTTCCGAATACCGCCGCATCGTGGACAGCGGCCAAGAAACTCAGGACGGCTGCACCAGACCGCCCTCGCCCTCCCATTCTGCCAAGGCGCTCAAGATCCCGCGATTCCCGCGACTGGGCATGCCAGCCCCCTCAGTCCCCTCGGGGGGACGCGCGAAATGCGCCGCCGAAACAGGAAATCCGAGGCCAACCCCCGCGCCCGCCCGCAAGACTCTCCGGATGGCGCCCAAAAGTTGTTTTGGGTCGTACGGTTTCTCGAGCATCACAAGCGGCTGGAGGTACTCCGGCGCGCGCTCCCACGGTAGGGCCCCCGAAGTGAGCACCACCGGAAGCGAGACCCCGGCGGCGCGAATCCGGCAGATCAGGTCGGTACCGGACAACAGCGGCATGCAGTTGTCGGTGATCAACAGCTGCCAGTCGCGTTGCTGCAGGAGCGTCCAGCCCATTTCGCCGTCGGCGGCGGTCGCCACATCGAAGCCGGCCTGTCGCAGCACCGCGGTGCTGATCTCGCTCACGACCGGGTCGTCTTCGACCAAAAGCACGTCGCAATCCGTCCCTGGAAACTGAGCTTCGCTCTCCGCCCGAGAGGCGACGGTCGACGCCGCCGCGGCCCGGGGCGGTCCCGCGCTCTTGCCCGTGGTTGCGGGCGGCTGATAACGAAAGATCTCCATGGCGACGGTTCGGTTGGATTGCACGCGGTTGGTGGGATGTTGCGTGCACCATAGGCACTCGGCGCGGCACCCGATATGGGGTGATACCCACCCCTTTTTCCCCGCACAACGGCGCGCGACTCCCTGTGTCGCGGCTTCGGCCGCACATAGCGCCGTCGCGCGAAGCGGCCCCACCGCCTCGGAATCCCCCCAGCTGCCGTCAGCCGACTGCCCAGCCACGCATTGAGCTCTCAAGTGGGAACCGACTCCGCCGATCACCGGCGCACTCCGCGACAATCGCGTTCCCACTTCTTAGATTCTTCCGACGTGCACTCCGCTCTCGCCGCCAATCCGCTCTTCACCGATTCCGCGCTCGACGACACCAAGGTCCGCCAGGCGATGGCCAGCCTCCTCACCGATTGCCAAGCGGCCGGCGTGAGCGACCTCCACCTCAGCTCGCAGGCGCGTCCCTTTGTCCGCCGCCACGGCCAGATCGAATACCTCACCGAACGCCCGCTCCCGGCCGACATCGCCGAAGCCGCCAACCTCGCCCTGCTCGACGAGGCGCAGTTCAACCAGCTCCAGGAAACCTCCGAGCTCGAGCTCGCGCTTGCCCTCGGCCACGACCAGCGCTTCCGCGCCTGCGTCACCATCCACAAATGGGGCGTCGCCGGCTCGTACCGCATCGTCCCTGCCGCCACGCGCTCGCTCGACGACCTCGGTTATCCCGATCCCGAGGTGCTCCGCCGACTGCTCGCGTTCCACAACGGCCTCATCCTCGTCACCGGCCCCGTCAACTCCGGCAAGACCGCCACCCTCGCCGCGCTCGTCGGCGAGGTGAACCGCACGCGCAGCGACCACATCATCACCGTCGAGGACCCGATTGAGTACGTCCTCCCTTCCGACCAGTGCATCGTCACGCAGCGCCAGGTCGGCGACCACACGAAGACGTTCTCCACTGCCCTCCGCGCCGCGCTCCGGCAGGATCCCGATGTGATCGCGATCGGTGAGCTCCGCGATCTGGAGACAATCAACATCGCCATCACCGCCGCCGAGACCGGCCACCTCGTCATCGGCACGATGCACACGGCCGACGCCGCCTCGACGCTCAGCCGCCTGCTCGATGTCTTCCCCCCCTCCCAGCAGGCGCAGATCCGCGCGATGGTCTCCGAGTCGCTTCGCGGCATCGTCTGCCAGCGCCTCCTTCCAGGCGTCGATGGCGGCTGCGTGCTCGCGCCCGAGATCCTCATCGCGAACCTCGCCGTCGGAAACCTCATCCGCGAAAACAAGCTGCAGAACCTCGGCAGCGTCATGGAGACCGGCGTGCGCGACGGTATGCTCTCGATGGATTCCTCCGTGCTCGCGCTCTACCGCGCCGGCCGGATCACGCTCGAGGTCGCCCTCGCCAACATCGGCAACCGCGCCCTCCGCGCCTTGCTCGAGAACGCCGCGGCTCCCGCCCCCGCCGAATCCGCACCGGCTCCCACGCCCGAGAAGAAGCGCTTCGGCCTCTTCTAGCCCGCCGATCGCGCCCTCCGCCCAATCGCCAATCGGCAATCACAAATCGAAAATCTCCCGTGGCCGCCCTCGACCAACTCCTCTCCGAACTGCTGCGCCGCGGCGGCTCCGACCTCCATCTCACCGTCGGGCTCCCGCCGCGCGGCCGCATCTCCGGCGACCTCCAGCCCCTCGCCGACGAACCGCTCACGCCCGAGACGATCGCCCCGCTCCTGCGCGAGATCTGCCCCGAGCGCCGTTGGGCGCACTTCGAGGAGCACAGCGATCTCGATTTCGCCTACGAGATCCCCGGCCTCGCGCGTTTCCGCTGCAACTATCTCCACAACCACTGGGGCATGGCCGCCGTGCTGCGCCAGATCCCCTCTCGCATCCTCACCTTCGAGCAACTCGGCCTGCCCGCGGCGTTGAAGAAGCTCTGCGCGCTGCGCTCCGGCCTCGTGCTCGTCACCGGCCCCACCGGCTCCGGCAAGAGCACCACGCTCGCGGCGATGATCGACCACATCAACGCCACGCAGACCCGCCACATCATCACGCTCGAGGATCCGGTCGAGTTCGTGCACCCGAACCGCCGTTCCGTCATCGTCCACCGCGAAGTCGGCGAGCACACCAGGTCGTTCGCCGCCGGGCTGCGCAGCGCGATGCGTTCCGATCCCGACCTGATCCTCCTCGGCGAGATGCGCGAGCTCGAGACCATCAAGCTCGCCCTCAACGCCGCCTCCATGGGTATCCTCGTCTTCGGCACGCTGCACACCAACTCCGCGCCGAAGACCGTCGACCGTATCATCAACGCCTTCCCCGCCGAGGAGCAGAACCAGGTGCGCGTGCTCCTCGCCGGCTGCCTCTCCGGCATCGTCTCGCAGCTGCTCTGCAAGAAGGAGGGCGGCGGCCGCGTCGCCGCCCATGAGATCCTCCTCCAGCACGAGGCGCTCGCCAACGTCATCCGCACCGGCCGCATCTCCGACATCCGCGCGATCATCGAGTCCGGCACCGCCGACGGCATGTCGAGCATGGACAACGTGCTCGCCGCGCTCGTCGCCGCCGGGACGATCAGCCCGCACGAGGCGTATATGAAGGCGCTCGACAAGAAACGTTTCGAGCAATCCGCCGCGGCCGCGACCACCTGCTCCGTCCGCGCCGCCTAACACATCGCCAGCACCCGGCGGCGCGGTATCGGCGACGCTGTCCCCATTTTTCGCGACCGCGAATATTCGCATTGCTGCCACAACCGGCCCGCAGCAATGCTCTCGGCCGAAAACCCGCCTCGGACGGGTCGCTTTCTCGGGCAGGACAATCGGACCTGTAAGTCGAAGGCACAATTTCACCCACGACCACCTTCGGGTCCGTCGGTGCGATTGTGCCTTTCGTGTTTTATGGGGCCGGGGAGAACGCCCGGAAGTCCTCCGCTCTACTCTCCGGATTCTCCACTCCTCCCAGTCCCGGCGCAGCAAAGCCACTACCCACACCGGCTTCGATGCTCCCCATGAACCATCCAGAACCAGCTCCCAGCGACCGCCCATTCGTCCCCGGGATCCCGCCCGCCCACCACAGTCGCGGCGAGCGTATCCTCCATGTCGACGACGAGCCCACCGTCACCTTGGCGGTCCAGCGCGTCCTGCAGAAACTCGGTTACGAGGTGGAGAGTTTCAACAACTCCCTGTCCGCGCTCGATCGCCTGCGCACCGCCCCCGGCGAGTTCGACCTGATCCTCACCGATCTGATGATGCCCATCGTCGACGGCCTCGCGATCGCCGCAGCCGCCCGCACCCTCCGACCGGAGCTGCCCGTCGTCCTGCTCAGCGCCTACACCGGCGCCCACACCATCGCCGCCATGCGCGCCAGCGGCGTGAGCGAGATCATCGCAAAACCCGCCAACGTGGCCACCATCGCCGCCTCCCTGCGCCGCGCCCTCGACTCCGCTTCCACCGCATGAACAAGACCGAACCCGGCTCGCGCGGCCGCCTGCTCGTCGCCGACGACGAAGCCGTCGTGCGCAACGCCCTCTCGCGCATGCTCCAGTCCTTCGGCTACGCCTGCACCTGCGTGGCCTCCGGCCAGGAAACCCTCGACCAGCTCCGGCAAAACGAGTTCGACGCCCTGATCTCCGATCTCCGCATGCCCGGCAACGACGGCGTCTCCATGCTCGAACGCGTCAGCCAACTCGCCGACGGCCTCCCCATCGTCGTCCTCACCGGCCAACCCACCGTCGAGACCGCCGCCCGCGCGCTCCGCCTTCCCGTCGTCGGATACCTCATGAAGCCGCCGGATTTCGACGAGCTCACGCACATCCTCGACGACGCCATCCTCAAGCTCCGCACCCGCCGCGCGATGCAGGCCGGCCGTCGCCACCTCCACGATTGGGAGCAGGAGCTCGACTCCGTCCTGCACCGCTACCGCCACGCCGGGCCCGCCGCCGACGGCTCAATGAGCCACTATCTCCAGCTCTCCCTGCGCCACGTCATCCTCGTGCTCTCCGAACTCGAGCAAGCCGCCCGCGCCCTCGAGAGCTCGAACCACGAAGCCCGCGCGCAACAACTCCTCGACCGCGAAGTCGCGCTCCGCCGCGCGGTCGACGTGCTCCGCCGCACCAAGCAGAGCTTCAAGAGCAAAGAACTCGCCGATCTCCGCAAGGAGCTCGAGCAACTGCTCGCCCGCGACAGCGCCGCCGACCCCGCCCAAGCCGAGGACTAGTCGACGCCCGTCGACCGCGTGCGTAGGTTGTGGAGCCGCTCGCGAGCCCAG
>DATGXA010000313.1:0-2028 GCA_035299125.1 Opitutaceae bacterium
AGTGACCCCCAGCGCGGCGCGCCAGCCGCGCCGCGCTCTCCTTTTTCCGCCATGAGCAAACAACAGATTCCCCCCGGCCGCATGGCCGTCCATGGCACCGAGACCGGCGAGATTTCCGATGTCACGATCGAGGAGCGCGCCCGCGAGATCGCGCTGCTCGCCGGCCGCGACGAACCGACCGCCGAGGACCGCAAGCTCGCGCTGCGCGAGCTCCAAGGTCGCTCGCTCATCCACGAAGACGCCTCGGACGACTCGCGTCCCTCCGTCGCAATCACGCGCGACCCGAGCGAGCCGCCCTCGGTGCCGGGCCACCAAGTGCTCGCGCCCACCGGCGATCCCGAAGACATTCCGGCCCGGCTCGTCGAGGAGGGTGTCGAGGAGGCGCAGCACGAACAGATGATCGCCGCACGCCGTCGCAAAGGCTCCTGAGCGTGGGACCTTACCCCATGGAAAACTCCGCCTTCGATGAAACCCTGCCCGTGCTCTACCTCGAGAAGGGGGAGCCGCGCGGGGAACAATCCGCCGCGTTTCTCGACGAGCACGGCGTGCCCTATCGCCGGCTTGAGGTGAACGATGTGCAGCTACGAGACGAGGCCGAGCACAAGGCCGGCGAGCGTGGCCTCCCCGTGCTCGACTGGGAAGGCAACGTGCTGGCGGGCTTCGATGTCGACCAGCTCGTCGACTTCCTCCACGCGCACAACGTCGCCCTCGAGGACAGCTGAACCGCACGACGCCTCCACGCGCCAAAGCCGCCAAGGCTTTCGTCCGGCGCGCGGCGTCATTTCTTCGACTTCGCCCGCGCGCGGCGCGCTTTCCCGCCACCGTCCTGCTTGTTCACCGTCGCCCAAGCACGGGCTTCGGCGGTCTTCTTCGACACACCGCGTTTGCGGTAGCCCGCCTCGATGTGCGTGGCCTTCCGCTTTTGTTTCGGCGTGTAGGCCGCTTTGCTGCCGCGTGCCATGGCGTCGCCCTTCAACTGGCGCGCCGTTGGCGTCCGCCGCGGACCGGCGCCTGCTTGGCGACGTCCCGGTCGCCGCTCGCGTTGTCGCCCACGATCTTCTCGCGGGCAATCAGGCCAGGTGCGGTCGGCCCCGCCGCATTGTCGGGCTCGCGGCGAAACTCCTCCTCCGCGTGCAGCCAATCGGCGAGAGCGTTGCCCTCCATCCGTCCGCCCTGTTCCCAAATCTCGTAGGCTCGACGAGAAATCTCCTGAAATCCGGACACCTCCCGGGTGTCGTCCCGACTGGGTTGTGCAGTGCTCATGCGGCGAAATTATCGCGGCCCCGGCGCATGCGGGATCGGGGGGCGCCCGGAGCGCTCCTCCGGGGAGGCGGTGATCAACGCGCGTCGCGTTCGCGGGCTGCGGCCGCCTCGACATCGCCGCGCTCGCGCTTGCGTTCGTCGGGGTCGGTCGGCTCGTACATCTTCTCGCTCATGCGCGCCTGCCAAGATCCCGGCAGGATGCGCGCGCCGAACAGCATGGCCTTGTTCATGGCGCCCGGCACAACGATGCGTTTGCCGGCCATCAGCCCTTCGTAGGCCTTCTCCGCCACTTCCTGCGGCGAGAGCACCTGCTCCTCCTGGAAGGCCCGCGTGTCGACCATGTGCGCCTTCGTCATGAAATCCGTGTCCACCGGGCCGGGGCAGAGCGCCGTCACCGTGATGCCGGCGGGCGCGAGCTCGGTGGCGAGGGACTCCGACCAAGAGAGCATGAACGCTTTGGTCGCGTGGTAGACGGAGAGGTTCGGCCCGGGTTGGAAACCCGCGATGGAGGCCGTGTTCAGAATTCGGCCACGGCCGCGCGCCAGCATGTCGGGCAGGAACCGCCCCACGAGCCGCACGCCAGCCTCCACGTTGAGCCGGATCATCGCGATCTGCTCATCGAGCGGAACCTCCCAGAAACGCCCGAGCCGGCCGAAGCCGGCGTTGTTCGCCAGGATCCCGACGGACCAACCGGTGCCAGCAACCTCGGCGACCACGTGCTCGATCGCGGCCGCGTCGGTGAGGTCGGCAGCGATCGTCTTCACT
>DATGXA010000314.1:0-30041 GCA_035299125.1 Opitutaceae bacterium
GGTCGGCGCGATCCTCAGTTCGCTCGCGCTGCTGCTGATGCCCAACTCCGGGTCGCTCGCCGAGTGGCTCATCCCGAACCTGCCAAAGTTCTACATGGCCGCCGGCCTGCTGTGGATCCTCGACGCCTCCATCAACATCTCGATGGAACCCTTCCGCGCCTTTGTGGCCGACAAGCTGCCCGAGCATCAACGCGGCACAGGCTTCGCCCTGCAGAGCTTCTTCATCGGCGTGGGCGCCGTCGTGGCAGGATTTCTTCCCTACATCCTGCGCCACTGGTTCGGCGTGAGCAGCGAGGCCGACGGGACCAACGCGCTGCCGACCAATGTGAAGATCTCGTTCTACGTCGGCGCCGTGGCGTTCTTCGCGGCGGTGCTCTGGACGGTGGTCTCGAGCTCGGAGGAGCCTCCCGATGACCTCGAGGCGTTTCGCCGGCGCCAGAAGGAAGGCGGCGGGCTCGCCCATCTGGTCCGGGAGATCCCCATCGCGCTCGCCCACATGCCGCGCACGATGTGGCGCCTCGCGCTCGTCCAGTTCTTCACCTGGCTGGGGCTATTCTGCATGTGGCTCCATTTTTCCAATGCTGTGCCCGTGATCTTCGGCAGCGCTGACCCGACCTCCGAGGTCTTCAAGCGGGGCGTGGAATGGGCGGGAAACTGCTACGGAGTGAAGGACTTCGTCACGTTCCTCGCCGCGTTCGGCCTGATCGCGCTGGCCGCGCGGATGGACCGGCGCCACCTCCACGGGATCTGCCTCGCGCTGGGCGGCATCGGGCTGCTGGCGGTGGGCTTCATCCACGGCGAGGAGCAGCGGTTCCTGCTCTTCGGCGCCCTCGCGCTGGGCGGCATCGCCTGGGCCTCCATCCTCTCCATGCCGTACGCGATCCTCGCCGGCGCGCTTCCGCGCGATCGCATGGGTGTGTACATGGGCATCTTCAACTTCTTCATCGTGCTGCCCGAGATCCTCGCCGCGCTGTTCTTCGGCGATCTCGTGAAGAACCACCTGCACGGCAACCTCGTCCACGCCGTCATGGCAGGCGGGGTCTTCCTCCTGGTCGCCGCCGCGCTCATGGTGACCTTCGTGCCACGTGAAACGCCGTCGGGGCCGGCGACCGCCTGAACTTCCCGCCATGCGCTCCCTCCGTCCGCTCCTCGCTGCGCTCGCAGTCGTCGCGTCCCTGGCCTGCTTCGCCGCCGCCCCGGTCGCCACGCCCGCCGATCCGTACCGACCTGTTAGTTACGTGCGCGTGCGCCACCCGGAGTGGTCGCGGAGTGCCGCGCTCTACCAGCTCAACCTCCGGCAGTTCACCGCCGAGGGCACGCTCGCCGCGGCCGAGCGCGAGTTGCCGCGACTCAAGGCGCTCGGCGCCGATATCGTGTGGTTGATGCCGATCCACCCGATCGGGTTGAAGAACCGCAAGGGACCGCTCGGCAGCCCCTACGCCGTGCGCGACTATCTCACCGTGAATCCGGAGTTCGGCACTCTCGCCGACCTCAAACACTTCGTCGCCGCCGCCCACGCGCTCGGGCTGCACGTCATCCTCGACTGGGTGGCCAACCACACCGCTTGGGACAACCCGCTCGTCGCCGAGCACCCGGATTGGTACCGGCGCGACTGGAAGGGCGATTTCCGCCCCACGCCCTGGTTCGACTGGACCGACATCATCGACCTCGACTACAGCCAGCCGGGCCTCCGCCGCTACATGACAACGGCCATGCGCTACTGGGTGACCGAGGCGGACGTGGACGGTTTCCGCTGCGATGTCGCGGGCTTCGTGCCGCTCGATTTCTGGAACAACGCCCGCCGCGAGCTCGACGCGATCAAGCCGGTGTTCCTGTTGGCCGAGGCGCAGACGCGCGACCTCCATGCCGACGCGTTCGACGCCACCTACGCGTGGGGCTGGTACGAGGCCATGCACGAGGTCGCCGCCGGTCGTGCCGGCGTCGGCGCGCTCATCGGGTACTATTCGGAGAACGAAGGACTGTTTCCGCGCGACGCCATGCGCCTGACCTTCGTCAGCAACCACGACAAGAACGCCTGGGAGGGCACCCAGTCCGAACAGTTCGGAGACGCGCTTCCGGCCGCGATCGTGCTCTCGGTCATCGGCGACGGCCTGCCGCTGCTCCACAATGGGCAGGAGGCGGGCGAGTCGAAGCGGCTCAAGTTCTTCGAGCGCGATCCCATCGAGTGGCGCGAGCATCCCGTGGGCGAACTCTATCAGCGGCTCTTCGCGCTGAAGAAGGCGAACTCCGCGCTCTGGAACGGCGCCTGGGGCGCGCCCATGATCCATGTCCCGAACTCCGCGCCGGACGCGGTGCTGAGCTTCGTGCGCCGCAACGCGACCGACAAGGTTTTCGCCGTATTCAACTTATCGACCGATGCGCGGAAGGTGCGCTTCGAGGAGTCGCCGTTCCCGGGGACTTACCGGGACTATTTCGCGAACGCGCGGGTCGAGTTCTCGGCCGCCACCGAGCTGGAGCTCGGGCCGTGGGCCTTCCGCGTGTTCGTGACCCCGTGAGCCGCGGCCCGCGCGGGCCACGCCGCCGTCACCGGCCGGCCGCCACCGCCGCCTCGGTGCGTTGGCCGGTGGGGGCGCCGGGCGAAAAATCCACGCGGTCCGCGTAGACAGTCTTGGGCGTCGATTCCGGCCGGCTGCGCTGGGCATCAAGCCGGGCGCGGAACTCCTGCGGGGTCACGCCCTTGTGCTGCTTGAACACGCGGCCGAAGTACGCCGGGTCCGAGAAGCCGCTCGCATAGGCGATCTCCGAAATGTTGAGCACGGTGGTCTCGAGGGCGAGCGTGGCACCATCGATTCGGATACGTTGGATGTAGTGTGTCAGCCGCTCCTTCGTTTCCGCATGGAACAGGTGCGAGAGATAGTCGCGTGAGCAGCCGAGGGCGGCGGCGATCTGCTGGACCCCGAGTTCCGGGTTCGCGAACTGCTCCCGCACGATGCACTTCGCCTGGAAGACCTTGCCGATGTCGGTGTTGAGCCGGTCGCCGCCGGTCTCGACGATGTTGCGGAAGAGCCCGAGGAGCGCCAGCAGCAGCCCCTTCCGCACAGCAGCACGCGCCGGCGTCTGCATGGCCTGCGCATGGGCGAGATTGTTCGTGAGGGTCAGAAAGACGTCGAGGTTGGGGGCGTCGAAGAATTCGATCTCGGCTATGTCCGGATGCTGGGGACGCGCCTCGAAGGCGAAGTGGAGGCTGATCGTGTTGTTGTAGAAACCGGCCACCAGGTTGCGAAACGGCTGGGTTGCCTCGGCGCGCACTTTCTCCCCGTGCGGCACGCCGGCAGGGATGACGCAGATCTCGTCGGGGCCGAGCTCAAAGGTCTCGCGCGGGAACTGGAACTCCGTGGTGCCGTGCAACTGGAGAAACACCTCCGGCCGGTAGTGGTAATGCATGCTCTTGAGGCGCTGCGTCGGCTTCACCTCGTGCGGCACCCGCAGGCGCAGGCGGTCGTGCTCGGCCAACCGGATGGCGCGTTCGAAGGCCCCGCACATCTCGGCGCGGCTCTGATGCCCCATCGGGCGGGCGGAGAACAGGGCTGCGGGTGTGCCGTTTCCGGGGAACGGGGTCATGGCAGGGGATTTGGCGGGGACCGAGGGGCGAACTGCAACCGAGGGTTCTAGACCGACCGATTCAAGGCAAGATACCCGCGAACTCGGTTTTGTCCGTAGGTTCGGGGATTTTTCACCGCAACCTTCGCCGACCGACAGCCCCCCGGGATGCCCGCGCCGCTTCGCGGCGGCCGGGCAGCGCTTGCCTCCACCGGCGCCGGCCTCTTCATCTGGAGCGCTACCACCATGGCCTATTGCGCTTCCCGTTTCGCCACGATCCGCCGTCCTGCTGTCGAAGTGAAGATCGGCTCCGTCGGAGTCGGCGGCGCCCACCCGATCCGCGTGCAGTCGATGACGACTTCCGACACGCAGGATGTCGCCGCGACGGTGCGACAGTGCATCGCGTTGGCGGAGGTCGGCTGCGAGATTGTGCGCGTCACCGCGCCAAACGTCGTCGCGGCGCGCTGCCTGCGCGACATCCGCGCGCAGTTCTCCGCCGCCGGCTTCGCGCACGTGCCGCTGGTGGCCGACATCCATTTTCTCCCGGCTGCCGCGATGGAGGCCGTCGAACACGTCGAGAAGGTTCGCGTGAACCCCGGCAACTACGCCGACAAGAAAAAGTTCGCCGTGGTCGACTACTCCGACGCCGAGTACGAGCGTGAGCTCCAGCGCCTCCACGAGAGCGTCACACCGCTCGTGAAACGTTGCCGCGAGCTCGGCCGCGCGCTGCGGATCGGCACCAACCACGGTTCGCTCTCCGATCGCATCATGAACCGCTACGGCGACTCGCCGTTGGGCATGGTCGAGAGCGCGCTCGAGTTCGTCCGCATCTGCGAGTCGCATGATTTCCACGACATCGTGCTCTCGATGAAGGCGAGCAATCCGAAGGTCGTCATCCAGGCGTACCGCCTGCTCGTCGAGCGCATGGACAAGGCCCATCGCGCCTACCCGCTCCACCTCGGCGTGACCGAGGCCGGCGACGGCGAAGACGGCCGCATCAAGAGCGCGATCGGCATCGGCAGCCTGTTGCTCGACGGCATCGGCGACACCATCCGCGTGTCGCTCACCGAGGACTCCGTCTACGAGATCCCCGTCGCGCAGGCGCTCGCCGCGAAGGCCATGCGTCGCTGGTCGTTGCCCGCGACTCCGGCCGAGCCCGACCGCCTCGATCCGTTCAGCTTCAAGCGCCGCGAGACCGCCTTGCTTCGCCTCGGCCCGCCCGGAGCGGCCGGCGCGGGCCAGACGACCCGCGTGATCGCCCCACTGCCAGAGAGCGCGCGCACGCCCGCCGGTCTCGAAGCACTGCTCACCCGCGCCGCCAAAGACCTCCGCGACAACCCGCCGGAGGCGTTGCTCATGCCCATCGGCGATGCCTCAGCGCTCGCCGAGGCCGCAGCACTGGCGCCCATCGCCGCTCGCCATGGTTCCACGCTCGTGCTGGAACTCGCCCCCGCGATTGCACCCGTCGCTGCCGAATCGCTCGCGTTGCCCGCCCAGACGATTCTGGCCCGCACGTTCGCCGCCGGGGAAAACGCTGCGCTGCGCACTTGGCTCGAGCTCGCACGCCGGCGCGGCTGGAGCCTGGCCGCCGAGATCCGGCCGGCCGACTTCGCCGGTTTCGCGGGCGACCTTGTGGCGCTCGGCGAAGGCAACTTGCTCTTTGCGCTGCGCGCCGGAGCCGAGGCCATCGCCGGAGCCGTGCATCCGGTCGGCGGTTACCGACAACTTGCCGAATGCCTGCGCGCCATCGGTTCGCGCGCGCCGCTCTGGATCCGCGCCTGCCCGTCCAACGGGCTGGGCGGCGAGGCGTCCTTCCTCGGCACGCTCCTCGACGCCAGCATCTTGGCCGGCGCGCTGCTCTGCGACGGGCTCGGCGACCTGCTCAGCGTGGAGTCCGGCACCGATTTTGAGCGCGACGTGCGCCTCGCGTACAACGTCCTCCAAGGCGCCGGGACGCGCATATCCAAGACGGAGTTCGTCGCCTGCCCGAGCTGCGGCCGCACGTTGTTCGACCTCCAGACCACCACCCAGAAGATCCGCACCGCGACCGGGCACCTCAAGGGCGTGAAAATCGCCGTGATGGGCTGCATCGTAAACGGCCCGGGCGAGATGGCCGACGCCGATTTCGGCTACGTGGGCGGAGCGCCGGGGAAGATCAACCTGTACGTCGGGAAAACGGCCGTGCGTTTTAACATTCCTGAAACCGAGGCGGTGGACCGTTTGGTCGATCTGATTCGCGAACACGGCAAGTGGTTCGAGCCGGCAGCGGCGACCTGAAACGGCCCAAACTCTGGCAACAAAAAAAACGCCGCCGGCCGCCCGCACCGCGTTTCTTCCTCGTGACCTCCTCGTAACTTTTTCGCCGCCTCCCGGCCCGCCCCGGCGCCCATGGCTTTGCGCTAAACTGGGGCCGGTTTCGGCCGGTTCCGAGTAACGCGACGCAACAAAAAAAATGCGCGACCGCGACCGCTCCGGGAGGTGTTAACAAGTTGTGGAGAAGTTGGCCTTGAAAGGGTTCTCTGCGCTTGCGCTATGCTCCGGCTTTCCACTGCCTGAACTCTGTCCGACCTGCTCTTTGGTACACTCCCCTGTCAGACGCGATTGACGCCTTAGTTACACCTGCAAACCAAGCGCTGTTCACCAATCACTTACACAATATCGGCCGGGCCCGCCCGCCGTTGGTGCGCAGTTCCTCGAATTTCCCTTCCGTGGCGAAGATCCCAGACCCGACAGCGGAGCGACCAGCCAGCCCGTCCGGCCGCGTTTGTGAATAGCTGTGCCGTCCTCATCCGCAATGTCCTCGACCACCACCTCCTCGAATCTCTGGGAAACCGTGAAGTGCGACCTCAAAGGTCTCTTCCCGGATGAAGTCTTCCAGATGTGGTTCGAGCCCATCGGCTGCGTCGAAGCCACCGACGACTCGCTCGTCCTCGGCGTGCCCAACGAGTTCGCCGCCATCTGGGTTCACGACAACTACCTCGATCTGATCACCCAACGCGTCCGCCTCACCTCCGGCCGCATGGTCAGCGTCACCCTGCGCAAATCGGACGCCAGCGGCCACGCCGCCAACAGCGCCCCGGCCGCCGAGCCCGCCAAGCCATCCCGCACCAACGGCCACGCCCGCCGCACCAAACTCGACGAACGCTGCGCCAACCCCGCCAATCTCAATCCGCGAAACACGTTCGAGAACTTCGTCGTCGGCCCGAACAACCAGCTCGCCCACGCCGCCTCGATCGCCGTCGCCCAAGCCCCCGCGCAGGCCTACAACCCCCTTTTCGTCTACGGCGACACTGGCCTCGGCAAGACCCACCTCATGCACGCGGTGGGCCACCAGATCCTCCGCAACAACCCCGACGCCAAGGTCGCCTACCTCTCTTCAGAGAAGTTCACGAACGAGTTCATCCACGCCATCCAGGAGAACACGCTCACCAAGTTCCGCCAGCGCTACCGCCACGTCGACGTCCTCCTCATCGACGACATCCACTTCCTCGCCGGCAAGGAACGCATCCAGGAGGAGTTCTTCCATACGTTCAACGAGCTCTTCGAGGCGCAGAAGCAGATCTTCCTCTCCAGCGACCGCCCGGCCAACGAGATCCAGAAACTCGAAAGCCGCCTCGTTTCCCGCTTCCAGTGGGGCCTCGTCGTCGACCTCCAATCGCCCGACCTCGAGACGCGCGTCGCCATCCTCCGCACCAAGGCCGCCACGTTGAAGGCCGACCTCCCCGCCGAGGTCATCAACTTCATCGCGCAGCACATCTCCAAGAACGTCCGCCGCCTCGAGGGCGCCCTCATCAAGGTCGCCAGTTACGCCGCCCTCACCAACCGCCGCATCGACATCCCCACCGTCGAGATGCTGCTCAAGGACGTGCTCATGGAGCAGGCGCAAAACCAGCTCACGATCGACACGATCCAGAAGCGCGTGGCCGACTACTACCAGCTTCGCCACAGCGACATGCTTTCGAAGCGCCGGCCCAACAACATCGCCATCCCCCGCCAGATCGCGATGTACCTCGCCCGCCTCCTCACGAAGCACTCGCTCGCCGAGATCGGCGAAAACTTCGGCGGTCGCGACCACGGCACCGTCATCCACGCCTGCAAATCCGTCGAGGCGATGATGGAGCAGAGCGACCAGACCCGCACTAGCATCGAGTTCCTCAAGAACCAGCTCTCGAAGTAACCTTTCCGCCATACAAGCCCTGCGGGGAGCCGGTCAACCGGCTCCCCCTTTTTTTGCCCGTCTGTAGCCCATGTCGCCGACGTGGCTCTCCGCGCGCTCCGCCGTGCGCTCGCCCTTGTGGCCCTGCCCGCGACGGCAGCGTTCAGCCGCCCCGCCTCGGACCTTACTCAGCCTCGAGCCAAGCCCGCGCCGCCGCTTCCGTATCGAAGAGCTCCATCAGCAGGTTCTCGTTGCGATTCAGCGCCTGAAACACCCGCGCCATCGCACGGCCACCGGTCTGCGTCGCGACAATCGCAGACTTCACCGGCTCGGGAATCGGCACCGTACGCCGCCGCAACGAATGCTCGTACGCCGCGATCGGCGGAAAGTCGCACGCCTCCACCGCGCCGAAATCGTGCAGCACCTGCGGCGCCCGGCCCGTCGCCTGTGCGACCTGTCGCGCGAGCTCGGGCATCGTCGCACCCAGCATCTGGAGATCGTCTCGTGTGAGCGTTCCGCTCCAACGGAAGTGGATCAGTCGTCCCGCGATCGAATAGGTGAACGGCATGCGTGGGGGAAGTCGCTCGGAACAGCGTCGCCTGCGAACGCCGAGCGCTCAAGCGCGTTCCCGACCGAGATTCAATATCCGCCCGAACGCCACGCCGCCGGATTCGTTTGCCGGTTGCCGCATCGCGCAGGCCCGCGCATCGCCTTGGCATGCGCCCCTTTCCCCTCGGGCTCGCGGCGTCGTTCGCCGCCGCCGCCGTTTCCGCCGCCACCATGCTCCCCTACCAGAATCCCGACCTGCCCGCCGAAACCCGTATCGACGATCTCATCTCACGCCTCACGCCCGAGGAGAAGATCGACTGTCTGGCCCGCAGCGCCTCCGTCCCGCGCCTCAGCGTGAAAGGCTCGCCGCACATCGAGGGCTACCACGGCGTCGCCCAAGGCGGCCCGAGCAACTGGGGCCACCGCAATCCGACCGCCACCACCCAGTTTCCCCAGGCATACGGTCTCGGCGAAACGTGGGACCCGGAGCTCCTCCGCGCCGTCGCCGCCCAGGAGGCCGAGGAGGCGCGCTATCTCTACCAGAGCCCGAAGTTCGCCCGCGCCGGGCTCATCCTCCGCGCGCCCAACGCCGATCTCGCCCGCGACCCGCGCTGGGGCCGCACCGAGGAGACCTTCGGCGAGGACCCGTTCCTCGTCGGCACGCTCGCCACCGCCTTCACGCGCGGTCTCCAAGGCGACGATCCGCGTTACTGGAAAACCGCCGCACTCCTGAAACACTTCCTCGCCAACTCCAACGAGAACGGCCGCGAGTCCTCCTCGTCGGATTTCGACGCCCGCCTCTGGCGCGAGTACTACGCCAAACCCTTCGAGATGGCCGTGCGCGACGGCGGATCGCGCGCGCTCATGGCCGCCTACAATGCCATCAACGGCACGCCCGCCCATGTGCATCCGATGCTCAACGACATCGTCGTCGGCGAATGGGGCGTCAACGGCATCGTTTGCACCGATGGCGGCGGGCTCCGCCTGCTCGTCGAGAAACACAAGGCCTTCCCCGATCTCGCGACCGCCGCCGCCGCGTGCGTGAAGGCGGGCATCAATCACTTCCTCGACAAGCACAAGGAGGCCGTCACCGAGGCCCTCGCGCGCGGCCTGCTCACCGAGGCCGACCTCGATCGCGCCCTGCGCGGCCTTTTCCGCATCTCGCTCCGCCTCGGTCTGCTCGATCCCGCCGAGCAGGTCCCATATTCGGGGATCGGCGCCGCCGGCTCGCCCGAGCCTTGGGCGCAACCGGAGGCTCGTGCGCTCGCCCGCCGAGTCACGCAGCGCTCGATCGTGCTCCTGAAAAACTCCGCCGCGCTTCTCCCGCTCGACCGCAAGGCGCTCAAGTCCATCGCCGTCGTCGGCCCGCTCGCCAACGCCGTTCACGCCGACTGGTACAGTGGCACCGCGCCGTACTACGTCACCCCGCGCGTGGGCATCGAGGCCGCCGTCAACCCCGCGCGCAGCACCGACGAAGGCGTCGCCGCGCGTTGGGCCGGCGACATGTCCGACGCCGCCGTCGAGCTCGCCCGCCGCTCCGATGTCGCCGTCGTCTGCGTGGGCAACCACCCCGAGGGCAATGCCGGCTGGGAGACCGTCACCTCTCCCGCCGAGGGCAAGGAAGCCGTCGATCGCCAGGAGCTCACACTCGCGCACGGCCAGGAGGAATTCGTCCGCCGCGTCTGCGAGGCGAACCCGCGCACCGTCGTCGTGCTCGTCGCCAATTTTCCGATCGCACTTCCCTGGGCCGCTGTGCACGCGCCCGCGATCGTCCACCTCACCCACGCGAGCCAGGAGCAAGGCAACGCGCTCGGCGACGTGCTGTTCGGCATCGTGAACCCTGGCGGCAAGCTCACGCAGACCTGGCCCAAGTCGCTCGACCAGCTTCCGCCGATGATGGACTACGACATCCGCCACGGCCGCACCTACCAGTACTTCACCGGGGACCCGCAGTATCCGTTCGGCTACGGCCTGAGCTACACGACGTTCACCTTCGCCAATCTCCGCGCCAGCGCCGTCACGCTCGCGCGCGACGGCCGCATCGAGGTTTCCGTCGACCTGCAAAACACCGGTCCGCGCGACGGCGACGAGGTCATGCAGCTCTACGTGCGCTACCCGCAGTCGCAGGTCGCCCGCCCGCTCAAACAGCTCCGCGGCTTCAAACGCGTCACCGTCGCCGCCGGGGACACTACCACCGTCACGCTTCCGCTCGCCGCCGCCGATCTCGCGTACTGGGACGAAGCGCGCCGCTCATGGATCGTCGAGCCCGGTCCGGTCGAGCTTCTCGTCGGCTCATCCTCCGCCGATCGCGATCTGACGCAGCGCAGAACCATCACCGTCGCGACAGAGTAGGACGCGCTGCGAAGACCGCCGGCAGGTGGACGGCGTTGCCCCCAACGCCGTCGAGGACGTGAGCACGCGCATCGCCTCACTGCCGTTGTCCGCCTCCATCCAGCGCCCGCGCCGCGCATCGCTGAAGGAGTTGCCGCGCTCGCGGGATTCTTCGTCTCCTCCCCCATGCGATTCACGCTCCTGCTCCTGCTCAGCCTCGCCCTCCGCGCCGTCGCCGCCGACCCCATCGAGGGCTTCTGGCTCGGCGAAACCGAAATGGAACGTCAGCGCTACCAGATCGGTTTCGAGTTCCGCCCCGACACGGAGACCCGCCTCGTCGGCCGCCAGTGGTTCGCCGTGCTCCACGTCTTCGGCAACGACATCGGCGAGACCACGCGCGAAGGCGAACACTACCGCAATGCCAACCTCGGCCTCGATCTCGTCCTCCACGATGACGAACTCGTCGGCACCGTGATGGGCGACAAACCCGTCCGCCTGCACCGCAGCGAGGCGCTGCTCACCACGCCCGTCACTCCCGCGTATCCACAAGGCCCGGCGCCGGTATGGACCTATCGGGCCGGCGCCGCGCTCTGGGGCACTCCGGCCGCCGACAGCGAACTCGCTTTCGTCGGCGACGAGCGCGGTGTACTGCACGCGGTGCGCCTCGCCGACAGCACATGCGCCTGGACCTTCGAATCCGGTTCCCCGATCCATGGTCGCGCTCTCCTCACCGAGGGTTCGGCACTCGTGCTGAATGACGCCGGCGAACTCCTCCGCCTCGATCGCGCCACCGGAAAACTGCTCTGGCGCGCCGCGCTCGGCGGCGGCGAAGTCGTGCGCCACCTGCCCGCCGCGACCGAGTTCTCCTATGATTTCACCGGCCCCACGCCGTCCCGCGCCGACGGGACCGTCTACGTGCCCGCCGCCGCGGGCGATGTCGTCGCGGTCGATTTCGCCTCGGGCGAAACGCGTTGGCGGGCAAACGTCGGCGGTCTGCTGCGCAACTCTGTGCTCGTCGCCGGCGACCGCCTCATCGTCGGCAGTTGGAGCGGCCGTGTCACTGCGCTCGCTCGCGCGGACGGTGCCAAGCTCTGGAGTTTCGAAACCGGCCAACCCGTCACCGCCGATCCGGTACTCGTAGGCGACGCCGTGCTCGTGAGCAGCCGCAACAGCAAACTCTACAGCCTCGCCCTCGCGGACGGCACGTTGCGCTGGGAACGTTTCCATGCCGGCTCGTGGGTGGAATCCGCGCCGCGCCTCGTCGATGGCGTGCTCTACCTCGGCTCGTCGGATCTCCGCACCGTCGCCGCGCTCGATCCGCAGACCGGCGCGCAACATTGGTCGACCGACGTGCTCGGCTGGACCTGGGGCACGCCGGCCGTCGTCGGCGACACGGTCTTCGCCGGCGCCGCTGGGGCGATCGGGTACCCGATCGCTCAGGACGGCGGCATGGTCGCGCTCGACCGCCGCACCGGCGCCCCGAAATGGCGCGTGCGCCTTGCCCCGCTCGCCGACCGCTACGTGACCGGCATCGTCGGATCGCCGACCGTCGCCGGCTCGCTCGTGCTCTTCGCCAGTCAGGACGGCGTGCTCTACGCGTTGCCGACGCAGTAACCCACGCCAGCGCAACGTAGGTCGGGTTTCATGCCCGACTTTCCGGATCCCGTCTGCGCGAGTCGGGCGTAAAGCCCTCCCTACGGACGCCGCACATGCTGTCGCTGTCAGTTCGCGCCCGCGTCGCTCGTCTCCGCGGGCACCGCGACCTGCGCGGGTAAGGCGGGCGCCATCCGGTCGCTGTGCGTGCTGCGCACCGATTCGGCGATCGGCGTGAGCAGGCCGGTATCGGAGTGCGCCTCCTTGTTGAAGCGCATCGAGACCGTCTTCGACACACCGCGCTCCTGCATCGTCACGCCGTAGATCGCGTTGGCGGCGGCCACCGTGCGCTTGTTGTGCGTGATGATGATGAACTGGGAATGGTCGACGAAGCGCTTCAGCAGGGTCGTGAAACGCTCGATGTTCGACTCGTCGAGCGGAGCGTCCAGCTCGTCGAGCAAGCAGAACGGACTCGGTTTCACGAGGTATAGCGCGAAGAGCAGCGCGACCGCCGTGAGCGTCTTCTGGCCGCCCGAGAGCAGCGTGAGGCTGTTGAGCTTCGTGCCGGGCGGCTGCGCGATGATGTCGATGCCGCTTTCGAGCGGATCCTCCTGCGTGACGAGCTGCAGGTCGCAGTTGCCGCCGCTGAAGAGCGTTTGGAACGTGTACGCGAAGTTCTTCCGGATCTGCTCGAAGGTGAGCGCGAACTGTTTGAGCGAGGTCGCGTTGATCTCGTCGATCGCCTTCATCAACGCGTCCTTCGAGCTGATGAGATCGTCGCTCTGCGTCTTCAGGAAGTCGTAACGCTGCTTGAGCTCGGCGTACTCCTCGATGGCGACAAGGTTGACCGCACCCATGCTGTTGAGCCGCTGGCGGAGCGCCTGCACCTCGCTGCGGATCTGATCCCAGTTGGTCTGGTCCATCGCCGCGAGCTGTGCCTCGGTGGGCTCCCCGCGCGGCTCCTTCGCCTTCCGGCTGCGGCGCGGCTTCGCGGGCGCATCAGCCGGCGCGGCGCCGTCGGCGGCCGGAACGACGCTGGTCGATTCCGCCGGCTTGGCGCTCTCCTCGTCGTCGTCCTCGTCGAGATCGAGCGGTTTGAGTCCCTCGGGCTCGTCGTCGGACTTCCAGAATTCCATGCGCCAGTTCACCTCGCCCAGATCGATCGAGAACTCGCGCATCGCTTCTTCCGCGAGGAAACGCGAGCGCGCCTTGTGCTCGGTGTAGCGGATCTCGCACTGGCTGAGCTCGCCGGCCGAGGTCTCGGCCTGGTCGCGCAAGCTGCTCTGCTCGCCCTCGACGGCGCTCACGGCCTGCTCGAGTTCGGCGAGCTCGCGGCGGATCGCCTCGACCGACTCCTGCGCCACGGCCTGCGTGCGCGCGAGTTCCTCGACGCGCGCGGCCTGCCCCTGCTCCGCTGCCTCGAACTCGGCGACTTGGGCCGTCCACATCTCCAACTCGCTGCGGCGCTGCTCCAGCAGATCGGCGAGTTGCTGGCGACGTTTCACCATTTCACCCAGGCCGCGATCGATGATCTCGACGCGCTGCCGGCGCTCGGCAAGCTCCAGGCGCGCGTGCCCGAGCGTCTCGCGCTGCACGTCGCGCTGGTTGCGGATCTCGACGATCTTCGCCTCGTTGGCGGCGGTCGACTCGCGCCCCGCGGTGATGGCCTTGTCGACCTCGAGCAACACAGCCTGCGCCTTGGCGAACTTCGCCTCGGCTTCCTGCCGCATCGACTCGAGCCCTTCGACGTCGCGCTCGAGCCGCGCCACGCGCTGTTCGGCTTCGTCGAGCGCACGTTGGCCGGACTTCTCCTCGGCCTGCGCGGTGGCGACGGCTTCGTTGGCCGTCTGCACCTCGGCGCGTTTGTCGGAGAGGCGCTGCTCGAAGGCGGCGAGCTCGGCGTTGATCTGGTCGATCAACGCCTTCTGCTGGTCGTGCGCCTCCTGCTCTTTCGCGACTTCACGCGAGGTCTCGCGGATGTCGATCTCTCGCTGGACGATGCTCGAGGCCGGCCGTTTCTGGTAGCCGCCGAACACCATGCCGCGCCGGTCGACCCACTCGCCCTTCGGCGTGGCGACCATGAGGAAACTGAAGTCCTGCCGCTGTGCCCAGAAACCCAGGAACTGCTCCAGCGAGTCCGCCACGTAGCACGAGGCGAGCACGCTGTGCAACGGGTGTCCGGTACAGTCGTCGGTGAAGACCGTCGTCGCCGGCCGCAGGTATACCGGCAACTCCGCCGGCGCGGCGCCGAGGCTCGACTCCGGCGTGGGCACCTTGAGATAGGCGCCGCCGATCTTGTCGTTCTCCAGTCGCGCGAGGATCGCCTGCGCGGTCGCGAGATCGGCGACCTGCACCGCCTCGACCGCCGCGCCGAGCAATGCCTCCGCGGCCTTCGCAAACTCCGGACGAAAATCGACGCCGTGCGTGAGCGCGGCAAACGGCGAGCCGCCGCCGAGGTCCGTGAGCCGGCCCTGCAGCAGCGCCTTCGCGCCTTCGCCGAAACCTTCCCACTTCTCCTGCAACTGCTGCAGCAGCTTCAGGCGCGCGTGTTTCTGCGCGAGGCTGCGGTCGATCTCCTGCAGGCGGCGCTGCGCCTCGCGGAATTTCGCGGTCGTCTCCTGCACGCCCTTCTGTGCGTCGGCGACCTCCTGTTGCACGGTCTGCACCGCGGAGCGTGCTGAAGCCGCGGCGACACGGAGCTGCTCGAGGTTGGCCGTGGCCTCCTCGCGCTGCGCCATCGCGCCGGCCATGTCGGCCTGCAACTGCTCGTGGCGGGCGACCGCCGTCTTCTGGTCGACTTCGAGCGCCGAGCAATCGGTACGCAGTCGCGCGACCTTGCTCTCGAGTTCCAGCAGCTGGAACTTCTCCTTCTGCACGAGCTGCTCGAGACGGTTCAACTCACCCTCGACGAGCGCGAGCTCGCGGTTCTTCGCCTGGAACGCGGCATCGGATTCGCCGAGCAGGTTGAGCTGCATCTGGCGGTCCTGCTGACCGCTCGTCGCCTGGTCGGAGACTTCCTTCAGCTGCATCTCCAGTTCGCCGAGATCGTCCTGCGCGGAGGCGATGCGGTCGCGCAGCCCCTGGACCTTGACCTGGTTGAGATGGATCTGGTTGGCCGCCTGTTCGCGCTCCGAGCGCAGATCGAAGACCGCCTGCTGCGCTTCCTGCACGCGCTGGTTCAGCTCCGTGCGGCGCGCCTTCTGCGACTCGAGCGAGGCCTGGTGCTCCTGCAACAGCGAGCGCCGCGTATCGGCCTCTCCTCGCAGCGACTGCAACCGCGCCGAGAGTTCGTCGAGCACGCCGCGGAGCTGCTGGTATTGGAAACCGTCGTGCGCGAGCGCGAGGTGGCGCAAGCGGTGGTTGAGCCGGCGAAACCGCATCGCCTTCGACGCCTGCCGCTTGAGGCTGCCGATCTGGCGGCCGACCTCGGTCACGACATCCGCCACGCGCGCCAGATTCTGCTCCGTGAGCGCGAGTTTGCCGAGCGCTTCGCGGCGCTGCGCCTTGTAGCGCGTGATGCCCGCCGCCTCCTCGAACACCGAGCGGCGCTCGTCTGGCTTCGACGACAGGATCTGGTCGATCTGGCCCTGCGCCATGATCGAGTAGGAAGTCCGGCCGATGCCGGTATCCATGAAAAGTTTCTGGATGTCCTTCAGGCGGCACGGCTGGCCGTTGAGGTGGTACTCGCTCGAGCCGTCGCGCGACACGCGACGGGTGATCTCGACCTCGTGGAAATCCATGCCGAGCGCCTGCTCGCAATCCGTCAACAGCAGCGACACTTCGCACATCGAGTGCGGCTTGCGCGTGTCGGTGCCCTCGAAGATGACGTCGTGCATCTTGCCGCCGCGCAGCGCCTTCGCGCTCTGCTCGCCCAGCACCCAGCGGATCGAGTCCGCGATGTTGCTTTTGCCGCAGCCGTTGGGCCCGACGATGACGGTGACGCCCGGCTCGAAACGAAGTTCGGTCGGGTCGGCGAAGCTCTTAAAACCGTGCAGCTTGAGGGCCTTGAGGTACATGCGGGAAACGAGGCGCGGGATTCGAGGCGCCGCCGTTTCCGCCCGCAATGGGGAACTCCGAAAACTTATTCACACCTACTCGGAAGTTGCTCCCAAAACGCTGTGAAGAACCCGAGCTTGCCCTCGTCCCAAAAATTCCGTCGCGCCCCCTCTGCCCTCTGCCTCAAATCTCCATCACCGCCGCGCCGACCGAGTCCGCGAGCAACCGCCCGCGTCGCGTCAGCCGCAGCACCTCCGGCCCGCTCCACTCGGCCACGCCCTCCGCGACGAGCCGCACCGCGAGTGCGCGATACGCGCCCCAGTTCGCCTGCGGGAAACGGCGCTGGGCGGCTGCGAGATCCACGCCGGCGTTGCAGCGCAGCCCGAAGATCAGCGTGTCGGCAGCGAGCAGCGCAGGCGTGAGCGCCGTGCGATCCGCGGTGCCGCGTTGGCCGCGATCAAGATCGGCGCGCCAAGCGGCGAGATCGGGCGGATTCTGGTAGCGCCAGCCGGCATGTTGCGAGGCACCCGAGGGCCCGAAGCCCAGCCACTCCTGCATCGCCCACGTGTTGAGGTTGTGCCGGCACGCGTGGCCCGGTCGTGCGTAGTTCGAGATCTCGTATTGCGCAAAACCCGCGGCGCCGAGCTCGTCCCAAGTCGTTTCGTAGAACGCGGCCTCTTTCTCCACATCGAGCGTCACCTTGCCCTGCGAGAGCTTCACGAACAGCGCCGTGTCCTCCTCGAACGTGAGGCAGTACGTCGAAATGTGGTCGGGCCCGAGCGCCACCGCCGCCGCGAGATCGCGCCGCCAGCTCGCGGCATCCTGACCGGGGATCGCGAAAATCATGTCGAGGTTGACCGACGCAAACCCCGCCTCGCGCACCAGATCGTAGGCGCGCAACGCCTGCTCGCGCGAATGCCGCCGGCCGAGCGCAGCAAGCAACTCCGGTTGCAGGCTCTGCACACCGAGCGAGATCCGCGTCACGCCGCCGTCGCGCAACGCAGCGAGCCGCTCACGCGTCACCGTGCCCGGCGCCATCTCCACGCTCCATTCCGCCGGCACCGCCGCGAGACGGCCCCGCAGCAGCGCGCAAAGTTCGCCGAGATGTTTCGCCGGCAACAACCCGGGCGTGCCGCCACCCCAGAACACCGTCTGCGCGCACAGCGGTTTTTCGACCAGCGCCAGCTCGCGCTCGATGTCGCGCAAGAACCGCGCGAGGTCGTCGCCTTCCGGCCGCACTTGGTAGAACGCACAGTACTCGCAAGTGGTGGAACAGAACGGGATGTGCACGTACACACCGAGCGCGACCGACTCGGCTTTTTCTTGCTCTGGCTGCGCCGCGACCGTTAGAGAGTTCGCCATCTGCGCCGGCCACGACGCTACGAAACGCCGGCACCCGCAAACATTTATGCAACACACGCAGGCTACTTTCTGGAAACGCGGACTCCTCGGCGCCGCCTCCGCCCTCGCGCTGCTCCTCTCGGGCTGCGGCACGACCATCGTCAACATGACCTCCGACACGGTCGCCGAGAACCCCTCGTCGATCTACACGATCACCGCGCGCGTGAAGCCGGCCGAGGCGGACCTCGTGAAAAACACGCTCAAGGTCCAAATCGTCATCGACGGCCAGATCCATCCGATGACCGCCAGCCCGCTCGGCGACGGCCTCTACGAGTTCGACTACCGCATGCCCGCCGGCCGCACCGAGGCGACCTATTACCTGCTGGTCAACTACGCCAAGCAGCGCAGCAACATGGTCTACCCCGTCGAGGAGTACACCGAGCTCCGCACGATCAAGCTGACCAACCGCTACGTCTACACCCTCGAAGCCGTGCGCGGCCCCATCGGCGCCCGCATCGCCATCGTCGGCCGCGGCTTCACCCCGCAGGATGTCGTCTACCTCGACAGCGTTCCGGCGCGCACCGTGTTCGAATCGCCCAACGCGATCTCGTTCTCCGTGCCCGCCGTGCCCGCCGGCCGCTCCTACAAGGTCTCGCTCAACAACGGCACGACCAGCCAGGACGTCGGTTCCTTCCGCGTCGACGGCCTCTCGCTCGATGTCGCCCCGACCGAGCTCTCGCTCCGCACCGGCGGCCGCGCCACCCTCACCTTCTCGCTCGGCAACCCCGCCCCTGAAGGCGGCCTGCTCATCGACGTGAGCACCGACATCCCCACCTCCGTCATCATGCCCGAGGTCATCATCCCCGCCGGCGCGACGACGGCCACGATCACCGTGCAGGGCGGCCAGCCCGGCCAGGGCAACCTCTTCGTGACCGGCGTCGGTTCCGGCGAGGTCTCGATCCCGGTCACCGTCACCGCTCGCTAAACACAGCGACAACCACTCGGCGCTTTCCGCAGCCGGTCCCACGCGGGGCCGGCTGTTTTGTTTTCCGAACCTGCCCGCATGCACACTGCCGAAGCGCAGAGGAACGCGTGGACGTTTCGCTGCCCCGCGTTCCCCGCTTCGCCGCCCCACCTGCGTCGACTAAACGCCGGCTTCGCCCGCCGACGCCTCGAGCTCAAACGTATTCTGCGAGCGGTTCTTCCGCACGTGGAACGGATTGAACACCGTGCCGTTCATCGCAAGGTACACGCCCGCCGGCAACGTCTGCACGCACGCCAGCGCGAAGCCCACGTTGAACACCGCATCGCTGTCCCTGAACCGCGCCGGTGCCAGCGCGCCCGTCAGCACCACCGTCTTGCCCGGGATGCCCGCGAGCGCGCGCGCCGTCTCGCGCATCGTATCCGTTCCATGGGTCACGAGCACGCGCTCGGCCGGATCGGCGGCGATCCGCTCCCGCAACAACGCGCGGTCGGCCTCGGTCAGGTCCAGACTGTCCTTGCGCAGCACCGGCTCGACCGCCCACTCGAAGCCGGGATTCACCGGCGCGAGGATCTCCGCGATCTGCGGATCGCCGATCTGAAACTCGCTGAGCTTGTCGAAGTACACCTTGTCGATCGTGCCACCGGTCGTGAACACCTTGATTAACATGCCCCCACGCTAGCGCCCGCCATGCCACGCACAAGCGCGGCACCGCAGCCAAGTGCCAGGACCCAAGTCGTGAGCACCGAGTCCGCGCCCTCGTCCACTGTGGCGCTGCTCGCGAGAGCAGCGATCCGCCCTCCCCCTCTCGCCTCTTGCCTCCCGCCGCCCCCTCCGGCATCCGTTGCGCCAACGTGTCCGGTCCGGCGAACCCTCCTAGCTCCCTGCGCGGCGTGCTCGAGCGCTTCATCTTCCTCAACGAGGAAAACAGCTACACCATCGCCGAGCTCCGCCCCGATTCTCTCGACGAGCCGCCGCAGCCGCGCACGAAATCCAAGCACGCCCCCCCGCGCGCCAAAGCCCCCGATCCCGCCCTCGTCACCGTCGTCGGCATCCTGCCCGGCGTACAATGCGGCGAGACACTCTCGCTCGACGGCGAGTGGGTCCGCCACCCGCAGCACGGCGCGCAGTTCAAGATCGCCGCCTGGCGCTCCGAGCTCCCGGCGGGCGTCTACGGCATCCGCAAATACCTCGGCAGCGGCCTCGTCCCTGGCATCGGCAAGACCTACGCCAACAAGATCGTCGACCACTTCGGCGCCGACACCCTCCGCGTCATCAGCGAAGAATCCGCCCGCCTCCGCGAGGTCGAGGGCATCGGCCCCACCCGCGCCACCGCGATCAAGAAATCCTGGGAGGACCAACGCGCCCTCCGCGAGATCCTCATCTTTCTCCAGACCTACGGCGTCACGCCCTCGCAGTGCGTGAAGTTGGTCGGCCGGTACGGACCGCAGGCGAAGCAGATCCTCATGGCCGAGCCCTACCGCGTCGCCCGCGAGATCGACGGCATCGGTTTCAAGACCGCCGACAAGATCGCGATCAACCTCGGTTTCGCCAACGACTCCCCGCCGCGCCTCGACGCCGGCCTGCTCTACGCCCTCGCCGAGCTCGCCGAGGAAGGCCACACCGCCTACGGCGAAAACGACCTGCGCGCCCACGCCGCCGAGCTGCTCCAGACGGATCCGTCATTGCTCGCCAAGCGCATCGACGCCCTCGTCGAGAGCCGCGATCTCGTCCGCCACGGCGATGCCGGCCAGCCGGCCACCGTCGTCCAGCTCCCGCTCTACCACCGCGCCGAGGAGAAGATCGCCACCGCCTTCACGCGCGTCCTGCGCTGCACCTCCGGCCTCCCACCGATCAAGGTCGATGCCGCCATCGCCTGGGCCCAGGAGAAATCGCAGATCCAGTTCGCCGAACAACAAGCCGCCGCTCTCCGCGCCGCGCTCACCTCGAAGATTTCCATCCTCACCGGCGGTCCGGGTACCGGTAAAACGGCGACACTCCGCGCGCTCGTCGGCATCCTGAAGGCCAAGAAGGTCCGCGTGCACCTCGCCGCGCCCACCGGCCGCGCCGCCCAGCGCATCGCCGAAACAACCGGCGGCTTCGCGCAGACCATCCACCGCCTCCTCAAGTACGACGCCGCCAAGTCCGGCTTCGCGCACGACTCCGCCTCGCCGCTGCCGACCGATTTCCTCGTCGTCGACGAAGCCTCGATGCTCGATGCCCGGCTCGCCGCCGCACTGCTCCAAGCCGTGCCCTCCTCCGCGCACATTCTGCTCGTGGGCGATGTCGACCAGCTTCCGTCCGTCGGCGCCGGCAACGTCCTCAAGGACCTGATCGCCTCCGCCCTCGCGCCGGTCACGCGGCTGGCCGTCATCTTCCGCCAGCAGCACCAGAGCCAGATCGTCGTCACCGCCCACGCCGTGAACAGCGGCAACGCCGCCCTCCCGCCCACCGTCGTCGATCTCGCCACGCATCCGCTGCACCACGACCTGTTGTTTCTCCCCGTCGGCTCCGCCGAGGAATGCGTCGCGCGCGTCGTCGAGCTCTGCACGAAGATCATCCCGCAAAAACTCCGGCATTTCGACCCCATCGCCGAAGTTCAGGTACTCGCGCCGATGCACAAGGGCATGGCCGGCGTGGGCAACCTCAACCGCGAGCTCCAGGCCGCGTTGAACCCCCGCGGCGCCGCGCTGCGCTCGCCCGCTGGCGAACTCCGCGCCGGCGACAAGCTCATCCAGCTCCGCAACAACTACGACAAGGGCATCTTCAACGGCGACATCGCGGTCGTCACCGCCGTCGACCCCGAGGCCGGCACGCTCGAGGCCGACTTCGATGGCTCCAAGCAGACCCTCGACCGCGGAGACCTGGGCGACGTCGCTCTCGCCTACGCCTGCTCGATCCACAAGAGCCAAGGAAGTGAATACCCGGTGGTGATCGTGCCGCTGTTGAAGGCGCACTTCATGATGCTCCAGCGCAACCTGCTCTACACCGCGATCACCCGCGGCAAGAAGCGCGTGTTCATCGTCGGCGAGCCCGCCGCCTGGGGCATGGCCGTGCGCAACAACGAATCCCGCGACCGCCGCACCCACCTCCGCGAGAAGCTGGCGCTGCTGGCGGAAAAGTAGCGAGTGGCGAGGAGCGGGTAACAAGCATTCGAGGTAGGGCGAACCGTCACCGGTGATCCGCGACAGGAGCAGTGGCTCCGGGACTCACGTACTCAGGAACAAATCCTGACCGAGGGCGAGATGGCGCATACCGACGATCCGTGCGCACATTCGGGCGGTCCGTGCGTGGGCGCGACTCGGCCGTGGGTACGCTCAGGCCTTCCGCGGGTACCCACGGAGACGCCGTGAGTACGATCGAACCGGCCGAGGGCACATTCGGAGCCGTCGGAACACCTCCGAACGTTCCGTCGGTACGCACGGACGCTCCGTGCGGGCGCTCGGCCGGTCCGTGGGCGCGCACAAGCGCTCCGGGTGTGGCGGCGGCGCGGTGCCCCATTCGTTTTGCCGCGGCTTCCGTCTTCTGCGACAAAAGCCGGCGATGTCCCCGTCACCCGCCCCGTCCGCCGTCGCCGCTCTCGCCGGATTCAGAGAAGACGCCGTTATCACCGTGATGCGCACGCCTGCCCGACCACGCGGCGCTCGCCCGTCCTGATCGTGTGCTGTAGTTAACTTTCGCTCCTCCAGCGGCGGCTAGTGCGACAACCAAACCTCCCAGCGCCCACAATTCTCCCGAGTCCCCCCTGCCATGAACTCCCTGCGCTCGATCGTGCGTCTCTTCGCCGGCCTCGTCTCCGCGGCCGCGCTCGCCCTGCTCGGCGGTTGCCTCAAGGAACGCCTCGTCTGGTCGCCCGATGGCCACGAAGCTGCCGTGCTCACCGGCGACGGCCTGCGGTTCTGCACGCCCGACGGCACGCTCACCGCACTCGCCGTATCCGAGGCACGGCTCGCCGTGTGGCTCCCCGACTCGCAGCATCTTCTGGTCGTGCGCGAGCGCTCGCTCGCGACGTGGACGGAGGTATCCGCGCTGCTCGCTCCCACCGGGCGTTCCGAGGCGATGGCCGCGGGTGACCTCCTCCTGGCGCGACTTCGCGAGGGCGCCCGGTGGAGCGACCTGCGGCCGCAACATGCCAAACAGGTCGAGTTGGCGTTGCTGTACCTGCGCGACACTCGCGGCGAGGAACTGCGCAGTCGGCTCTCGCCCGACGAAGCACAGGCGCTCGCGCCGCTCACGGCGAAACTGCAGGAGATATTCCTCGCCCGACGGCAAGGAACGGGCGTCGAACTCGGCGCACCTCTCTTCGCGGATGTGCAGAATTCCATCACCGCGATCCGTCTCGCCCCCGGCGGGAAAGCCGCAGCGATCACGCTCGAGCTGCCCGAGGGCGATCGCTTCGCGCTTGCCGCGCTCATGCTCGAGGCGAGCGCGGCCCCGCTCTCGATCGCGACCGATGTCGCGGCGCATCCCGATTGGACGCCAGACGGCCGCGCCCTGATCTACGCGCAGGCGGTCGCCAACCAAGTGAAAGGGCTCCCGCAGTTCGCCGTGCTCATGCGACGGGAGGTGTTCGACGCCGCAGGAAAGCCCGCGCTCGCCGAGCGGCCCACGGAGCTCGGCGGGTTGCTTTTCCAATCGCTCGGGCGCATCCGCTGCCTCGCCGACGGGCGCATCGTCTTCAACGCGGCCGAGCTCGCGCTTCCGTTATCGGCAAGCGACTTCGAACCCGAACGCGAGCAACTCTTCGTACTCGATCCGGCGCGCCAAGCGACGCTCGCCCGCCTCACGACCCGGAGCAGCAGCGAGCGACTGCCACAGCTTTTGGCGTTCTTCGAGCCGAGCGCCGACGGACGCAAGCTGCTCATCGGCGGCAGACATGGCGAGGTCTGCGTGTTCACGCTGGCGACCGGCGAAGTACAGCAGATACAGGAAGGCGACAAAGACCAACGTTGCCTGCCCGCGTGGCGCGGCCCGGACGAGTTCACTTACCTCCGGCGCAACGCGGCCGCACTGGGAGAAACGCCGGCGCGCCGCGTCGAGGTCGTGCTTCGTCGCGGAGATCAGGAGACCGTCCTGAGCACCAACTGGCCCGATGCGATACTGAAGGGCCTCAGCGAGGATTGAGTCCGGCACTCACTCGCTCGAGGCCGTGCCGCACATCAACACCGTCGCGGTGAACACCACCGCCAACGAAGTTGGCCGTGCAACACGAACGCGCCGACGTCGGCGCCGTGAGGAGTGTGGTGCAGGGTGTCGGCTCCGTGGCGGTCGAGGAATAGGCGTAACACGGGAGGAGCTCGCGGCCCCCTTCCGTCTCGCAGCCGCCCACGGTACGGCGGCGGCGTTTCACGCCTCCTCGGCCTTGTGGAGGTCGAACCACGTCTGGATGTCCGGCCGGTCGCCGAAACCGCGGTCCCTCTTCGCCTGCTCGAGTTCGGCGCTGCCGGTGTCGCGCCAACCGCGCTTCGTCATGAAGCCGTTCCAGATTTCGATCTCATCCGCGCTGGGGCGGTAGAAGTTTGCGAAGCACCACTCGAGGACCTGCTCGTCTGTGCCGCCCTCGAGGACGCGCGCGACGAGGCGGTCGTAGTCGGCGCGGAGGAACGTGCAGCAACGCGCGTCGAAGTGCGTGCGGTTGGCGGTGCCGGTGAAGTAGTCGGGCGGGAGCTGGCCCGCGGCCTTGAGGCGGATCTTGTCAAGCATGCGACCGAAGAAGACGAGGCCGCCGACCTGTTCGTAGTCGCTGCGGAGTCCGGGAACTTTCATGGGCGAATGATGCGTTTGGGTTTGGAGCGAGCCGGCGCGGCATGCGCGGACGTCGACCCGGGTTAACGGAACATCCGGGGCGCGCAGAGATGAAAAAAAGCGCGCCCCGGGGGAGCGCGCTTCGAAAACCTGGTGATCGCGATCGCGGCACTCAGCGGTGCAGCGCGATCTCAAGGAGCTCGTCGACGCTGGTGTCCGCGACGCACTGGTAGCGATCGCTCGCGCCGTAGTAGAGTTTGATCGAGCCGTCCGGCTCGACCACGTGCGACGAGGCGAACACGCAGTTCGGCGTGTGCCCGGCGTTCTCGTACGGCTCCTCGGGGGTGAGGATGCACTCGTCGCCCACACGGATGAGCTTCGAGGGATCGTCGAGATCGGCCAGCGCCACGCCGGCATGGTAGAGGAACTCGTACTCGCACACGACGGAGACTGCGTGGAAGATGATCAGCCAGCCGGCCTTGGTACGGATCGGCGTACCGCACGGGCCGATCTTGCCCCAGCCGAACGAGCAGCGGCCCTTGTCCATGAGCAGGCTCGACTGGCCCCAGAACTTCAGGTCGGGCGAACGCGTGACCCAAATCTCGCCGAGGGCGTTCGGGCGCTCGAGGGCCGTGTAGAGGCCGTTGATCTTCTCGGGGAACAGCACGGTGTTGCGGAAGCCGGTGCCGGTGATGAAGCCCTCCCATTTGAAGGTCTTCATGTCCTTCGAAGTCATGTGTCCCATGCGCGCATCCGAGCCGTGGCAGCAGAACGTCATGTGGTAGGTGTCGCCGATCTTCGTGATTCGCGGATCGTACTGCACGCGGGCGTATTTCCGGTACTCCGGATCGTCGGGCATCGGGATGATCTCGCCGATCTTCCAGCCGTCGTAGCCGTTTCTCGACTCCGCCAGGCAGAAGAAGTTGTAGAAGTTGTAGCCCTCGCAACGCAGCACCATCACGTAGCGGCCGTCGTGCTTCACGACGGAGCTGTTGAAGATGCCGCGGCAGGAGAACGGCACCATGTCGGCGGTGACGATCGGGTTCTTCTTGTAGCGGCGGACCGGACGGCCCTTCGCGTAGACACGTTTCTCCGGGAACTGGAGCGTTTTGGTTTTCTTCATAGGAAGCGATGACGGGGGAAAATGGCCTCGCGCGCCCCGGCGGGGCTGAGAAGCACGACATCTCCGTTTCTGTCCACGCCCCGGAGCGGTTGCGAGCAAATCGCTACGGCTCCGGCAGCCGCGCCGCTGGTGTCAGCGCACGGCGACCATCGCCCGCGACGTGGCCGCGCCGGCTGCGTGCACCGCGCCCGGGCGCTGCGGCGTGGCCGCCGATGCGTGCGCCTCCGCCACGACCATGCCGCACAACGCCGCGAGACGCTCGGTGGCCTGCAACATCTCGATCGAGCGCTGCTGGAGCTCCTCCGCCGTGCTCGCCGATTGTTCGGCGCCGGCGGCGTTCGATTGCGTAACCTCGTCGATGCGCGCGATGGCTTGGGTGATCTGCTCGATGTGTTGGCTTTGCCGTGTCGAATCGTTGGCGACATCGGCGAGCACAGTCTGGAACTGGCCGGTGCTCTCGCGGATCGCTTGCAGCTTCTGGTTCACCTCCTGGCTGAGCGCATGGCCGGTCGCGATCTGCCCGATCGCACGCTCGATCATGGAGCGTGTCGAGTTGGCGGAATCGGCGCTCTTCCGGGCCAGGTTGCGGACTTCATCCGCGACTACCGCGAAACCCACGCCGGCCTCGCCGGCCCGCGCCGCCTCGATCGCGGCGTTCAGCGCGAGGATGTTGGTCTGGAACGCGATCTCCTCGATCGCCTTGGCGATCTTCCCGATCTCCTCGCTTGAGGCCTTCATGCCGTCCATCGCCGCGGTCAGGCGCTGCATGCCCTCGGTGCCGGCGGTCGCGGAGGCGTTTGCCTCGCGCCCGAGCTTGAGCGTCGTCTCCACGCCGCGGAGATTCGCCTTGGCCGAGCCCTGCATCTCGTTCATCGACGCGCCGATCTCCTCGATCGCGGCGGCCTGCTGGCTGCCGCCGTTGGCGAGATCGTGGCTCGCGCGCGAGAAACCGTTCGCATACTCCAGCGTGCGCCGCGCGGAGTCGGTGAGCGTGACGCTCACCGCTTCCACGGTGCGGGTGATGCGCCGCGCGAACCAGAACGCCAAAGCCGCGCACGCGCCAATGCTGAGCACTCCCGTCACGAGCGCGCGCAGGCGCACCCATTCGGCGGCGCGAATCTCCGCCGCGGTGAACGCCGTGATCTCCTCGCCAGCGAACGCGATAGCGGCGTCGACTCCGGTATCGAGGGCGGCCATGTCGGCCTTCAGCTTGCGCAGATACTCGGCATCGACCGACACGAGAGGTGAAGCATTGCCGTCGCCGGCCACACCGGCGGCGGCGAACTCCTGCCCGACCGTGAGGAAGTGCGCGAGGTGCTCATTGTCGACATGCTTGCGAAAGGCCTCGCGCATCGTCGGCGTGCCGAAGGTGCGGACGTTCAGAACGAAGGTCTTCGCCTGCGTCTGGAACACCGTGCAGTTGACCCGCCCGGCCTCGGCAGTGCCGTGGCTTTCGAGGAAATAGTAGAGCGCGCCGGCCTGCAGCGTGTAGGCGAGTTTCAGACGCACGAGCGACTCGGCCACGACCATGCGCCGCAGCAGTTCGCCGTTGGTGGTCTCGCTGCTGAGGGCGGGAATCAGGTCCACGAGCCGGTCGACCTCGCCCTGGAACTGCCGGGTCGTCGGCCAGTTCTCCTTCGCCTGCTGCGGCCCGATGACCAACGCGCGCAAGGGATCGAGCCGGCGCCGGAAATCGCGCGTCGCGCCGATCATCCGTTGGAAATCGGCGCTGTAGTCGGCGAGCGTCATGGAGCTCACGATCGCGTCGATCTCCGCGATGATGGTGTCGGTGCGCTCGACCGCCTGCGCAAACGCTTCGCGGCCCGGCCCGGAACGATTCGTCTTCACCTCGTTCCACGCGTCCCAGGTGCGGTTCGTCTCGTTCGTGATCGAGTCCGAGAGATGCGAGAAGAGCACGAGCAGGCGCGCGATCTTGTCGAAGTTGCGCAGTTTCCGAACCTCGGCGTGTCCGCGCAGAAACAGGTCGCCGGAGAAGAGCGCGGTGAACGCGACCGCGATGAAGGACAGAGCGAGGATTTGTCGCCGAATCGTCATGGGGAGCCAGGGGATGTGCCGTTTTATCGGACTCCCTTGGGAAATCCTGACGTCTTTCCGGCGGAATTCCGCAGCGCCGCACCTCATGAGACGCCGCTGATAATGCATGCCCCCGCCGCGCTGTCGGCGCCGCCACGACACTGCACGGCCCGCCGCGGCCTCCGCCCTCACCCGCTGGCGGGGGCGAGAATCGCCGGGTGCGCGGTGTACGACCAATGCGTCTGCACGATCTCCCAACCCGCGGCCTTCCGGCGATAGACCTCCGTGCAGTTCCACCGGTCGGCTTCCCCGCCGGCGTGCGAAACGTAATTGAACGTCAACACCGCCGCCTCGCCGAGCAGCTGCACCCGCGGGTCGATCAGCTCGAAATCGTCGACATGGATCTTGCCGCGCAGACCGTAGTACAAGGCCCGCAACGCCGCGCGGCCGTCGATCCGTTTCGCCGCGTACGGATCGAAGTAGACGACATCCTCCGCGGAGATTTCGAGAAACCCGTCGGGGTCGCCCGCGCCCCAGCGTTTCAACGCAGCGTGCTCCAGCGCGAGGATCGTCTCGGCATCATTTGGCATAGTCATCGACGAAGAAGAAAGCGGATCGAGCTCGCGGGTGAACCACGAAGTCGGCGGACGCGTTTCGCCGCAAGCCATGCGGCCGCGCGGACCTGGTCGCTCGTCCCGTCCGTGGGACGGCCGGATCTCGGACCGGCTACACGCGGGCGCGGGCCTCGCGAACCGATTCTGGCGCTACCGCTTGGAAGATCGCCGTTTACAGCGCCGCTTGGTGCTTGGCACGGACGATGCGAAAAGGAGGACAACAACCAAACGCCATGAAGCACATCCTCTCGTCCACGCCTCTCCTCGTCACCGCCGTCGCGATCCTCACCGTCGCAGTCATTGTCGCCCTCAACCTGCGCATCGTCACCCCGGAGACGCTCGGCTGCGGCGCGGGAGTTTTCACCTCGGCCGGCCTGCTCGCGATGCTCGGCCTCGAGGCTCCCAGCCGCGACTACTGTTGATCGACCAGCGGAAAACGGCCTCGCCGCCCGGCGGCACGGCGCGCTGTCACGATGTGACAACCACGGCCGCCGTCCGCGTGCGGCATTCCACCTGCGCCCCGCCGCCGAGTTTCGGCTCGCGGGGCGTTTTTTCGGGCCGCAGTGTTCGCCGCGTGAATTTGCAGCTTCCACCCGGCGGCATCCTCATCGGCTTGGGAACCGACGTCATCGAGATCTCCCGCGTGGCCGGAGTCTACGAACGCCAAGGCGAGCGTTTCCTCCAGCGGGTCTTCACCGACGAGGAACGCGCCTACTGCCTCGGCATGAAGCATCCGGCGAAACACCTCGCCGCGCGCTTCGCCGCGAAGGAGGCGATCTCGAAGGCGTTCTCCACCGGCATCGGCGCGGAGTTCGGCTGGACGTCCGCCTCCGTCTACCACGGCGCGCGCAGTGAACCGCTCGTCCGCCTCGACGAACAAGGCCGCGCTCTGCTCCGCCATGTCGGCGGCACCCACGTGCTGCTCAGCCTCGCGCATTCCGACACCGTCGCGATCGCCTTCGCCGCCGTTGTACGTTGCGACGAACCCGACCCGTGACTCGGCCCACTCCCCTCGCCGCTTCCGCCTTCCCGCATCGCCCCATTCACCCCCCGCCTCGCCCCATGCACCGCTACGCCCATCCCGTTTTCTCCTGCAAGGAGGCGCTCGCCTGGGAACGCCGTCAGCTCGTCGGCGGAGAGGAGGCCGAGTGGACTGCGATGCAGCGCGCCGGTCGCGCCGTCGCCCACGGCATCCTGCGCGACGCAGCCGAGATCGGAGGCCTGCGCCCCGCCGCTCGGCTGCTCGTGCTCGCCGGCAAAGGCCACAACGGTGGCGACGCCCTCCTCGCCGCCCGCGCCCTCCTCGCCGAGCTGCCCGACGCCACCGCCACGATCGTCCCGGTCTTCGGCGAACGCGCCTTCCGTCCGCTCGCCGCGCGCGCCTGGCGCGAACTGTTCGCCGCCGCCCCCGACCGTGTCCAGCTCTCCAACACCCGCGGCCTGCGCGAGCGTCTCGCCGCCGAAGAGGAATGGGACCTCTGCCTCGACGGCATCCTCGGCCAGCAGTTCCGCCTGCCGCTCCCCGCCGAACTCGCCAATCTCCTCGCCGCGCTCAACGAGCATCGCTCCTTCGGCCTGCGCGTCGCGATCGATCTGCCCACCGGCGTGGGCGAGGAGAACGCTCCCGTCGCCTTCCGCGCCGACTTCACCTACGCCACCGGCATCGTGAAAGAGCCGGTCTTGCGCGCCGACTCCGCCGCCGCCGTCGGCCGGCTGCGCTATTGCGACCTCGGGTTCTTCGACGCCGCCGAGCCCGCCCTCGTCCACCAGCACGTGCTCACCGCCGATGTGCTCGATCCACTTCGTGATCTGCGGCCCGCCACCTGCGACAAGCGGACCTACGGCCATCTCCTCGTCGTCGCGGGCTCGCGCTCGATGCCCGGCGCCGCGCTCATGGCCGTGTCGAGCGCGCTGCGCAGCGGCGTGGGTCTGGTCACCGCCGTCGTGCCGGAGACGGTCGCGTCCGCCTTCGCGGCCCGCGCGCCCGAGGCGATGTGGGTGCCCGCCACCGAGACT
>DATGXA010000315.1:0-15884 GCA_035299125.1 Opitutaceae bacterium
TCGCGAGGCGCACGCGTGCGCCTCGCGATGGACGACCCGTCGCAACCGCTTGTCGGCTTCACGCACCTCGAGCGCCTCGGCGCGCCGTTTGGCGCCGACTGGACGCTGTACCCGGTGGGCGACGGCCCGACGTTTGCGCTCGCCGGTCTGCTCGCCCGCGCGGTGGGTCCGTTCGCGGCGGTCAACCTCGTCGGTTGTCTCCTGCTCGCGACGGCCGCGCTTTCGTTTTTCCTCTGCGGCCGCCGCCTCGGCTGGCGCCCGGAATGGGCCGCGTGCGGCGCGCTGCTCTTCGCGTTCAGCAACTACCACCTGCGCTGGTTCATCACGCTCAGTTTCACGCAGACGTGGACCCTCCCGCCGCTGCTGCTGGTTTGCGCCGACGCCGCCCGCCCCGCGCCTCCGACCACCCGCAACAAGCGTCGAACGCTCGCGCGCGCCGCCGCGCTCGGCGCGTTCGGGATGAACCGACTCCGGCGCGCGCCGTGGCGGAGGCTCGCACCACTGGCGACGTTGCTCACCGCGATGGCGCTCGCCGTGATGCTCGCGCACTGGACGTTTTTCGCCGCGAAGCTCACCGGCGCGCCCAGCACCGAGCAATTCGACCGCGGCTACACCGGCGCCGAGCTCTACGCGCTCAAGCCGCTCGATCTCGTGATCCCGCCGGCCGATCACCGGAGCCGGCTGTTCCGCGATTTCGGCCAAGTGTACTCGGCGCACTCCGCGCTGAAGGGCGAGTTCTTCTACAACTATCTCGGTCTGGTCGGCCTGCTCGGGCTCGGCCTGCTCGCCTTCACCGGGCTGCGCGCGGTCGCCCGGCCCGATCCGCGTCACCGTGTTCCGGATGCCGTCCACGGCGTCTTCTGGTGCGGGCTCATCGCCACCGTCGGCGGCGGCACCGCGGCGCTGGCGCTTCTCGGCGTCGACTGGTTCCGCGCGAGCAACCGCATCGGGGTCTTCCTCTCGCTCTGGGCGCTGCTCTTCCTCTTCGGCGCCCTGCACCGCGCCACGCGCGACACCGGCCGCTGGATCACGCTCGCTGCCGCCGCCGCACTCGGCGCCGCCGGCTGGTTCGAACAAACGCCGTGGTCCGACTTCGCCAAGGCGCGCCGCGAACTCACCGCGCAGATCGACGCCGATCGCGCCGCAGTCACCACACTCGAGCAGGCGATCGGCAACCAGGGGTGCGTGTTCCAACTGCCGTTCGTGCCATTCCCCGAAGCCGGTCTCACCGCCAAACTCCGCGACTACGAACACCTACGGCCGTTCCTCGCCTCCGCCGGCCTGCGCTTCTCCTACGGCGCGCTGCGCGGGCGCGAGGAGTCCGACTGGGGCATTGCCACCACGCGTCTGCCGGCCGCGGCGCTCGTCGAGCGACTTCAGTCCACCGGCTTTTCCGCGCTCTGGATCGATCGCCGCGGCTACACCGACGGCGCCGCCGCGCTCCTCAGCGAACTCCGCGCGCTCGGCCTCGCCGAGCTGCCAACGGCGCGCAGCGATGTCGCCGTATTTCCGTTGCACCCGCGCGAACCCGCCACGCCGCCCTCGCTCCGCGACGCGCGGGTCGTGACTCTCTGGAATCCGCAGCAGGTGCCGGCGGTCGGCCAACCTTGGCTGCTCGCCCGCGGCGGTTGGTGGCCGGTGGAACTCGCCGATGCGCACGCGTGGCGCTGGGGCAAACGCGAGGCGGTGGTTCGCCTCGATTGGGACCAGCCGCAGGCCACCTCCGGCGAACTGCGTTTCACCGCCACGGCCGTGGCGGTGGGTCGGCTAACGATTCGCCTCGGTGAACGCGTCCTCGGCGGCGTGACTCTCGCGGGCAGCGAACCGCGCGAGGTCGTGTTGCCCTGTCCGCTCGAGCCCGGCACACGCGAGCTGATCTTCGAATACGACGGACGATTGCGCCGCTACGGCCGAGACCAGCGCCAGATCGGCTTCATGGTCGAAAACCTCGTCTGCGTGCCGCGTTGACCACTCGTCTACGCGTGCTCCGCCGCGCCCCCCGTGTCGTCAGCGGAAACGCCCGATTACCGTTGGACACCGCCGCCGCGACCGTCGTTAATTTTCCGCGCCTCATGTCCGCGAATCCGCGTCTCTCCTCGCCCGCCAGCCGTTGGTCCCATTTCACGGGACTGCTTCACGACGAGTTCGACCTCGAGTCCCATTGGCTCCGACTCGATGCGAGCATCGTCGTGCCCGCGTTCACGGACGTCCGCCGCGTCGTCCTGCACGGTGCCGTGAAACCCTGGCCGGCCGTCGAGCGCGCAGGTCGCCCGCCACGCCTCGAGGTCACGCTGAACGGCGCCCGCGTCGCCCTTGTCGCGCCGGTGGCGCCGGGAGCTTTCGAGGTGCCGCTCGATCTTCCCGTCCCGCGCGAAGGCGAGAACAACACCATCGGCCTGCGCCTCCACGGCACCGGATGGACCGACAACATCGCCTGGCTCGGCCGCGTCGCGAAAGGGCTCACGTTTCTCGGCCCCATCCACCGCCGCCTCCAGTGGTACCGCCGGCAGAACAAGAACCGCCAGCTGCGCATCCGCGCTCTGGTGTCGGACTCCGGCGAGACGATCTTCGACTTCACCAACCGCCACTCGCCCTTCAACCACGCGTTCTCCCGCAAGCACCTCCGCCTCGGGATGAACGTCGTCGGCTTCCACCAGGCCGAGCTCGGCGTGGGCGAATCCGCGCGCTGCATGGTCCGTGCGGCCGACGCCGCCGGGCTGCCTGTGGCCGTCGTCCCGCTCAAGCTCAACTGCCTCAACCCGCAGGGCGACGACTCCCTCGTCGCGCGTCTCCAGACGGCGAATCCGCACGGCGTGAACGTCATCCACGTCGACGCCCCGCAGTCGCGCGACATCGACCACCACCACGGCCGCGCCTTCCGCGCTGGAAAGTACAACATCGCGTACTGGGCGTGGGAGCTGCCGGAGTTCCCCGACGCGTGGCTCGAGTACGCGCAGTACTACGACGAAATCTGGTGCCCGAGCGACTTCGTGCGCGAGGCGATCGCCGCGAAACTCCCGCACGCCGTGCACACGATGCCGCATGCGATCGGTTTCGCCCGGCCGACCGAGACCGCCGCCGCGATCCGCGCGCGCTTCGGCCTGCCCGCCGACCGTTTCCTCTTCCTGTTCCTCTACGACCTCAACTCGTACAGCGAGCGCAAGAACCCGCGCGCGCTGCTCGAGGCGTACCGCCGCGCGTTCCCAGCGTCCGCCGAGGTCGGCGTCGTCATCAAGGTCCACAACCGCGCCAGCAACCCCGAGTCGTGGGCGCGCCTCCAGGCCGAGACCGCCGCGCTCCCCGGCGCCACGCTCATCGCGGAAACACTCCCGCGCGCCGACATCTACGCGTTGCAGGCCGCGTGCGACTGCTTCGTCTCCCTGCACCGCTCCGAAGGTTTCGGCCTCGCGATCGCCGAGAGCATGTACCTCGGCAAGCCCGTGATCTCGACCGACTGGTCGGCCTCCGCGGAGTTCGTCAACGACCGCAACGGCTGCCCCGTCCAAGCGAAGCTCATCACGCTCGACCGCAACGTCGGACCCTACGCGAAGGGCCAGACCTGGGCAGATCCGGATATCGAACACGCCGCGTGGTGGATGCGTCGGCTCGTCGCCGAGCCCGCGCTGCGCGAGCAACTCGGCGCAAAGGCGCGCGCGACGATCGAGGAACGTTTCGCCCCCGCCGTGATCGGTCGACGCTATCGTCGCCGCCTCGAAGCCATCGCGGGCTGGTGAAGAGGCGCCGCCGGAGCTGAACGACTTCGTCGTCCAGTTACCCGCACTCCCGGGAAACAGTGGCGCCGCTCGCGAGAGCGGCGCTACGTGGGAACGCTTCCGTTTCCTGCTTTGCTGATTTCCACATTCACCACTCGGGAGGCCGCCTTCCTCATTTCACCTCGAGCACGAAGCTCTCGGAGTGGCTGTTGAACTCCGGCGCGTACATGCACTGGATCTCGGCGATGCCGGTCTGGTACGCGCCCTTGAGCTGCACGCGTGTCGAATACTCGAACACGTACGTGCCCTTCGGCAGGTAATCGATGAAGAAGTGCGACGCCGTGTCGCGCGTGCTCTCGTAGTACGCGAGGCCGTCCTGGTACTTGTACTGGCTGAGCACGGCGACGGGCTCCGTGCCGCTGCCGCGCTGATCTTTCAGGTGTACGTACTCCATGTCGCGATCCGTGCGCAGCTCGATGCGGACAACGAGTTCGTCGCCCACGGCGATCGGCCCCGCGACCGGCACGAGTTCCTGGCCCTTCACGGTCGTCTGTTTCACCCACAGGCTCTTCCTGAGCTTCAGCGGCGTGCCCTCGTGCGGCGTGACCTTCGCCATGTCTTCGAGGTACTGCCAATGCACGCTGCCCCAGCTCACGCCGTCGTCGACCTTCTTGACCGTGATCTCGCCCATGGCGGGCTTGATCTCCGGCGCGGCAAACTTCTGCTCGTAGAAACCGGTGCCGGCCTCGACCTTCTCGGGCTTGATCGCCGTGCCGCCGAGGGCGACCTCGACGAGCGCGTCGCTGCCGAGCAGGTTTCGCCCGCCGAGGAGCAGCGCGTAGATCGCGTCGGCCGTCGCCTTCGTGGTCTTCCAATCCTGTGTCTGCTTCTGTTTGAGCAGCCACACCTGGAGGTCGTCGACGGCCTGCGCGTCCTGCGCCACCTCGGCAAACGCCTCGACCATCGTGGCCTGCGTCTCGATGGGCGCGCGGTACCACCACCAGCTCAGCTCGGTGTCGCGCCAGAACATCCCCAGCTCCTCGTTGCTCACGCTGCGTTCCTTGAGCGACGCGAGGATCGCGCGCGGCGTCGCCTTGTCGCCGAAACGTTGCAACGCGAGCGCCCCCTGCGCCTGGCACATCCGGCAATCCGTCTTCAGCCAAAGCTTCCGGAGCTGCCCGAGGAAGAAGTCCACCGCCTGGCGATGCGTGTCGGCGACCGGCTGGTCCTCGAGGAAGAAGCTGCGGCCGTACAGGTAGATCACGTCGGTGTGGTTCGGCACGTACTCCTCGGGATGCGGGAGTCGCTGGATCTCGCGGTAGCGCTGGGCGATCCATACATCGAGCGCGCCGAGTGCCTTCACGGCGGGCGCCGCGTCGATGGCGACGCCGAGGTGCCGCAGCCGGCCGAAACCGGTCACGATGTAGAGCGAGATGTATTCGTTTTCTCGGCCGCCGGGGAACCACGGCCAGAGCCCGCTGCCGAGCTGCTGGTCGGCGAGCTTGCGCAGCGTACTCGCGGTCTCCTCGTCGAGGCGGTTAGCGTCGAAGAGCAGACCAACGTTGCGGCGCGCCTCGCTCTCATTCTTCGCCTCGCGCACCCACGGCGTCTCCTCGAGCAGGACGGATTTGAGGTCCTGGTTCTTGGTCAGCGGGCTGTCGAGGGCCGGCGTGTTCCTCCACTGCTCGAACACGCGGCGGATCTTCGGGTCGGAGTTGGCGATGTGGCGCGCGAGCGCGTTCGCATAGAGCCGGTTGAACACCTGCTCGCTGCATTCGTACGGAAACTCCATCAGGTACGGCAACGCCATCACCGCGTACCACGCCGGCTGCGAAGTCATCTGTACCGTGAGCGACTGGTGGCGGAGCGTGTCGGACTTGCCGCTTTCGAGGAGCTTCGGGAAACGGAACGCCTTCGTCTGCTTCCCGCGGATCGGCAGCGGCACCGACTCGGTGACGAGAATCCGCCGGCTGAGCACGGGGAGGAACCCTTCCTCGCCGTCGCTGGCCTGCGCGGTGGCGCCGACGGCCTTGTACGTGAGGAAACCGAGCCCGTCCGGCACCGCGATCCGCCACGAGTAGCTGCGCGACTGCTTCGCCGGCACGTCGAACGCCTGCTCGGTCGCGCCGAGCCCGAGCGCGGCATCGACGGACTGCTGCGTGGCGGCGTCGGCGAAGGTGAGCTTCACGGTGCCCTGCTGCGGCTGATCGCTCTGGTTGCTCACCTTCACGGTGAATTCGATCGCGTCGCCCTCGCGCACGAACCGCGGCGGGTTCGGCTCGACCATGAGATCCTTCGCGGTGACGACCTTGTCCGTCAGCAACCCGCCGCGGAGCTGCGCGTCGTGCGCGAAGCCGAGGAACTTCCACTCGGTGAGCGCCTCCGGCATCGTGAACGTCATCCGCACCACGCCGTCTTCACCGGCCTGCAGGTGCGGGAAGAAGAACGCGGTTTCGCTGAGGTTCTTGCGCGCGGTGACTTTGCTGAGGTCGGGCTTGGGGGAAGCCTCGGCAGCAGCGGTGTTGAGATCGCCAGGGCCCATGCCAACCGTCGTCGCAGCAGGGTCCGGTTGGTTCTTGTCCGCCGCCATCTCCATCGCCGCCGCCGGTGCGGACGGCATCGGCATTTCGGCGTCCATCTCCATCCCTCTCGCCCGCCCCGCCGGCATCGCCATGCTCTTCATCATCCGCCGCTCATACTGCCAGCCCCAGACATCGGACACGACCTCCGACGGGAACGCGCGGTAACTCCAGGAAAAGCTGCGTTGGTCGATCTGCCACCAGCCTTGGAAGTGGCGGAAACCCTCCCGCGCGTTCTGGAACTCCGACTGGCACAGCGAATACTCCCAGCGGAAGCCGGTGAACGCCGACGGCCAGCTGTGCGGCGCGTACTGGTCGAGCGAGGCGTCGTACAACGCCGCGACCATCTCGGCGCTCGCGCGCTGCGCGTCGGGCCCGGTGATCACCGCCGTCCATGTCTCCTTCTGGCCGGGCGCGAGCTTCGAGCGGAACGTCTCCCATTTCACCGCGAGCTGCTTGTTCGTCCACGGCACCTGCACGATGCGCTCATTGAAGTAGGCGCGGTTCTCGCGCACGTAGGTCACGCGCACCGTGAAGCCGCCGCGCATCGCCTCGGTCGGCGTCTGCGCGACCACTTCCTGCGTGCGCTCGCCCTTCGTCCAGTAGCGCTGGAGCACCTGACCGTTGCACTCAACCTCGACGAACGCCCGGCCAACCGAGTAACCCGTGCCCCAGTACGCCTGGAACTTCTCGCCCGGTTCCACGAACCATTGCGGAGCGGCGAAATGGTTCGGCACCTTCACGCCGTAGCGCGTCGCCGCCGGATCGATCACTTCGAAGGTCTCGCGCGCCGTCACAGCCTTGCCGAAGCGGTCCTTCGTCTCGACGACCGCGCGGTACAGGCCGGCCTTCAACGGCACGGCGATCTTCGTGTGACCGCTCGCATCGGTGGCGAAGCGCTGCTCCGCCACGACCTCGCCGAGTGCCCACGATTCAGGCTTCGTCGGGTCGGGCTGCGGTTCACCCGCACCCCACCACCAGCGATATTCGGGCTGCAACGGCGCGCGCTCGACGGCGAGCGGCTGCTGGAGCACGTAAACCTTGAAAACGCCTTCAGCGGGCAACGGCTGACCGTCGAGCGTGGCGGTGCCGACGGCGATCTCGGCCGGCTTTTCAGTCGAGAGCCACTCGGGCACGCTGAACGTCGCCTGCAACGCGGTGTAACCCACCCGCACGCTCGTGTCCTCCGAGCGCGTTTCACCGGTCGTGTCGGTCACGTCGGTGTGGATCGAATAGTTGAACACCGGCTCGTTCTTGGCCGGCACCGAGCGGTCGGGCGCGGCGGTGAACTCCACCTTGAACGTGCCGTCGTCAGCCGACACCGCGGTGCCGTGCGCAATGGCCTTGCTGGCCGGCGGCTGCCACCACCAGCACCAGCGCGGCAACTGCACGCCGCGCTCGACGCGCCATTTCACCTTCGCGCCGCCAATCGCGGAGCCCGTGTACGCCGTGGCCTTGCCAGTCACGATGACGGCGCCGTCGAGCTTCGCGGCCTCCTTCGGTGCCTCGAGCGTCACCTGGAACTTCGGCCGTTTGTATTCCTCCACGTTGAAGTGCGTGCTGCTCGACCGTCCGAGGACGGAGATCGACATCATGCCGGTCACGCGGTCGCGCGGCGCGGTGAACACGCCGCTGAACGAGCCATAGTCGTTGGTCGTCTGCTCCGTGCGCGCGATCTCCTGACCGTTGGGATCGTTGAAGACGATGGTGAGCTTCAGCCCGGCGATGGCGGAGTACTTGCCGGCGTTCTGGTCGTAGCGAATCGAGATGCCCTTGTAGCTGATCGTCTGGCCCGGGCGGTAGATGGCGCGGTCGGTGAAGAACGTGGTGTGCGTGTCGGCGCGGTCCGGATCGCCGCGCTCGTAGGTCTGGAACGCCCGCAGGCTCGGCACAGCCTGTCCCTCGTGCTCGGCGAGGAGCACGACCTGCCGGTCCTTGGAAACGACTTCGAAGCGGCCGTCCGCGTCGGAGGTGAGCGGCGCGGTCGCCTTGAAACGCCCTTCGCGGTCGGTCTGCCACACGCGCACCGTCGCCCCGGCGACAGGTTCGCCGCTGCCCGCACGAAGGACAAAGCCGACCTGCCGGCCGGTATCAACCCGCTGCTGCAGCACCAACGCGAGTTCGCTCACCCAGATGCTGGCCATGCTGACCTGGTTGTTCGCCTCGCTGAACTCGGGGTTCGCGCTGGCGAACACGACGTAGAAACCCGCTTTGAGCGCGGTCGGCGCCGGCAACTTCTCGGTGCGCTGCTTGAAGTCGGGCGTGGCGGGCAACACAGCGTCCCACGCGAGCGCGGGCTTGGCGGCAAGCAGTTCCCGGAGCCTTTCCTGCTCGAAGTGGCCGAAATTCCACCGCGCGCGCTTCACGTAGTCGGCGAAGTCGACCGGCACCGCGCGGAAATAGACGCGGCCGAGGTTCTTGTAGGTCACGTCGAGCGTCGGCAGCGGCACGCTCCAGACCTGCTCGGTGGCGAGCGTCGCCGAGGGCGCTTCGATCTGCCGGATGAGGTTGTAGCACTGCACGCCGCCGTTGCTCTGCGGAAAGGCCGCGTAGCCGCGCTGCGCGATCTCGCGGGCTTGCACGGGCTCGCCGGCGGAGTGGCGGCGGTTGGCGAGAAGATAGAGCGCGCGGGCCGAGATCTCGTGCTTCGCGGTGCCGTCGGCAAAACGCGTGAGCGCCGCCTCGTAGCGCTCGGTCTTCTCTTCGCCCACGGCGACGTTGAAGGCGTAGCCCAGTCGCGCGAGATCGGCGTCGAGGAAGGCGGAGCGGTCGGCGTCGTTGCGATGGAACTCCATCAGCCGGCCGTAGAGATCGAGCGCTTTGACGATCGGCGAGTCGGGAAACTGTTTCGTCGCGAACGTGGCGTGCCAGGCGAGAAACGCCGCGGCGTCGCCCAGCGCCGGCCCCTCGGCCGGGAGCTCGAACTCGTCCTCCGCCTTCACCGCGCTCTGCTCGCCGGCCTGGTAGAACGACAGCGCCTCGTACGCGAGGAAGTCGAAGAGCGTGGGGCGGTACGCGTCGGGCACGTTGCCCTTCTCGATCAGCGCGTCCCACTGCGCGATGGGCACAGCCTGGAGCGCGGCGGGGTCGGCGAGCGCGGCGTCGAAGTGTTTTCCAATCTCGGCGAGGATGCGCGCGAGATCCCAAGTCTGGATATCCGCTCCGGGCGCGGCCGCCGTCTGCGTGCGCTGGAGGAAACGCCAGCGGTTGTGCTGGAAGTATTGCCAGTACCAGTGCGCCAGCAGCGCCTCCATGACCGGCTTCATCGGCGCGGGTGCCTTCGCGATCTCGGCCTCGAGCCGCGTGATCTTCTCCTCGGGCTTGTTGCCTTCGATCAGGCCTTCGAGGGCGATCTTGCGGCCGATGGCGCGCACGGCCTCGGCGTGGGCGTTGTCCGCGAGCGCGCCGGCGATGATCGGCTCGAGCCGCTCGATGGCGGTCTTCGGCAAGCCCTGTTCGGCGGCCTCGTCGACGGATTTCCATTGGGCGTCGCGGTTGGCCGCAAACGCGGAGGTGAACAGGGCCAGGCAGGCGAGCGCGAGCGCCGCGGGGCGAAACAGGGTTTTCATGGTGTTTTGGGAGACGCAGACCCGACGAAACGAAACCAGCTCCATCCTAACCGCCGGGCGGAGAAATGTCGTCAGCGCGGTGTAAGGAGTTGTCAGGGATTTGTCAGGCTCGGAGCCGGGCTGGCCTCCGACTCGGAGCAAATCACCGGACTCCCCGGCCGCGGTGGACCGCTTCGCCGAGGTGGCCTATCCGGGCATGGCGGCCGGGTCGCCACTTCAGTCCGCCCTCGGACGTGGCACGCAGCGGCAAATTTGTGTTGGCAAGCGCGGCGCCGCCCGGCAAATCAGCCGCTCCGTTTTCCGCCAGAGTAGCTCAGTGGTAGAGCAGGGGACTCATAAGCCCTTGGTCGGCAGTTCAATCCTGCCCTCTGGCACCACCTTTCAAAACGACCGGCCCAGCGCCGGTCGTTTTTGTTATGGGCAAGCGCGAGGTGCGTGCCGACCGGTGAAGCCGGCCGCGGGCGCGGTTCGGCCGGAAAACTGTCGCCGCACCTAGCGGCGGCGCGGCGGAGCGGTACTTCTTCAACATGCATTCCGTGGCGCTCCTCCAAGATCTCGCCGTGGTCATGGTCGTGGCCGGCGTGGTCACCGTACTCTTCCATCGGTTGAAGCAACCGGTGGTGCTCGGGTACATCCTCGCGGGTTTCATCATCGGACCGCACACCCCGCCCTACCCGCTCATCCGCAGCGAGGAGACGATCAACACCTTGGCCGAGCTCGGCGTGATCCTGCTGATGTTCTCGCTCGGGCTGGAATTCAGCCTGCGGAAACTCCGTCAGGTCGGCGGGACCGCCACGCTCGCCGCGCTGCTCGAGATCTTCACGATGGGTTGGGTCGGCTACGGGCTCGGGCAACTCTTCGGCTGGAGCGGCACCGACAGTCTGTTCCTCGGCGCGATGCTTTCGATGTCGTCGACCACGATCATCATCAAGGTCCTCGCTGAGCTCGGCCGCACGCGGGAACGTTTCTCCCAGCTGATCTTCGGCATCCTCATCGTGGAGGACATCCTGGGCATCGCGATGATCGCGCTGCTCTCGGGTATCGCGATGACGGGCGAACTCGGGCTCGGCTCGGTCGGCGCGACGCTCGGCAAACTCGCCGCATTCCTCGCGGTGGTGCTGGTCGCGGGGCTGATCGCCGTGCCGCGGTTGCTCGGTTACGTGGCGCGATTCAAGAGCGACGAGGTGCTGCTCGTCGCCGCGCTGGGCTTGTGCTTCGGCGTGTCGCTGCTCGCGACGAAGCTCGGCTACAGCGTGGCGCTCGGCGCGTTCGTGATCGGCGCGGTGATCGCGGAGTCGCGGGAGATCCACCGGATCGCGACGTTGATCGAGCCGGTGCGCGACATGTTCAGCGCGGTGTTCTTCGTGGCGATCGGGCTGTTGATCGAACCGCGGATGCTGCTCGAGCACTGGGCGCCGATCCTGGCGATCACGGTGGCGGTCATCGTGTGCAAGGTGATCGCGTGCAGCGCCGGCACGTTCCTCGGCGGCCACGACACGAAGACGTCGTTGCGCGTCGGCATGAGCGTGGCGCAGATCGGCGAATTCTCGTTCATCATCGCATCGCTCGGTGTGTCGTTGCGCGTCACGAGCGAGTTTCTTTACCCGGTCGCGGTCGCCGTGTCGGCGATCACGACACTTCTCACGCCGTATCTGATCCGCGCCTCCGACGGCACCGCCGACCGCCTCGAGCGCCTCGCGCCGCGCCCCGTGATGGACCTGCTCCGCGTCTACACTCGCTGGGTGGGCAGCTTGGATTCGCACAAGGAAACCCGCAGCGACGCCGGCCGCCTGATCCGGCGTTGGTGCCTGCAGATCGGGCTCAACGCCGTGTTGCTGGCCGCGGTGTTTCTCGGTGCGGCGGTGTTGGGTCGGCGCCCGCCCGAAATGTTGCGGCGACTCGATTGGGCACCGGTCTGGCGAGACACGGCCCTGTGGTTCGCCGCGACGGTACTGGCGTTGCCGCTGGTCGTCGCCACCGTCCGCAAACTGCAGGCGCTCGGGCTGGTCGTCGCCGAAACCAAAGTCTCCGAAAACCTCGCCGGCGCGCGCACCGTACCGATCCGCGCGATCGTGGCGGGCACGATCCCGATCGCCGGCACCGTCATCCTCGGCTTCTACATGCTCGCGCTGAGCGCCACGCTGCTTCCGCCCGCACCGGTGCTGCTCGTGCTGCTGGTCGTCGTCGCTGCGCTCGGCTGGGCACTCCGGCGCTCGTTCAGCCGTCTCTACTCGCGCGCGCAGGGAGCGATCGAAGAAACCTTCGCCACACCGGCCGCAGAAACGCCCAAGGCCCTGCCGCCGTTGTTGCGCGAAGCGGACCTCGCCACCGTCGCGCTTGCTGCCGACTCGCCCGCCGCGGGCCGCCTCATCCGCGAACTGGAGCTGCGCAGCCGGACGGGCGCGAGCATCGTGGGCATCGAGCGGGCCGGCGCGAACATCCTCAATCCCGGCCCCGACGAGGAACTCTGCGCCGGCGATCACCTTGTGTTGCTCGGCGCGGCCGACCAACTGCGCGCCGCCACCGCATTGATCACCGCTGGCGCCGGCTCGCGCGGCACCGGCGACACCGCGCCCGGATGACGCCGACCGGCCCGGCACCCGATGGCTCCTTCCGGCGATTCACGGCGAGGTTGGGCGCACTCGCCGCGCAAACCGCGCCGCGCCGCATTTTCTCGGAAGAAAAATGAAACTTTTTCGCGCCTGCCGCGTCTATCTCCACGTGCTTGTTAATCCCGCCTAGCGGGATTCTGGGGATAATACCGACTACTAAGACGAGCCGCCAAGGGGTTGGCGGCTCGTCGCTTTTTTGGGAACCAACAAAGCGAGTAGAAGCGCGGTATCCGATCGCTGCTAACGCAGCACTCCTCGCCATCGGCACGGGCGAGCCGCTTCCGTCCAGCTCACGGGTTTGCCGTGTCAGGGCCTTCCGCGGAGAACCGCACGTGGCGCCGGGAGGCCTCGCGGCGCGCGGCAACAATGCGGCGGGAAACCCGGCATCGACTCAGCCGGCACCGTCACCGCAAAACGGGACTTCATCCCGTGATTGCGGAAAGCTGAAACCGAGGCGCGCATCAGCCGTCTCCCGGCTCGTGCTTGTTGTCCCGCCTAGCGGGATTCTGGGGATAGTTTGAAACGGGCCGCCAAGGGGTTGGCGGCCCGTTTCTTTTCCGAAATCGGCTGCGGGACGGAGCGAGGACCTCGCCCGCGAATCGGCGCCGAAGGCTGCGTCGCGGCGGCGCTCAACGGCCGGCGGCCTGCGCAGCTTTCGCGTAGTCGGCGATCACACCGTCGAACGAACCGTTGGAGAAGAAGACGACAAGCCGCGGCTTCGCGGGCGGCGTCGCTAGCGTATCGCGACGGAGGGCTTCGAGCACCTCGGCGTTGCGCGCGAAATGGCGCGCGTGGACGTTGGCCGCCTCAAGCTGCTGGGCGACCGCCTCGGCGTCGAAACGTTCGCCTTCGGCGAGTTTCTCGGCGCGGTTCACGGCGCCGAGGTACACCTCGTCGGCCTCGGCAAGCGCGCGGGAGAAACCACCCTGCAGCACCTTCGTGCGCGCGGTGTTGCTCCGCGGCTCGAATACGGCGGTGAGCGTGTGCCCGGGGAAACGGGAGCGCAGCGAGACGAGCGTCTCGTGGAGCGCGGTCGGGTGGTGGCCGAAGTCCTCGATCACGGTCAGCGCGGGCGAGCGGTGAAGGATCTCCTGGCGGCGTTTCACCCCGCGGAAACGCGCGAGCGGTGCGAGGTCGAGCGGCGTGGGATCGTCGCCATGAAGGAGCAGGCCGGCGGCCGTGGCGGCCATGGCGGCGTTGCGGGCGTTGAAGAGGCCGGGGAGTTTCCAGCGGATCTCCGACCAGCGGCGCCCGCGCCACTCGAGCGTGAACGACACGCCGTGCGGGTCCTCGGAGAAGTTGCGTAGCACGAGGTCGTTTCCCTCACCCACGCCCACGCGGACAACGCGCGTCCACGACATTGCGCCGAGCGCGCGGAGGTTGAGGTCGTCGCCGTTCATCACCACGCAACCGTTGCGCGGGACGATACGCACGAGGTGGGAGAACGTACGCTGCACGTCGGCGAGATCGCGGAAGATGTCGGCGTGGTCGAATTCGAGGTTGTTCAGCACGGCGATGCGCGGCGCGTAGTGGATGAACTTGCTGCGCTTGTCGAAGAACGCGCTGTCGTATTCATCGCCCTCGATCACGAACGGCCCGCCGGCGGCGCCGAGATTCGTGCCGGTGGGCGGGTCGATCGGCACGCCGCCGATGAGCCAGCCCGGATCGGTGGCGGCCTCGCGCAGAAGGTGAGCGGTGAGCGCGGTGGTGGTCGTCTTCCCGTGCGTGCCGCAGACGACGACGTTGCGCCGGTGTCGCAGGACGAGATCGTGGAGCAACTCCGGCAGCGAAGCGAAGGGCAGCGCGCGCGTGTCGAGCAACCACTCGACCTCGGGATTGCCGCGCGACATGGCGTTGCCGATCACGACGAGATCCGGCGCGAGGCTGCGCAAGCGTTCCGGATCGTAGCCTTCGTGGATCGTCACACCGGCCTCGCGGAGCACGGTGCTCATCGGGGGATAGATCCCGGTGTCGGCTCCGAGCACTTCGTGCCCGGCCTGACGTAGCAACAACGCCGCATTGCCCATGGCGGTGCCACAGATGCCCATGAAGTAAACGCGCATGGGCCGAGGAAACGCGGCCGGGCTCTGGCGCGGCAAGCGTGAAGCGGACCGGCAGCGAACGCCGCAAGCGCGGCCGAGGGCCAGGCCTCAGGCGCCGACGAGTTCCTTCACGCGGCGCTGCAGGCCACCCGCGTCGAACGGCTTCGGGAGGAACGCGGATGCGCCAGCGAGCTCCTGATTCGCGTAGACGACATCGTCCGCGTAGCCCGAGGTGAAAAGGATCTTCGTCTTCGGGAAGGCGTGGATGACTTTCCGCGCGAGCTCCATGCCGTCCATGTTTGGCATGACGAGGTCGGTGAGGAGCAGATCGGGCGCCTTGATCGCGCCGCTCTCCAGCGCGGCCCAAGCCTGCACGCCGTCGCGCGCTGCAAACACCTCGTAGCCCGCCGCCAGCAGGGCGTCCTGCAGGAGCTGCAGAGCGGCGTCTTCGTCGTCAACGACCAGGATTGTGGCCTTGTTCGGCATGGATTTGCAGATACTGGGTGGCGGGGCGCTGGGGAGCACACAAATCACGAGAACCGCCGCGGACAAGCGCTAACTCCGCGCGGGCACGGGTTCATAATCCCAGCGCGCGTCGGATCCCGTCGAGGATCCGGCCAGGTTCCTGCGTTTTCTCGAGGAAACCCAGTGCGCCGATGCTGCCCGCCTCCTCGCGGATGCGTGGCTCGGTCAGGCTCGAGATGAAAAGGATCGGGATGTCGCCGAGGAACTTCCGGATGTTGCGGGCGACGACGAGACCGCTGGTGCGGGGCAGTTTCACATCCATCAACACGAGGTCCGGATGCAGTCGACGCACTTCGCTCACGACCTTCCGCCCGTCGGGCGCGCTCCCGCACACCTCCATCGAGGTGTCGTGGTTGATCAACGAGCTCAGCCCCGCGACGAAGAACCGATGGTCGTCGACGATGTAGACGCGTTTGCGTGGCATACCCGGGACCGCTTCTGTGTCGGCGCCGGCGGACGCTGGTTCGCTGTCGACGCTCACGCGAAGACCGTGGAAATGTGGGGGGGAGCGCATCGCTCTGGTTGGTCGCGATAGGATCGGCCAAACACGTCTCGCTGCCTATCGGGGATTCCCTCTTTGCCTGCTACGCGCGGGCCTGAACTTCGCCTCGGCGTTGCGCTGGGCAACCCGCCGGCCCTTCCGACCCCGCATCCGGCCCACGGGGAAAGCACGGCTTGCGGAATAGCGGAAATTCGCAAAAAACGAGGCGACTCGTACCTACCCATCTGCAGTCCCAATGACCAAGCACCGTGCAAACCCACGCGGCCGCCGCAGCACCGGCGACCTTTCCGGCCGCTCTGCGTCGGCACCCGACGCCATGGGCGCGTGCCTGTCGGACCTCCT
>DATGXA010000316.1:0-15410 GCA_035299125.1 Opitutaceae bacterium
TCTGTCGCCTGCAAGCAGGCTCCTACCTCGGACAACGGTCGATTGGTCTAGAGCTCCCCGGCCTGGACGCGGAGACAGGCGGAGTGGTGGGCGGGTTTGGTTTCCACGAGCGGCGGGGCGTCGCCGGTGCGGCATTTCTCGACGGCGAATTCGCAGCGCGGTGCGAAGGGGCAGCCGGGCGGGAGGCGGCTGAGGTCGGGCGGGAGGCCGGGGATCGTGAAGAGCTCGGCGCCCTTCGGTTGGAGGGCGGGGATCGAGCGTTGGAGGGCGCGGGTGTAGGGATGTTGCGGACGCGCGAAGAGGTCCGTGGTCGTGGCGCTCTCGACGATGCGGCCGGCGTACATCACCTGCACGCGATCGCACAGGCCGGCGACGACGCCGAGGTCGTGCGTGATGAAGATCACGGCCATGCCGAGCTCGCGTTGGAGGCGGCGGATGAGGTCGAGGATCTGCGCCTGCACGGTGACGTCGAGCGCGGTGGTGGGCTCGTCGGCGATGAGCAGCTCGGGACGGGCGATGAGGGCCATCGCGATCATCACGCGTTGGCGCATGCCGCCGGAGAACTCGTGCGGGTAGTGGTGGAGGCGTGCGGCGGCGTCGTTGATGCCGACGGCCTCGAGCATCGCCAGGCCGCGAGCGAGCGCATCGCGGCGGGAGAGTTTCTCGTGGATGAGGAGCGGCTCGATGAGCTGGTCGGAGATCCGCAGGTACGGATTGAGCGACGTCATCGGGTCCTGGAAGATCATGCCGATGCGGCGGCCGCGGATGGCGCGCAGCTCGCGCGCGGGGCAGGAGAGCAGGTCGGTGCCGGCGAAGAGGGCGCGGCCGGCGAGCTGCGCGGGCGGCTGCGGCACGAGGCGCAGGAGCGACTGGCAGGTGACGGACTTGCCCGAGCCGGATTCGCCGACGAGGCCGAGCGTCTCGCCTTTTTCGAGGGAGAAGCTCACGCCGTCGACCGCGCGCACCACGCCGTTGCGGGTGTGGAAATGCGTGCGCAGGTCGGTGACTTCGAGCAACGGCATCGGTGTGCGGAAAGCGGACGCCAGCGGGAAGCGTGGGGCAAAGGAAAACCGTGCGTTATGCGCGGACGACGGAGGACGGAGGACAGACGACGGAGGGCCGCTGTGGCAGGTGTTAGGCATGTCGGAATGAGGGGAGGGCGAAGGGCGAGAGACATGGGTCGTGGTGGAGCGGGTGTGGCGAGAAAGTGTTGGCCCTTCGCACGGCGCGCGTGTTCGTTTGCCGCGAACGTCCCCCGCATGGAGAACAACATCCGCGACCTGCGCACGACCGAGGTGATCGCCGCCAGCATGAAATACCGCTACAGCGGCGTGACTTCCACCGTGGCCGCGCTCCTGCCGGTGCATGCGAAACGCCTGCCGATCGCGGCGCTCGGTCCGAAGTTGCCCGCGCACTGGCCGCAGGTCACGTGGCGCTCGGTGCTCACGCAGGGCTGGAGCCGCCCGCCGGGCCGGCCGGGGCGCATCTGGCACGCGCGCCGCAACAACGAGATGCTCGCCGGTTGGCTCCTGCGTGCCGTGCTGCGCCAGCCGCTCAAGCTCCTCTTCACCTCCGCGGCGCAGCGGCGCCACTCGGCATGGACGCGTTTTCTCCTCCGCCGAATGGACGCCGTGATCGCGGTCTCACCCGAGTCGGGCTCGTACCTCGAGGTGCCGCATGTCGTGAACCTGCACGGCATCAACACCGAGACCTACCGCCCCGCCGCCGATCGCGCGGCCGAGTGGGCGGCGACCGGCCTGCCGGGCAAGTACGGCGTGGGCGTGTTCGGCCGCGTGCGCGCGCAGAAAGGCGTGGACCGCTTCGTCGACGCCATGATCGAGCTGCTGCCGCGGTATCCGGACTTCACGGCCGTCGTGGTCGGACAGGTCACGCTCGACCAACGCGACTTCGCCGCACAGCAGCAGGCAAAGGTCGCCGCGGCGGGCCTTGAGAAACGCATCGTGTTTCTCGGCGAACGTCCGGCCGAGGAAGTGCCGCTCTGGCTGCGGCGCATGACGATCGTCGTCGGCCCGCAACGTTGGGAAGGTTTCGGTCTCGTGCCCGCCGAGGCGATGGCCAGCGGCGCGCCCGTCGTGGCCACGCGCGTCGGCGCGGCGATGCACCTCATCCGCGAGGGCGAAACGGGTTTCCTCTGCGACGTCGACGACATGGGGACGCTCAAGCGCCGTACCGCTGAGTTGATGGCCGACCCGGCGCGCGCCGCCGCGCTGGGGCACGCCGGTCGCGAGCACGTCGTCGCGAATTTCTCCATCGAGCGGGAAGCCGCCGGCATCGAGGCCGTGTACCGGCGCATGTTCGAAGAGTGGTCCGCGCCGGGCGTGAAGCGCGCTCCGGCCAACTGAGCGGTCGACGACGATGGACAAGTTGCGCGTCATCCACTTCGGCAGCGGCGGCGGCAAGGGCGTCACGCGCGTACTCACCGATCTGGCACAGGGCCATGCGCAGGGCGGCCGGTTCGAGCCGCTGATCATCTACCGGCGCAAGCGCGGCAAGGCGCTCGGCGAGGCGTTCCGCAAGGACCTCGCGGCGGCGGGCGTGGCGTACCGCGAAGTGTGCCCGCGCCCGAAATACAGCATGATGGCCGAGCTGCGCGCGATCATCCGCGAGTTCCGACCCGATGTCTTCGTGGCGCACGGTTACAGCGAACACATCTGGGGCCGCATGGTCGCGTTCGCCGAGGGAGTGCCGGTCGTGGTGCAGGTCGAGCACAACCACGAGCGCTACAAATGGCTGCACCTGCGGCGCTCGCGCGAGCTCGCGGCGCGCACCGGGGCGATCGTCACCGTCTCGCATTCCGTCGGGCAGTATCTCGCGGATCGCGGACACCCGCGCTCGCTCCTCCGCACGATCTACAACGGCGTGCGCCTCGGCCGTTTCGCGAGCGCCACGCCGACTCCGCTCGCGGAGCGCGAACCGGCGGTGCTCATGACCGCGCGCTTCGGCCGGCAGAAAGACCCGGCGACATTGATCCGCGCGGCGGCGATCTTGCGCGACCGCGGCAGGCCCGTCCGCGTGCGCATCGCGGGCGGCGGGAAGAAATTTCACGAATGGGCGGCGCGCCTGCTCGCGTGGCGTCTGCGGCTCGGCGGGCTGGTGGAGTTTCTCGGCCAACGCCGCGACGTGCCCGAGCTTCTGATGCGCAACCGGGTGTTCGTGCTCTCGACGCATTTCGAAGGGCTGCCGCTCTCGTTGATCGAGGCGATGGCCGCCGGCTGCGCCGTCATCGGCTCACGTGTGCCGGGCGTGGAGGAATTGATCGAGCCCGGGAAAACCGGCTGGCTTGCCGCGCATCGCGATCCGGTTGCGCTCGCCGATGCGATCACCGCAGCGCTCGGGCCGCAGGGCGAAACCTGCGCCGCCGGTGCGCGACGGTATGCGCTGGAGCAATTCAGCCTCGAGCGGATGACGCAGGACTACGAACGGCTCTTCGAAGAACTCTGGGCGGCGAAAGGTGCCGCGGGCTGAGTGCAGGCGTGGGGCGGGAATCGCGCACGCGGAGAATCGGGGTCCGTGCAGCCGGCGGGCGGGCTGGAGCGGTTTGCTTTCCGCTGTAGCCGGGGGCGATGCCTTCGGTCCGAGGGCCCGAACCGGCGATTGGGGCTGCAGAGTTTCCGAAACGGGCGCGGGCGGCCGGGAGGCCGGAGTGGCGGCCGCGCGGCGTACTCCTTCCATTGACACCCGCCGGGGCGGTAGGCTGAATCCCGGGCGTTCCCCGATCTCGCCCCGACCCACACGGGAGAGCGGCCTTTGCCTCCCGCTTTCAACCGTCGCCATGCTCCGGTCCTTCCGGCAGCCCCACCGATTCTCCGGCGGTCTCCCCGCCGCGCCGCGGCGCGCCCGGACCCTGCGCAACGGGCTCGCGAAAGCGCCCCATGGCCTTCCCGCTGCCGGCGGGAAGACTCCCGGTTTGGGTGGGAAGGGGCGCGGATGTCATGGGAAGTTTCCCGCCACAGCTGGGAGATCTCCCGACGGCGGCGGGAGCTTTCCCGGCAATCACGGGAAGCCTCCCGGTTTTAAGAGGAAGTTTCCTGCTCAGGCCGGGAGGTCTCCCATTCGCCGCGGGAATACTCCCAACATAGGTGGGAAGCTTCCCGCCAGCTTGGGGAGCCTTCCCGGAGGCGCCGTAACCTCGCGGAAATCATCCTACGGCCTGCTCGCACCGTGCGCGGGCGCCCCGGAATCGTTCCGCTAAGCCGCCAAACCCCAGCACTTTATGCCCGACCAAGACTACCTCCCCCGCGCCGATGCCGAGTTTCTCCTCTGGCACGATCGCCTGCTCGCAGCCGTGAAGACCGACGGCCCGTCTGTGGGTATCGCCCCCGCCGAACAGGCCCGCGTGCAGGCCGCCAACGCGGCGTTCCACGCCCACCTCGATGCCGTCGACGAAACCGCCACCAAGGCCAAGGTGGCGGTCAGCGAGAAGGACGCCTTCCGGCAGAAACTCGAAGCCGAATGCCGCGCGCTGGCCAACCGCGTGAAGGCGCACCCCGACTATTCCACCGCCATCGGCACGGGGTTCGGGATCGTGAGCCGGCGGCCGGAGCTGGATCGGGTCGCCCTCCAGCCGACCCTCGAGCTGGTGGCCCTGCCCGGCCACGCGGTGCGCATCGCCTACGTGAAGGCGGGAACCGACGGCATCAACGTGTACGGCCGTTACTCCGGCGAGGTGGAGTGGACGCTGCTGGGCCGCAGCACGCGCTCACCCTTCTTCGACCGCCGCGCGCCGCGGCAGGCCGGCGTGCGCGAGGACCGCGAATACCGCGCCTACCACATGCTCGACGACGAGCAGGTCGGCCAGGCCAGTGCGATCGCCACGATCACCACGCGCGAGTAGGTGCGGCGCTGCGAGGGTAGGGCGAACCGTCCCCGGTGAGCCGCGGTTGGGCGGAGGCGCGGGGGACGGAGAAGACTCGATCCGCCACAGAGGGCACCGAGGCGGAGGAGGCCACCGAGCAGGTGCAACTGCGGCAGAGTAGCGGAGGCGCGGAGACGCGGAGGACGTTCTCCCGTGCGGGAGAATCTCCGACGCGGTGCGCCTCCGAGAAGGGGAACCATTCTGCCGTACGGCAGAACCTTTGGCTGATGGACGCTGATCGGGGAAGCTCCGCCTACTCGCTACTCACTCCTCGCTACTCGCTCCTGCCTTCCCCCTTGCCTGCATCGGACCCGCCGGTACGCTGCCCGGCCGTGAACCCCGCCATTTCGGTTTCCGCGGCCGAAGCCCAAGATCGATCCGACTCCGCTTTGGCTGCCTTTGATCTGCCTCGGTCGAGATAGGCGACATATCCCGTCGATTTCCTCCGTTAACCAATTTATGGCCTCAGAACCTCAATCCAAGAGTCCGCGGTTTGTTTACTGCAATCGCTGTAAAGGGGACACACGCCACGAGTGCTTCTGGAAGTCGTCTCGGCAAGAAGCTGACTCCGACGAAGACGGCGCCCCGATGTTTACCGAAACATGGGTCTACTTGGGTTGGAAATGTCTCGGATGTGATAGCGTAACGCTTGAGGAGCGATATACGAATGACGGGATGCACGATGGGGAGAATGACGTCTGGGACTCTAGTTTTCACCCGGAACGCAGCCGGAACAAGATTCAGGCGAAGCGCTTTTTCAGTCTTCCCGAATCCCTTGCTAGAATCTACAAAGAGTCGCTAGCCGCGTATAATGCACAAGCGCTTGTGTTAGCGGCTGTCGGGCTGCGGAGTTTGATCGAAGGTGTATGCAGGGAGAAGAAGATACCCGGGCGGACTCTCGAATCATTGATCGATGGGTTGGAAAAGGTTCTCCCCAAAAGTATCGTTAAGAACCTACATAGCTTAAGGTTTATGGGCAATAGCGCGACGCATGAGCTTACGCCTCCGCCGCTCTACGAGCTTCGACTTGCGATTGAGATATGTGAGGATTTGCTGAACTACTTGTATGAGCTCGATTATAAGTCGGCACGATTGGGGCAGATAACTAGCTCCAAGCGAAAGATAGAAGGTGCTGCCCAGCGAGCGGGAGAAACCTTGGCAAAGGCTCCGTCTCTTGAAGAGAGTTAGTTTGTCGCTCCCGCACTACGTAGCCATCATGAAGATCCCAGAATGAAACCCACTACGCTGTTTGATTGGATTGCGCTTATCGGGGCGCTTGCATGGTTGCCACCGCTGATCTCGCTCCTTCGCTCGCTTTTGACTCGCCCTCTCGTGAGGATCATCGCCGAGAGGAAGCTAGAGCTAGGTTTCACGTCGTTTGGGCCCATCATCAACGTGAGGATGGCATTTTCCACCGAAAGAAAGGACGTCGTTATCACGAATTTGGAGTTTTCTCTCCGACACGAGAGTGGAGAACAGAAGGTCTTTCGATGGGAGGGCGTTACCCAAAAGATGCTTCAGATGCAGACGCTTGATGCGGGAACAATTCCTTTCGAGAAGGAGATTAATGTGCTCGCGATGAAGATCACCATGCGTGAAGTTGAAGAGCGATTTGTTCGATTCCAAGATCCCATCTTTCACGAGAGCAAAGAGCCATATGAAGCGAAGGTCGTTAAGAAGCTCTCTCACTTTTTGTCACAGAAACCGGAAAGCATTGACCCATTTCTAGAGATGGAGGAGACGAAAGATCTAGCGTCATTCGTCACTCAGGCTTTCGCATGGAAGCCGGGCAAATATAGTCTCACATTCTCAATCGAGTCACCAGAAAGGTTCGTTCTTAAGGATCAGAATTATGAGTTTGTTCTAGGCCCTCTGGACATTGAGGCGCTCGAAAAGAACAAGGAGAATATCCTGAAGGATCTGAAGAACCAGATCTTGAACTACGACAAGGAAAAGTCTGAGAAGATTGCTTGGAGTTGGCGTTACCCGAAGCTCAAGAAGAATCAGGCATGAACCTAAAAGTTGGAGCCGGAGTACGGGTTCAAGTTCTCCACATTCCGATGCGGCCGACGTTTGCGGTGCTGTTGCACTACTGTGCCTTGCGCATTCCGCTCCTGAGTTCGTGAGTTCCAGAGTCTCCGGCGGTCAGCGGCTGAGGTACACGGGCTGGCCTTCGAGTTTCAGAGGCTCGCCGGGGCGGACGGGGAGGGCGTGGCCTTCCAGGTCGTGCACGGCGGTGACGTCGGCGGGGAGGGTGATCGTCGTGGGGGCGAGGGCGTAGACGACGGTGGCGTGGTCGAAGTGGAACCAGCGGGCGCCGTCGCGTTGCTCGCGGCTGCGGAAGGTGGAGGTGCCGACGGTGCGGTGGAAGTGGACGAGGGCGCGCCAGGCGGGGCGGGGGCGGCAGGCGGCGAGTTCGTCGGCGAGGCCGAAGCCGTGGGTGGTGAGGTTCCACCACCACACGCGCTCCGTCATGCCGGAGCAGAGCGCGATCAGTGCGTAGCGGATCAGGTAGGCGGCGGCGGTCGCCTCATCGACGTGGAGCGGGCTCTCGACGTAGTCGCGGGGCGTGTAGGCGCCGGCGAGCGGGGAGTACTCGCCGGTGCCGCGCAGCGGCCAGTTGGTCTCGCTGACGTAGAACCCGCCCTTGATGCCGTGCGCCTCGGCGACGGCGCGGCCGAGCGCGCATTTCTCGAGGAGGGAGAACTTCCCCTGAAAATTCTCGGGCGCGCCGCGGCGGTCGACGTAGAGGTGGTTCGAAAGGCCGTCGATCTGGCCGGCAAGCTTCGCCAGCAATGGCGGGTAGTAGTGGTACTCGAAGTCGTTCACGGCCGGGCCGAGAATCTTCACGGCCGGGTACTGTGCCCGGAGCGCGGCGACGGAGTCCCAGAGGGCGACGGTCTCGCGCAGGCCCCACGTGCCCCACTTCACGCGATTCACGGCGTGGGCGACTTCGACGAAGCGGACGTGCGCGTGCATCCGGCGCAGTGCCTCGGCGCAGAATGCTTGCCACTCGTCGGGCGCGAGCACGGAGCGGCGCGACTGGATGAGGCCGAGTGCGACCTCATGGCCGCGGGCGGCGAGCTGCGCGACGGCGTCGGCGCAGGCGTCGAGGCCGGCGGAGCCTTGGTGGAAGTAGCAGCGGACGAAGACCGGCAGGCCGGGTGTTTCTGCGAGGAGCGCGAGTTGCGCGGTGAAGTGCGGTCCGGTCTCGACGGCGACGCCGAGGCGGCGCGTGAGGTCGACGGGTTGTGCGTAGGCCTCGCGGAGGAGGGCGCGGTAGCGGCTCCAGATCTTGGGGCCGCGGAGGAGATTGTGCCAGGCGACGCGGAAGAGGTCGGCGGTGGGGCGTTCGCGGCGGCGGTCGCGCGACTCGAGCACGACGGAGGGCTGGCCGGACTTGGCGTCCCAGAGCCAGGTGTCGCGGTAGGCGGGGCGGCCGGTGGAGACGATCTTGTTGCGGTGGCGCAGGAGGTGCCGGATGGGGTGGCGGTACTTGCGGCTCTCGTTGTGCCAGGTGATGCGCAGGCGCTGGAGGTTTTCCCAACGGGCGAAGGCGCGCGGGATCGGGCCGTCGCCGAAGTAGATGCGGAAGAAGATGCGGCGGAAGTGCGAGGGGAACTCGAGCTTGGCGAGGTCGCGCGCGCGCTGGCGGAGCGTGAGCGAGGCGCAGAGGTCGCCGCGGTTGAGATCGATGAAACACGGGTCGGCCCAGGCGGCGTCGCCGGTGCGGCGGAGCATGAGGTTCTGGCCGCCGAGGTCGTTGTGGACGTAGCCGCTGTCGTGCATCCGGCGGATGGCGTCGGCGGCGAAGCGGAGGAGCGCGATGTACTTGGCGGCGTCGGGGTCCTCGCGGAGGAGGCGCGACATCTCGGAATAGAGGTCGGTGCCGTTTTCGAGGAAGCGGGTGACGAGGTAGCTCTCGACGAGGCGCGGGCCGGACCAGCGTTCGAAGTAGGCGACGGGCTCGGTCGTGCCCGCACCGTGGGCACGCAGGTGGAGGGCGAAGCGGTGGGAGCGGGCGGCCTTGCTGCCGATGCGGCGGTAGGCGAGGGAGCGCAGGAGCGGCGGGGCCTTGAAGGACTTCACGCAGAAGCCGGGGCCGGCAGGCGCGGCGGGATCGGCGATGCGGTAGATCTTGTTGCGCAGGCGATAGACCAGATCGGCGTCACGCGCGGCGAAGGTGCCCGGCAACCCGACGAGCCATCGCGCGAACTCCGTCGTGGCGAACGGCGCCGCGATCTCGCCGACGTAGGCGCAGTCCGGCACGAGGGCGGCGAGCGGCGTGCAGGCGGAGGCGGCGGGGCGTTCGGACATGGAAGACAGACGACGGATGACGGACGACAGAAGGAAAGAAAGGAAAGGAAGACGGACGATGGACGACGGATGACGAACGGAAGACGGATTGCGGAATGAAAGGCGGAAGCGGCGGGCGGAGACGAGACGTTTGTGGATGTGGTGCGGACGGAGATCTCCAGATGGTGAATGTGGAAATCATGAATAGGGGAACGGAGAGTCACTGATTGCGGTGTGCGACCGCGCAATTCAACGTCGAGCCCCATGGCTGCATACATTCACCTATGAGGCCGAGACGATGACACGCGTCGCCATCATAGGAAATGCCGGTGGCGGCAAATCGACTTTGGCGCGCTGGCTTAGCGCGCTGCTCGGGCTGCCGCTTCATGCGGTGGACCGGGTGCAGTGGAAACCGGGCTGGCAGCCGGCGTCGCCGGAGGAGTTCAGTGCGGTCCATGGGCAATGGCTCTCGGAGCCGAGATGGATCATCGATGGCTGGGGCGATTTCGCGGCAATCGAGGAGCGTTTCCGGGCGGCGGACACGATCGTGTTGGTCGATTTTCCGTTGTGGCGGCACTGCTGGTGGGCACTGAGACGGCAGGTCGGTTGTCTCTTCCGGCCGCGTGAGGATGGACCACCTGGGTGCCCGATGCTGCCGATGACGTGGCCGTTGCTGAAGATGATCCGCGCGATCGACCGCGACCTGATGCCGCGTCTGCGCGAGCACGTTGTGGTGCCACGCGAGCGCTGTCGCGTGTACCACATTCGGACGCTCGCGGAGCTGCGGGAGTTCCGCACGGAGGTGGAGCGCTACGCTGGCGGAATTGCCTCGGCGAGTTCCTCGAGCGGGTAGGTGACGATCTCGGCGAGCGTGGGATGATACCAATGCGCGCGGAGCAGATCGTGCACGGTGGCGCGCATCGTGACGGCGACGCTGAAGATGTGGATGAGTTCGCCCGCATCCTTGCCGACGATCTCGGCGCCGAGCACGCGGCCGTCGTCGGCGGCGGCGATGACTTTCACGAAACCGTATTTCGCTTCCATGAGGATCGACTTGCCGTGGTCGTCGAAGGGGTAGCTCGCGGATTTGCAGGCAACGCCGGCCGCGAGGAGCTGTTTCTCGCTTTGGCCGACGACCGCAACCTGAGGGTCGGTGAAGGCGACTTGGACGAGGCTCGTGAAATCGACCGGCCGCAGACCCGGACGGCGGAAGGCGTGACGCGCGGCGAGTTCACCTTGGGCGACGGCGGTGTGCACGATTTCGAACGGCCCCGTGCAATCGCCACCGGCGTAGATGTGCGGCTGCGACGTCTGTTGCCATTCGTTGATCCGGATGCGCCCGTTCGGCTCGGTGGCGATGCCGGCGGCTGCGAGGTCGAGTGCGGCGGTATCGGGTTCGCGGCCGAGGGCGTTGAGCAGGTGCTGGGCGCGCCGGACAAGTCGCTTCCCTTCGTGGAGAAACTCGACCTCGAAGCCGTCGGCGGTGCGCCGCACCTGTTGAAGCACGGTGGTGGTGTGGAGCTCGATGCCTTCGTCGGTGAACACACCCGCGATCACGGTCGACGCTTCGGGCGAGAACTCGCGCAGGAGGTTCGGGGAGCGCTGGATCTGGATCACGTGGGTGCCGATACGGCGGAGAAATTGCGCCAGTTCGCAGGCGACCACGCCACCGCCGAGCACGATCACGCTCTCGGGGAGGAAATCGAGTTCGAGCACGTCGTCGCTTGTCCAGGGTTTGGATTCGGCGAGGCCGGGTACGGCGGGCCAGCTGACACGCGAACCGGTGGCGATCATGATCCGGTCGGCGGTGAGTGTTTCACCGTTGGAGAGCGCGATGGTGTGCGGGTCGACGAAGCGCGCGGCGGCGCGGTGGATGGCGTATTTGCCGGAGGTCATCGCCTTTTCCCGGTAGGCGGCGAACTCGCCGATCACGGCGAGCTTGCGGGCGTGGAGCGCGGCCATATCGGCTCGGGCACTCTCGATCGAGAGGCCGAACTTCGCGCCGTGCTGCGCGAGGTGAAGCACCTCGGCGCTGTAGAGCAGCGTCTTCGACGGCATGCAGCCGCGGAGGATGCAGAGGCCGCCGAGCTCGGGCGCGCCATCGACGATGGCGATACGTTCGGCGAAATCGCGGGCGACTCGTGCGGCGTTGAAACCGGCGCTGCCGCCGCCGAGGGCGAGGAAATCGTAGTGAGGCATGCGAGGTGGGCGATTGTCGCGCGCAGCATGGGGCGCGCGGCGGACAAGGCAATCAGCCGGCCATTGCCGCCACTCTCCAAGTTCAGCCGCGGAGATTGCGGTAGAACGCGAGCAGGAGCTCGGCGGAACGCGCCCAGTTGAACTCGCGCTCGGCGAGCTCGCGGGCGTTGCGGCCGAGCGGCGCGAGCGCGTCGAGCGGCGTTTCGAGCGCGCGTACGAGAGTGTGCGCGAGTGCGGCGCGCGGCACGCACCAGCCCGCTTGATCGGCGGCCAGTCGGGCCCAGGGCAGATCGTCGGTCGTGAGCACGGGCAGGCCGGCGGCGAGCGCTTCGGCGACCGGACAGACGGGACAGCCTTTCGCTTCGAGCAGGAGGAAAACGTCGGCGGCGGCGTGCGGTGGCTGTTCGCCCGCGGGCGCGACGAGGACGTGTTCGAGCCCGTGTTTCGCGACGGTCCGGGCGAGCCGCGCGGCCAGCGGGGCGGAATCCGCGACGATCAGCAGCAACCAGCCGCGCGTCGTGAGCCGGGCCCAGAGCGCGAGTGCGGCGCGCGCGCCCGCGGCGCACGTGGCAGAAGCGCAGCAGAGCGCGACCGGACGCTCGGCGAGCGCGGGATGATGTTGTCGCCACCACGCGCGGGCCTCGACGAGCTCGTCGGCGGACGGCGCGCGCACGCCGGGCGGGGCTACGCAGATCGGTTGGCGAAAGCCGGCAGCCTGAATCGCAGCGGCCTCCTCGGTGCTCGTCGCATGCCAGCCGGCGGCACGCTCGAGCGCTTGCGCGTGGATGAAGAAACGTTGCAGCGCGCAACGCGGGTGGAGCCGCTCGCGCGCGCCGAGGCCGAACGCGCCCGCCGGCGAGATCACCAGCGGCGCACCATTGCGCTCGGCGGCGAGGCGCGCGTAGTGCAGCGCTCGTTCGCCGAGGCAATGTGCGTGCACGACTTCGAGCGGACTCCGGAGCAGGTGTTGCCGCAGCGCCCGGGAGCGGCCGAGGCAGTGCGGCCGGTCGGGCGCGAAGAAGCGTTCCTCGAGTTCACCGCGCAACTGGCGCGGCTCGGGGGCGGCGGCGACGAGTTGCACCATCCCGCCGTTCGCCTTCGCCTGGGCGGTGGCGAGTTCGCGCGCGGCGGAGGTTCGCGTGGCGGCGCGGGCGTGCTGATGGGGAGCGACGTGGACGATGCGCATCCGAAGGCGGAAAGCTGTGCGGACGTGGGCGCGACGCAAACGCGCGTGTGACCTCAATCGGCGAGCGCGAGCGCGGCTTCGTCGAGGAGGTTTTCGCGGACCCGTTCCCAGCAATAGACTTCCTTCGTGGCGCGGGTGGCGGCTTGGCGGGCGAGTTTGAGGTGCTCGGGAAACGCGAGCCACGAATCGATCGCGGCGGCGAGCGCGGCGGGGTTGTCGGGCGGCACGAGCTTGATCGCGCCGAGCGTGGAGTCGGCGATCTCGCGATGGCCGGTGGTGTCGGAGGCGACCACGGCGAGTCCGGCGAGCATGTAATGGAACGTCTTTTTCGCGACGGTGAGGTCGCGGCCGCGGGTGGCGCCGGACTCGAGCGCGAGGCCGATATCGTGGCTGGCGATGCGCGGCAGCAGCTCGCTGTTGTGCACGGTGGGATGGAGCACGATGCGTTGTCGCCATTCGGCGGGCACGTTGTCGGCGAACCAGGCGCGTTCGCGACGGCCGAGTTCGCCGCGGAGGTGCACCTCGACCGGGTACTGGATGTGGGGCAACGCGCCGAAGAGGGCGCGCAGACCGCGGCCGGGCTCGATCTGGCCGGAGAACCAATGGAGCGAGGGAACGCGCGGGCTGCGTCGGTCGCTGGCCGGCGGCGCGGGGGCGTGGAGGTCGGCGAGCGGGAAGACGTTGTAGACGCAGTGCGGCGCCTCCACGCCGGCGGCGTCACCGAGCGCGCGCGCCATGGCGCGCGTGGGCGCCAGGCGGTAGCGCGCGATGCGCAGGAGCGTGTGTTCCAGATCGCGGATGCCGTCGACCGGATGGAGTCCCTCTTCCTCGGGGCGGATGATTTCGGAGAACCAGTTCTCGAAATCGACGCCGACGCGGTGGCCTTCGGCGGCGAGTTGCCGCACGGGCCAGAGCGTACTGACGGAGTGGGCGATCGTGAGATGGGCGGAGGCGGCGCGCGCCTCACGCAGGTGCTCGCGCACGCCGTAACCGAGCCCGGCCGGGGAGAAGCGGTGGAGACGCCGCCAGCGCTCGACACCGAGCCGGCGGCGGAGACGGGGACCGAGGCCGCGTTTGCGCAGGTTCACCACGGGCACGAAATGGTAGGGCACCTTGAGCAGCATCGATTCGTCGCGGGCGATGAGCCGCGGGTCGTACCAGACGCCCTGGATGGTCACGTCGTGCCCGGCTTCGGCGAGGGCGCGGGCCTCGCGTTGGGCGCGGGTGGCGTTGCAGAGATGCGAACCGATCAGGATGCGGATGATGGCCATGGCGGGACCGTCCCGCGGATTGCAGGCGGCGGCCCTCGGCGGGGCGAGAGTGAAGTTGACCGGCGGGCACGCCCGCCTCGGTGCGAGCGGCGAGGTTTACCGGCTGCTTACGAACGCGGCCGGTGATACGGCCGGAGGGAATGAACCGGCGAGGGCGCGAATCCGGTAGGTCGGGCTTTACGCCCGACCAAGTGGAGCGCAGTCGGGCGTGAAGCCTGACCTATGAATGGCGCACCACTCAGGCGCAGATGGACTGGCGGATCTCGGCGGCCTTCGCGGGCGAGATGAGGCGCGCGATCATTGCGTAGCCGAGGTCGAGCGCAGTGCCGGCGCCACGCGAGGTGAGGAGCGGTCCGTCCTCGACGACGCGCTGGTCGTGGAGGATCGCCGGCAGCTCATTGGCGGTGCCGGGAAACGCGGTGTAGCGGCGGCCGGCGAGCAAGCCGGCATCGAGCAGCACGAGCGGCGCGGCACAGATCGCGGCGACGGGCCGGCCGGCGGCGACTTGTTTCCGAACGAGCGGTACGATGCGCGGGTCGGCACGGAGATTCTTCACGCCGGGCCCGCCGGGCAGGAAGAGCAGGTCGAACTCCTGTTGCGCGACGGATTCGAGCGACGTCTCGGCGACGATGGTGAGGTTGCAGCGGCCGGTGACGGCGGTCTCGGTGCCGAGCGAGGCGACGACGACGCGCACTCCGGCGCGGCGCAGCAGATCGATCGGGGTCGTGGCCTCGATCTCCTCGAAGCCGGGCATGAGGATCGCGAGAACGGAAGGCGGCTGGCTCATGGCGTGCACGGTAAAAGGCTTGGCCGGTGCCGCAACGGCGTTTGTGTCGCGCGCATGAGCGAAACACTCCGCGATGCGTGGGCCGGACGTTCGTTGTTGGTGCTCGGCGCGGGCTATGTGGGCGGGGCGTTTGCGCTCGAGGCGATTGCGCGCGGCCTGCGCGTGACGGCGTTGACTCGCAACGCGGAGAAGGCCGCCGAACTGCGCGCGGCGGGGTGTGAGCAGGTGATCGAGGCCGATCTGGCGGCCGACGCGTGGCACGCGGTGGCGGCGGGGGCGTACGACTTCGTGCTGAACTGCGTGAGCGCCGGCGGCGGTGGCGCGGCCGGCTATCGGCACAGCTACGTGGATGGGATGCGCTCCGTCGCGCGCTGGCTCGCCGGGCAGCCGCGCGGCGGCACGATCGTCTACACGAGCAGCACGGGCGTGTATCCACAGGGCGGCGGCGAACGGGTCGATGAGGAGGCTCCGACCGAGGGCGCGGGCGAGAACGGCCGGTTGCTCCGCGAAGCCGAGAGCGAGCTCGCGCGCGGCGCGGCCGCGGCGGGCTGGCGCTGGTTCGTGCTCCGACTGGCGGGCATTTACGGACCGGGCCGACACGGGATGCTCGACGAGCTGCGGCGCGGCGCGACCGTGTTGCGCGGAGAACCGGCGCACCGGATGAACCTCGTGCACCGCGACGATGTGGGTGGCGCGGCGTGGGCCTGCCTCGGTGCGAGGGAGGAGGTGCGCGACGAGATTTTCAACGTGACCGACGGCACCGCGGCGCCGCGGGCGGAAGTGGCCGAGTGGCTC
>DATGXA010000317.1:0-12520 GCA_035299125.1 Opitutaceae bacterium
GGGCATCATCGCGACGATGTGGTGGAAACGATGCTGTTGCGGCTCAGCCGCGGGAGCAGTGCGCGCGGGTTGGCGGCGCCGCGGCCGGTGCAACGTCTGGCCGACGGATCGGTGCGGTTGCGCCCGCTATTGGCGGTGCCAAAGGCGGAGATTGTCGCGGCCTTGCGCGCGGCGGGCGTGCAGTGGTGCGAGGATGCGACGAACCACGGCGAGGCGTTTTTCCGGAACCGGTTGCGCGGCGGCGTGATTCCCGCGTGGGCCGCGGCGGCGCCGGCCGATCTCGGTGCGGCGGTGGCGCGTTCGCGGGAGTTGCTCGAAGAGGACGACGATGCGCTCGAGGCGTGGGTCGATCGCGTGCTGCCGCAGCCGCTCGGCGGCGCGTTGTCGCTCGCGGAGCTGCGCGTGGTGCCGATGGCGATCACGCGGCGGGCGCTGCGACGGTGGTTGCTGGCACGCGGGATCGGGGAGGAGTTTGGCCGCGCGGCGTTTGTGGAGTTGCTTGGCGCGGTGCGCGAGGGACGCGCGTGGAAGACGAGCGCCGGCGCGGAGCGCTTTCTGGAGAGCGACGGCGGGGTGTTGCGCGTGGTGGTTGCGGCTGAGTGTGATGCGGAGCCGTGGCCGGAGATGCCGTTGCGCCCGCCCGGTGAGGTCGTATTGCCCGAGGGTGCGCGGCTGCGGTCCGAGTTGATCGCGATCGACGAGGCGCTACGCGGGCGGATCTGCGCCGGAGAGTTCGACCACGCGCGGACGGTGTTTCTCGCCGTGGAAAGTCCGCCGGAGTTTCTCATCCGGCCGTGGCGGGATGGCGACCGGTATCGTCCGCTCGGCGCCGCGCAGTCGGTGAAATTGCAGGATCAATTCGTGAATCGTCGAGTGGCGCGGGCGTTGCGCCGGCGGTTGCCGGTCGTGTGCGGAACCGGTGGCGGGATCGTGTGGGTGCCGGGTTTGCCGCCGGCCGACGAGTGGCGCGTCACGAGCGGAACTGCGTTGGCCGTTCAATTGACATATCTCCCTGCCAATTCACTGTCCGCCTCCACCACCGGTCATGTCTGACAACGAAAACTCCAAACGCCGTCCGCTGAAGAATTCACGTCCCGAGGGTTTCCAGCCCAAGGTGTGGTTGATCTGGGCGGCGATCATCGCGCTCGCGGTCGCTGTGGCGACCATCCCGAACAGCGGCAAGGCCGCGCCCGTGAAGCTCAACATCCAACAGGTGGTCGAGCTCGCGGAGAAGGGCGAGATCAAGGAGGGTGAGATCAAGGCCGACCCGGCGGGCGGGCCGTTCTACTCGGTGATCACGGGCAAATTCGTCACACCGCAGAAGAACGCCGACGGGATCGAGAGCGAGCGTTTCACGGCGGCGGGGCGAATGATCGATGCGAACATGGCGCGGCTCCAAGCGACGCGCCTCTTCAAAGAGCCCGCGGCCGAGACCCTGCTTTCGAGCATCGCGATGAACATCCTGATGGTCGGCCTGATCATCGGCGTCTTCTATTTCCTCTTCGTTCGCCAGATCCGCGCCGCCGGGCGCGGTGCGCTCAACTTCGGCAAGAGTCGTGCGAAACTCCTCACGCGCGATCGCGACAAGGTGACGTTCAAGGATGTGGCCGGCTGCGACGAGGCGAAGGAGGAAGTCGCCGAGATCGTCGAGTTCCTGAAGGACCCGAAGAAATTCCAGAAGATGGGCGGCCGCATCCCGAAGGGCGTGCTCATGGTCGGGCCTCCGGGCACGGGCAAGACGCTGCTCGCCAAGGCCGTGGCCGGCGAAGCGGACGTGCCGTTCTTCTCGATCAGCGGCTCGGACTTCGTGGAGATGTTTGTCGGCGTCGGCGCGAGCCGCGTGCGCGACATGTTCGAGCAGGGCCGCAAGAACGCGCCCTGCCTGATCTTCATCGACGAGATCGACGCGGTGGGGCGCCAACGCGGCGCCGGCCTCGGCGGCGGCAACGACGAACGTGAGCAGACGCTCAACTCGCTGCTCGTCGAGATGGACGGCTTCGACACCACCGAAGGCGTGATCATCATCGCGGCGACCAACCGCCCCGACGTGCTCGACAGCGCGCTGCTGCGCCCGGGCCGTTTCGACCGCCAAGTTTTCATCGACCTGCCCGACATGGTGGGCCGCGAGCAGATCCTTCGCGTCCACGCCAAGAAGATCAATCTGGGCGACGACGTGGACCTCGCCGAGATCGGTCGCGCTACCGCCGGCCTTTCCGGCGCCGAACTCGCGAACCTCCTCAACGAGGGCGCGCTTATGGCCGCCCGCCGCAACAAGAAGAAGGTTGAGCGTATCGACATCGAGGATGCGCGCGAGAAGATCCTCTTCGGCCGCGAACGCCGCCGGGCGATGGACGAGGGCGAGAAGCGTATGACCGCCTGGCATGAAGCCGGCCACGCCTTGATCGGCGCTGTGCTCGAAGACGAGAAGAGCCAGTTGCACAAGGTCACGATCCTGCCGCGCGGCCGTGCCCTCGGCATGGCGATGTACGTGCCCAAAAAAGAGGTCCTCAGCCTCGGCAAGAAGGAGGTCCTCAACCGCATCGCGATGGCGCTCGGCGGCCGGATCGCCGAGGAGCTCGTTTTCGACGACATCTCCAACGGCGCCTCCAGCGACATCCAGCAGGTCACCAAACTCGCCCGTCACATGGTCTGCGACTGGGGCATGAGCGAACTCGGGCCAATCGCCTACGGCGAGAATCAGGACACCATCTTCCTCGGTCGCGAGATTTCGCGCTCCGAGAGCTTCAGCGAGGCAACCGCGCAGAAGATCGATGTCGAGGTGCGCCGCATCGTCGACGAACAGTACGCGCGCGCCACCGCGATCCTCAAGGAGCGCCGCGCCGCGCTCGACGGGATCGCCGAGGCGTTGCTCCAGTATGAGACGATCGAGGGGAAGCACGTCATGGAGATCATCAAGGAGGGACGCATCCTCTCCCCGGTGACGCATAGCATCCCGCCGGTGCTCGACGACAAACCCACGAAGCCCGGACCGGGCGCGGACAAGAAGATCTCGTCCTCCGATCTCGGCGCCTCCGGTCCCGCTTCAGCGCCCACGCCCGCCTGAGGTAACGGCTGTCCACGGCGACGCGGCCCGATCGGCGGATGTCGCGAAAACGAATCGCCGCACCTTCTCAAGGTGCGGCGATTTGTTTCGAGAGTTGGCGGCGAAAGCGCGGCAGACGCGAACAGGCGAGCGCTGCAGGTCGGCGCCGGAAGATGCGCGCCGACGCGGGTGTCGGCGGAGTCTGCCGGCGCGTTCTGAAGACTCGCGCCACAGGGTGGGTCATTTGCGCAGCGGGCGTGCCTTCAGGTTGCACGAGCTGCTGAGCGGGCGTGGCAGTCTGTCGGCACGGCGTTTCACGGAGTGGCTCTTACAGTAGGGCCGCACTCCACGTGCGGCCCCCCGGCTACCGTGACGAGCGAGGCGCTTCGCGTGGTTTCAGGAGTTTGCGGCGAGGCGGCGGGTGAGGTCGTCGGCGAGCGCCTTCTCCTCGGGCAAGGCCTGTTCCGCATCGAAGCGCGCGAGGAGTTGGCGGGCGGTGTCGGCGTCGCCATTGGCTTGGTGGAGCAGGGCGAGCACGAGCGAGAGGTCGGTGTCGGGCGCGATGCGGACGGTATTCGAACCGAGGATCTGGAGACCGGCGCGGGCCTGGCCCTGGCGCCAGAGGGAGAGGGCGAGGGCGCGGGCGGCGACGAGGTCGGAGGGGTTCTGGTCGAACGCGGCTTTGGCTGCGACGTGGGCCTCGGTGGTGTTGGTCCCGAGCAGGAGGCTGTAGTAGGCGAAGTGCGCGCGGTTGGTCACCGAGGCGTTGGTCGCCGTGAGGGTGGCGCCGTAGATGCGCGCGAGGTCGGCGGTGCGCCGTAGGCGCGTGTAGTAGCCGACGAGTTCCTCGAGGATTGCCTGATCGCCTGGATCGCGGCTGAGGATGCGGCCGAGCACTTCCATGCGCTCGTCCTCCCAGTTCCAGGTGGCGGCGAGCGTGGCGAGCACGCGCTGAAGATCGGTGCGGGTGCCGGCGGTGTTCACGGCGAGGCGCCAGGTGTCGCGCGACTCCGAGTTCCGATCGAGGCGGCGCTGGGCGTAGGCGAGCAGGGCGAGGCGGATGAAGTCGCTGCGTTCCCATGGGGTGGAGCCGACTTCCTTGGCGAGCGAGGCGAACTCGTCGCGGGCGTAGAGCGAGTCGGCGAGTTCCATCTGGAGGCTCGGGTTGGCGCGTAGCGCGGGCGGGAGCAGGGCGAACACGCTTTTGCCGGCCGTGGCGCTGCGGCTGGCGGCGACGGTTTCCGCGATCTGGCTTTCGCGGGCGGTGTTGCTGCGGCGCTGCATGAGCGTGGTGCGGGTCTGGTTGAGCAACGCCTTTTCCTCGGGGAGGAAGGCGCGGTCGTCGACCGTCGCGAGGAGCGTCTCGGCTTCGTCGGCACCGCCGGTGGCGGTGAGCACCGAGGCTTGGATGAGCGCGCGTTCGGGCTGCCAAAGCTGGAAGGAGTCGATGGCCTCGAGCACCTCGCGGGCCTTGCCGGGCTGGCCGGAGCGGAGGAGGGCGAGCGCGTAGGTGGTCGCGAAATAGGGGTTCTTCGGTTCGGCGGTGCTCGCATCGCGGGCGAGGTTCGCGACGCGGGCGGAGGTCTGGCCGAGGAGGAGCGCGGTGTACGCGTAGTTGTTCTTCGCGTTCACATCGCCGGGCGCGACCTCGAGCAGGCGGGCGAAGAGGCGGTTGAGGTTGGCGGTGTTGCCGCGGCCGCGTTCGTGGGCGTAGAGCTGCTGATAGGTGGCGGTGTCGCGCGGGTTCTGCTGGAAGAGACGCCAGAGGACTTCGATGCGCTGGTCGGCCCAGCCCCAGAGGGCGGTGCGCTGGCGGAGCATCTCGAGCTTGGTGGTGTTGGTGCCGGCGCTGGTGAGCGCGAGGCGCCACGTCTCGCCGAAGGCGGCTTCGTTGCCCTGCCGGAGCTGCGCCATCGCGATGAACAGGAGGCGCTCGAACTCCGCTTCCTTCCAGCTGCAGTGGCGGAGGAAGGCCTCGAGCGCGGCCCATTCCTTGAGGTCGGCGTGGATCGCGGCGGTGAGGCGTTGGAGGACGACGTTGTCCTTCGCCTCGGCGGGGATGGCGGCGAGCCATTCCTTGGCTTGGGTCGCGCGGCCTTTCGCGATCAAGAACAGGCCGACGCGCGCGACATCGGCGGGGCGATCGGCGGCGAGTTGTTGGAGTTTGGTGATGTACGGGGGGAGCGAATCGGCATCGTACCGGGCGAGGGCGTCGGCGACGACCACGCCTTCGACGGTGCTCAGGTTGTCGTCGCGCAGAAGCTGGCGGGCGAGCTCGAGCGCGTCGCGGCTTTCGTCGCGGCGGATGGAATCGTTGAGGAGCAGCGTGAGCGCGCGCGTGCGGAGGGCGGGATCGGTGGCGAGGGCGCGGATCTCGGAGCGGATCGTGGTGCGGGCGTCGGGGCTGGCGTCGCCGAGGCGGATCTCGGCGAGGTCGAGTTTGGCGGTGCGGTTCTCGGGACGAAGTTCGCCGAGGGTGATGAGGTGAAACTTCGCCTGGATGGTGTTGCCGGTGCGGAGGGCCGCGCGGGCGGCAAGCTCGTGGAATTCGGCGGAGTCGCGCGCCTCTGGGCCGGCGGCCTCGGCGGCGGCGGCGGCCTCGGAATCGGCGCGCAGCTCGAGCGCGAGCCGCATGAGCTTGAGGCGGTTGTCGAGCGTGGGCTCGAGGCCGGTGAGGCGTTTGCGGTAGTAGAGGGCCTGCGGCGACTGGCGTTTCTCCGAGATCTCGGCGGCGAGGCGCCAGTTGGCGGGGTTCTGCTGGTTGGTCGCGAGGTTCTTGCGGACGAAGAGCATCGCATTTTCGAAGTCGCCCTTCTCGAGATACTCGCGGGCGCTGCGTTCGAAGCTCGCGGCGCGGTACTCCTTGTAGCGCGGCCAGAGGACTTTCTTGGCGAGGAAATAGCCGCCGAACAGCACGGGAACGGCGATCGCGAGAGCGACAAGGACGGTTCTCTTCATCGATTTCATCGGGAGCGGCGGATTGGGGCGACCGGAGGGGCGCGGACGGTGGGTGATGGAGAACGGGCCGGGCGGAGACGCCCCTAGGCGGTGGCCGGTCCGGCCATGGTTGGCGGGCGGGGGGGGAAGTCAAGGGGCGCGGACTAGGGGTTTCCCGGATACGAGGGACAGGGCGCGGCGAAAAGGGTGGGGCGTTGACGGCTGTGCGAGCGACGCCAGCATCCGGGCACGCCGATGCGAATCTTGGTCTGGGGAATCAATTATGCGCCGGAGCCCACCGGCATCGCGCCCTTCAACACCGGGCTCTGCGAATGGCTGGCCGAGCGCGGCCACGAGGTGGAGATGGTGACGACGTTTCCGTATTATCCGGCGTGGCGGAAGCGGCCGGAGGATCGGGGTGCGCTGTACCGCACCGAGCGGCGCGCCGGGGTGAATGTGCGGCGTTGCTGGCATTTCGTGCCGGAACGGGTGACATCTTGGCGACGGATCCTGCACGAGGCGAGTTTCTTGGCGACGGCTTTGCCGCGGGTTCTGGCGCTGCGCCGCGCCGACGTGATCGTGGTGGTGTCGCCGCCGCTACCGCTCGGGGTGCCGGCGTGGGTCGTCTCGCGCCTGTGGCGGCGGCCGTACGTTTTCCACGTGCAGGATTTGCAGCCGGATGCGGCGGTGGGCCTGGGCATGCTGCGGGCGGGGCGTTTCACGCGGCTGCTCTACGCACTCGAGCGTTTCGCGTATCGTCGCGCGGCGGCGGTGTCGGGAATCTCGGAAGGGATGCTCGCGGCGTTTCGCGCGAAAGGTGTCGAGAACGCGCGGCGGTTATCGTTTCCCAATTGGGTGGCGGATGCACTGCCCGGTGCGGCCGGGATTGGCGAACGTGCGGCGGCGCGCGAGGCGTTCCTCGCGCGGCATGGGGTGGCGCGCGGGGAGTTCCTCCTCGTGTACTCGGGCAACCTCGGGATGAAGCAGGGGCTCGGTGTGCTCCTCGAGGCGGCGGGCGCGGCGGGGGGCGGGACGGGGCTGCGCTGGATCGTCGCCGGCGACGGCGCGGGCAAGGAGGCGCTCGTCCGGAGCGCGGCCGAGCGCGGGCTGGCGAGCGTGACGTTTCTTCCGCTGCAACCCGACGATGCTTTCGTCGAGATGCTGATCGCGGCCGATGTGTGTGTGATCACGCAACAGAAGGGCACGGGGCAGTTTTTCTTCCCGAGCAAACTCCTCACCGCGCTCGCGCGGGCAAAGCCCATCCTCGCGGTCGCCGACGACGCAAGCGAACTCGCCCGCGCGATCACACAGGGGCGGTTCGGTTTGGTCGCGCCTCCCGACGACCCGGCGGCGGTCGCACAGGCGGCCGCGACGATGGCGGTGGCGGGAGAAGCCCGGCTCGCCGAGTGGGGGCGCAACGGCATGGCGTGGGTCAGCCGGTTCCGACGCTCGGCTGTATTGGGAGAGTTCGAACGCGAGCTGGCGCGATTGGCGGGCGGCCGCGGTCAGACGACCAGCGACGGCCCGGAGCGAGTGCGGGCCGGTTCCTGACGGGGAGCGACAGGCGAGGGGCGAAGGCGAGCGACGCCCCTCGGTCGAGACGGCTAGACAGCTCAGACGGCCGGAGCGGGTTCGAGCACGTGTTCGTAGCGATCGCCGAGCTTGCGCACGTGGCCGAGCGCCGGGAATGGCATGTGAGCCCCGAAGACGCGTGAGCGGTCGGCCGCGACGCGATCGAGGAGCTTGCGGCGCGTGGCGGCGGCGATCTGCGGCTGGACATCGAAGATGATCGGCACGTCGGGGTGCGCGAAGGAGATCGCGTGGTGATGCGCGATGTCGACGAAGTGCAGCAGGTTCGCGTTGCCCGAGGTGAACTCGAACGCGATGTGGCCGGGTGTGTGCCCGGGGGCGTCGACGATCGTCAGGCCCTCGACGAGTTTGTCGCCGGGAGCGATGAACTGCCACTTCGGCTTGAGCGCGTTGAGGCAGGCCTGCGCGCCCGCGAGCGAGGCGGCGGCAACACCGGCGGCCGAGAGTTCGCCCGGCCGGTCGGTCCAGATTTCGAATTCACGGCGGTTGATGAAATGGTGTGCGTTGGTGAAGACCGGTTGCTTCGTCTCGGCGTCGAGCAGTCCGCCGAAGTGATCGGCGTGCGCGTGGGACAGAAAGACGGCGGTGATCTGCGCCGGTTTCACGCCGATCGCCGCGAGACGGCGGACAAGTTTGCCGTTGGTCGGGCCGAAGAGGCCGCCGCAGCCGGCGTCGATGAGCACGAGTTCGGAACCCATGCGCACGAGCAGCACGGTGAACGGGATCCCGAAGCTCTCGGTCGGCAGGAACGCCGCGCCGAGCGTCTCGGTGAGTTTGTCCTGACCGGCGGCGGGCCAGGGCGCTTCCGCGAGGGGGCCGCCGAAGCCACCGTCGTCGAGCGCGACGGCGTCGAAGGCGCCGATCTTGAAGCGGAAATAGCCCGCTTGTTCGCCGGCGAGGCTGGGCGTCGATCCGGCCGCGGCGGTGCCGGCCGTGGAATCAGCGGCGGCGACGCGGGTGACCAGACCGGGAACGAAGGTGGCGGCGCCGACGAGGCCGAGGAATCGCAGCGCATCACGGCGGGACAGGGCGGAGGTTCTAGTGTGCATAGATAGAGAGACGACGGGAGAAGGGACCGATTCGCGGAAGACGCAAATCGATCGGTTTAACGGCACAAACACACCGTGGCGCGGCGCGAAAACCGCGAACGTGGATCCGGCATCAAACTGGCAATACGAACTCGAAGGTCGTGCCGTCGAGCGCCGAGGATTCGAATGAAACGCGCCCTTGAAGCAGCCGTTCGCCGACGAGTTTCATCGAGTAGGTGCCGAGCCCGCGGCCGAGGTTGCCCTTGGTCGTGAAGTTGCGCTGGAAGATGCGCAGCGCCACCTCGGGCGGGATGGGCGCCTCGTTCCAGACGCGGAAGTTGATCGTGGCGGGTTCGCGAGTGGCCCGGATGCGGATCTCGCCCCCCGGAGGCGTGGCCTCCAGCGCGTTGATGGCCATGTTCGCGAGCACGCGCAGGAGCAGGGTGTCGTCGGCGGAGAACACGACCTCGTCCTTGGGCTGGACGATGGCGATGCGTTTCCCCTCGGCGGCGGGATGATGCCCGGCGATCGCGCGGAGGGCGTCGAGCACGGCGGCGAGCTGGAGTGGTCTCGCCCGCGTCTCAAGCGCGAGCGGGTCGGCGGAGGCGATGAGGCGGCGCTGCAATTCCAGTTCGCGGGCGATGCGCGTCGCGAGTTGGTGGACTTCGGTCGCGATGCCGGCGAGCTCGCCGCGCTGCTCCGCGGCGAGCGTCTCGCTGGCGCAGAGGAGCGAGGTGAGAGTGTTGTTGAGGTCGTGGTGAAACGAGCGTTCGGCGAGCGCGCTCTGCTGTTGGCGGCTCACGTCGTCGAACACGACGAGGATGAGCTGCTGGCGCGCCACCTCGAGCGGTGTCGCGCGCACGCGCAGGACGACATCGGAGCGCACGCCGCCGCGCAGCACCTCGATCGCGCAGTAGCGTTCGGAGGGTTTCTGTTGATGCAGCGCGACGGCCTGCGCGATCGCGGCGCCGCAGGTGCGGCAGTAACGAGTCGTGCCGCAACCGGCCGGCATCTCGACGGCGTGGGGGCAGGCGATCGCCTCGCCGAGGCGTTGCCCGAGCAGGTCGTCGATCGAGTTCACCCCGAGGCGCTCAAGCAGCACTTCGTTTGTCGCGAGAATCTGGCGGTGCTCGTTCAGCACGGCGATCATTCCGCCGAAGGTGCGCAGCAGGTTGTCGATGACGGGGTTCGCGGTCAGGGCCCGGAGCTGTTCGCGCAGATCGCCCGGCGGAAGACGGTCGGGTGAGGCGAAGTGTGTCGCCGTGGCGTGTCTGCAGTTTCCTGTCGGGCGTGGCGCGGTAGCTTCGGTTGGGATCATCAATGCGCGGAGACGGTCGGTTGCCGGGGGGGCGGGTGGACCGTATCCGGCGCGCGCGGTTGAGCAACCCTCATGCCACGAACGTGGTGACGAGGCGGCGATCGCCGCGGTGAAACGATGTCAGGCCGCGAGGAGGCGATCGAGTTCCTGCCAGAGCGGTGTGGAGATCTGCTCGGGGCGCGCGCGGAGGTCGAGGCCGGCGGCGGCGAGCTTTGGCTCCCAGGCGGCGAGCGCGGCGGGATCGTGGCGGCGGAGAAGGGCGCCGATCTGCTTGCGGCGTTGCTGGAAGCAGGCGCGGACGAGTTGGCGGGTCGTTTCGCGGAAACGATGCGGCTCGGGCCGGCGCTGGAGGTTGAGCAGATAGGAATCGATGTCGGGCGCGGGGAAGAAGCAGTTGCGGCTCACGGCGTGGCCGGGCGCGGCGACAAAGGCCGACTGGAGGAAGATCGAGATGGCGCCGAAGCTCTTCGTGCCGGGCTCGGCGAGGAATCGGTCGGCGGCTTCGCGCTGGACCATGAGCACGGTGCGCTCGGGGAGCGGCCCGGCGAGCACGCCGTCGAACCACGGGGTGGAGATCGCATAGGGGAGGTTGGCGACGATCTTGAAGTCGCCCCGCGCCGTATCGTAACCGGCGAGCGGATGCGCGACGGCGTCGCCGTGCAGGAGGCGGAGGCGACCGCCGGCGCCAGGCACCACGGTCGCGGCGAGATGCGCGTGCAGGCGAGGGTCGAACTCCACGGCCCACACCTCAGCGCCGGCGGCGAGCAGCTCGCCGGTGAGTGTGCCGAGGCCGGGGCCGATCTCGACCACGCGATCGCCGGGTTGCACGGCGGCGAGCTCGAGGGATTTGCGGACGATGTTGCCGTCGACGAGGAAGTTTTGCCCGAGTTGGCGATTCGGGCGGTGGCCGAGCTGTTCGAGCAGGGCGCGGGTCGCGGACGGGGAGAGCGGCATCGCGTGCACGCTACGGGTACGCGCGCGGCGCGGGCGAAACGAAAAAGGGGCCCCCGCGTACGCAGGGGCCCCTCGGGGTGTGGCTGGTGGGGGTCGGACGGGAAGATCAGGGCGCGCCGGTGGCGAGCGTGTCGTGCGCGAGTCCGATGCCGGTGCCGGCGCCGGTGGAGGAGAGCACGCGGGGTGTCTGCCAGGCGCTGGCGCCGGTGAACGCGGGCACGGCGGCGAGGAGCTGGCGCGTGCGGCTGCCGTTCGCGGCGATCAGGCGGCCGCTCGCGTCGTCGGCGCCGAGGCTGTCGAAGAATTGCACGTGGCCGCCGATGAAGAAGACGTGGCCGCCATCGGCGCCGTAGACGGAGTTCTGGCGGTTGGGGTCCCACGCGCCGGTGGCGGCGGTGAGGCCGCGTGTCCAGACAACGGGGGTGTTGGCGCCCATCGAAGTCCTCAGGCCGCTGAACGCCTGGTAGCTGAGGATCGCGCCGTTGAAGGCGGGCGTGCCGGCGGCGAAGTCGCGCGGCTGGGCGTTGTCGAGGATGTTGCCGAGGTCCTGCGTACCGGTGAGATCGGAGGGCGAGACCCAGAGGGCGCCGTTGTTGAGCCCGCCGGAGAGCGCGAGCGCGGCGGCGTACGAGTACAACGTGGTCGTGGGCGCTGCGCCGACGGGGATGAAACCGGTGGTGCCGGCGGTGGCGGGTAGGTTGGTGCCCGGGAGATTACCGTTGTGCTCCTGGGCGTAGACGAGCGCCGCCTGACCGATGCTGCGGATGTTCGCGAGATCGGAGGCGCGCTGGGCGTTTTCGCGGACCTTGCCCACGACCGGGATCAGGATGGCGGCGAGAACGCCGATGATCGCGATTACCGTGAGCAATTCGACGAGGGTGAAACCCTCGCGTTGACGTGCATGCTGACGCATAGCCTTACCTTTCTGTGTGGCTTAGGATTTGCGCGGGGGGTGACGCGCAGGCTCCACAAATCCATGACGGTGGCAAGCGCGAACTCGCACGTCGTGCCTGGCTCGGTTGTCAACGCGCGCGGCGGGCGGCGGCAAACAGGTATTGTTGCGCGAGTCCGGCGAGCGGCCCGAAGTGCACGCGACCGAACTGCGCGAGGTGCGCGAGACTCCAGTCGTGCAGGCCGTAGCGTTCGGCGAGCGTGCGCAGGATCCACACATCGACGGGAAACGCCTCGAGCCGGCGCGCGCCGAAGAGCAGGACGCAGTCGGCGACCTTCTCGCCCACGCCGGGCAACTCGCAGAGCGCCGCCTTGGCTTCCCGATACGGCGCGATCTCGACGCGCGCGAGCCAGCCCGGCCGGTCGCGGAGGAAGCGCGCGGTCTCCGCCACGTAGCGCGCGCGGAACCCGAGCGCGCAGGCGCGGAGCTCGTCCTCGCGGAGCTCGGCGAGCCGCGGCCAGGCGGGTAGCGCGTGCAAGCCCGGGGCGAGTTCGTCGCCGAAGCGCAGCGCGAGCGTGTCGCAGAGTTGGCGGATCTGCGGGATCTGCTTGGTCGAACTGAGGATGAAGGCGAGCAACGTCTCCGCGACGGGCTGACGCAGCAGGATCAGACCCGGGCACGCGGCTACGGCGCCCGCGAGCACGGCATCGCTGGACAGGGGCAATCGCGCGAGGCAGGCGGGGAGTTCCGCGGCCATG
>DATGXA010000318.1:0-2629 GCA_035299125.1 Opitutaceae bacterium
TCGACGCCCTTGAGGGCCTCAAGCCCGACCTGGGCCTTGAACTCGGGACTGAACGTACGACGTTTCTTGGACATGACGCGGGATCGTTGATGGTTTTGCTCTTAACGATCCCCGCTGTCCACTTTTCGGGGGCCACCTCAAACTGCGGGCGCTCTTCGGCATGCAGTCGCGCGCGGAGGTCCTGGCGTGGTTGCTCGCCCACGAGTCCGGTCATCCTGCGCAGATCGCCCGCGAGACCGGCTACTTCCGCGGCTCCGTGCAGAATGTCCTCAACGAACTCGAAATTTCAGGACACGTCTATGCCGCCCGCGACGGCCGCGAGAAACGCTTCGTCGCGCCCCGCGATGACTGGCGCTTCCTGCTGACCTGGTCGCCGGACGGCTCAGCCGAATTCCCGCAATGGGTGCCGTGGGCGCTCCTCTTCACGCTCATCTGCCGCTTCTGCAACCTGATCGAATCTCCGGCGTTCGCGGGCTACTCGGCCGATCTCCAGGGCATCGAGTTGAACCGGGCGCTCACACCGCTGCGCACCCGCTTGTCGAGTGAAGGATATCGCCCCCGGGATCTTGCCAAGTCCATCGAAGGACACACGGCGGCGCAGGTTCGGTCGCACATCCAGGGCCTTATCGAGACGCTCGGAGAGTAACACTGAACTTCGTCGGGCCGGAACCCGAGGCGTTCGCGGAGGCCTTCGAGCACTCCGAATCGAGAGCGGCGCGCGAAGTCTCCGGATGCCCCTTCCTTACTTGTCGAGCGGGCTGACCACCCAGCCCCGGGTTGTTCATCACGTGGGTGTAGATCTGGGTCGTCTCCACCTTCGCATGTCCGAGCAGTTCCTGCACCGTGCGGATGTCGGCGCCTGCCTCGAGGAGATGGGTGGCGAAGGAGTGCCGCAGCACGTGTGGCGTCACCCGTTTGTCGATGCCCGCGCGCTGTGCGGCGGTCTTGATCACGCGCTGGAACGTTCCGTCCAGCACGTGGTGCCGGCGCAGTAATCCGCTCTGCCGGTCGAGCGACAGGTCCGCCATCGGGAACAGCCACTGCCACAGCCACTCCGTGCCCGCGACCGAGAACTTCCGCTCCAATCCCCGCGGCAGCCAGACCCCCGGCACCTCGTTGGCGCGGTCCGACGCATGCAGCGCGCGCAGGCGTTCCAGATGCGAACGCAGCTGCGGCACCAGCCGCCACGCGAGCACGGTCGCGCGGTCCTTGTTGCCCTTGCCGCCGAAGATCAGGACTCGCCCGCGCTCCAGGTCCAGGCTCTGCACCCGCAGTTCCACCAGCTCCGAGACGCGCAGACCGCTGCCGTACTGCAACTCCGCCATCAGCCGCCAGGAGCCCTCCAGCTCCCCGAACATCCGGTCGATTTCCCCGCGCGAGAGCACCACCGGCACCCGCACCGTCGCCCGCGGACGCCGGAACTCGCCCAACTCGCCGAGGTCGCGCCGCAACGCTTCGCGAAAGAAGAACACCAGCGCGTTGAGCGCCTGTTTCTGCGTGCTCGCCGCCACCTGCTTCTGCACCGCCAACTCGGAAAGAAACGCGCGAACCTCGGCTGCCCCGGTCTCCTCCGGCCGAGCGGGCGCTACCGCCGCCGCATAACGCCGCAGCCACCCGCGGTAGATCTGCTCGCTGTTCCACAAGAACCCTTTCAACCGCATCGTCCGGATCAGCTGCGCCTCCCACTCGGGCGTTCCTGGCGGAATCGGCGTTGGAGCCGGAGCCGACACTGTTTCGGTCTTGCCCTCCGGCGGCAGCTCCCATTCCCGCCCGCGACGCTGCGCCCCCTGTCGCGACCGCGCCGTGCGGAAGAACCAACGCAGCGCCGCCCGATCATCCTCGCCGAGGGCGCCCGCCGCTTCGCCCGCCTCCAAATACTCCTTCGCATCCGCGATCGAAGCCGCGTGGGCACCGGCCTTGCAGTGCCGCAGGTAGCGGATGATCGCCTGTGCGCGCCGGTAGCGCACATGCCCCTCCAGCGGCTCCAGCTCCAGCAACTCCCTCCACTCCGGGAAGGCCACGCCCTCCCGCCAGGCCGGAGACCCTTCGCCGGTTTTCGGGAGTGATAGGGGCCGAGGCGCGCAAGCGCCGTCACGAGGACACGAGGAAGGCAACTGCTTCATGGTAGAGATACTTGCAGCACAGCCCATCCAGCGGGGGGCGACCGGGGCGATGTCGCGTTTCCCCGGATATAATGCAAGTCGCCTCGGCCGCAACTGCGCCGCCGGAAAATCGGACGGCGGTCCAATGGTCTCCCCGGCAGCGACTTGCTCCCGGTCTCGCCCGCCGCCCCGGTCCCGGACGACCCGGATTGCCGGAGGTTCTCCCGCCGGTTTTTGGGGATGTCAGTCGAAAATCCCGACACGCGACGCACTCCACCCTTGCCGCCGAACTGCCACGCCGCCAGAAAGTTGCCATGCCACGCTCCCCCGCGCCTCCGCTCCGCCGCCACCCAGGCCCCGCGCTGATAAAAGGCAAAACCCGCGTGGCATAATACACTGTTAGCCGAAAAAGGAAATATGAGCAGTGCGCGCGAGATACTGAAAGGGTTCAAGGAGAAGCGAGCCGCGGATGCTGCGGCCGAGACGCTACGGATTCCGGTTCCGCATCCATTGGTGCTGCTCGGTGC
>DATGXA010000319.1:0-3758 GCA_035299125.1 Opitutaceae bacterium
CCGTAGATCCGGCGCGCCGAGCTCGAGCCGCGCCGGCAGCGGCAGCCGCGTGAAGAACGCCGTCGCCGCCGCGAGCGTCCGCACTTCAGCGCGCCACCAGTTCATGGGCACACCGGCGCAACGCGCTCGCTCACGCCGGCCGACTCGAACGTCGCCATCTCCTCGAGGAAAGCCACCGCCGCGCGCACGATCGGCCACGCCAGCGCTGCGCCCGTGCCTTCGCCGAGTTTGAGCCCCAGATCGAGCAGCGGTTTGCCACCGAGCGCCTGCACCGCCACGCGATGCGGTCCGTCGCCCGAGGCGTGCGCGAACACGCAGTAGTCGAGCACCGCTGGCTCGAGCCGCGCCGCCACGAGCGCCGAGGCCGTGCAGATGAAGCCGTCGACCATCACGAGCATCCGCCGCGACGCCGCCTCGAGCATCGCGCCGGTCATCATCGCGATCTCGCAACCGCCGTACGCCGCGAGCGCGGCGAGCGGCTCGCGTACGTCGCCGTGTTTCAACTGCACCCGCTCGAGGATCGCAATCTTCCGGGCGAGACCGGCGTCATCGTGGCCCGCGCCGCGGCCCGTGCACTCCGCGACCGAGCAGCCGGTGAGCGCGCTGTAGAGCAACGCCGCGGCGGCCGAGTTGCCGATGCCCATCTCGCCGGGAAGGATCGCGTTGGTGCCGTGCCTCTCGGCGAGTTCGCGCGCGACCTGCGCGCCGCGCTCAAGGCAGAGGGCCACCTCGGCAGGCGTAAGCGCGGGCTCGTCGAGCGCGTTGCGCGTGCCGGCGCGGACTTTGAGCGGCAGGAGATCCGGATGCGCGGGCAACTCGCTCGCCACACCGGCGTCGATCACCTTGAGCGCAAGACCGGAGAGCCGCGCGAGCACGTTGATCCCCGCGCCGCCCGCGAGGAAGTTGAGCACCATCTGCGGCGTGACCTCCGGCGGAAACGGGCTCACGCCCTCCCGCGCCAACCCGTGGTCGCCGGCGAACACGAGCACGTGCGGCGCGACGAGCCGGGGCGACGTCGTCCCCTGCATCAGCCCCAGCCGCAGCGCGAGCTCCTCGAGTCGGCCGAGCGACCCCGGAGGCTTCGTCTTGTTGTCGATGCGCGCCTGCAGGGCGGGCGTGAACTCGTGCGCGAGAGGAGGGATGCTTGGCGTTTTCCAGGACATGGGAAAGGGGCGGATCACTTCAACCGTACCGGACATCCGGCGACGAGCAGCCAGGCCTCGTCGGCCGCGGCGGCGGTGCGTTGCGCGAGCGTGCCGGCGAGATCGCGGAAACGCCGCAGCGCCGGCGACTTCGGCACCGGACTCCAGCCGATCTCGTTGCCGACGACGACCGTCGGCCACGCCGCCGCGCACATCGCCCGGAGCTGCGCGTCCCACGCGGCGAGCAGCGTCTCGTCGTCGCGCTCGAAGCGGTCGCTGAGCCAGAGCGTGAGACAGTCGAAGACGACACCGCTCGGCGCCGGGCGCAGCGCGGCGAGGGCCGCGGCCGGATCGTCCGGCGCCTCGAGCGTGCGCCACGCCGGCCGCTCCGCGCGGTGGCGCCGCACGCGGTCGTCCATTTCGGGATCGCTCGTCGCCGGCCGGTAGCTGGCGACGAACACGACGTCGGGCCCCCACGGGCGAGCGAGCTCCACGGCGCGTCGGCTCTTGCCGCTGCGCACCGGTCCGGTGAGGAAGATCAGGCGGCCCATCGTGTTCAGACCACCGGACGGCGGCGGTAGAAGAGCAGGCCCGGCATAGCGAGGCCCACGGCGAGCGCGGCGACGATGAAGAACGCCTGCAGGCCCGAGCTGAGCGCGGTGGAGAGCAGCTCGTCCGTCGGCCCCTTCTGTTGGATCTGCGCGAGCGCGATGAGCGTCTTGAAGAGCGGCACGCCGGGAATCATCGGAATCATCGCAGCGACCGTGAACACCTTCGGGTGCGCGCGCAGTCGTTGCGCGACGAGCACGCCGAGCAGACTCACCGTCGCGGCGGCGAGCAGCGTGCTCCACTCGATCGGCAAGTGCGCGCCCTCGACGAGGAGGAAACGCAGCCCGCGCCCGAGCGCTCCGCCGGCGGCGCAATAGCCGAGCACGCGCACCGGCACGTGGAACACCAGGCCGAAGCCCACCGCCGGCACCGAGGCCAGCGCCATCTGTTGCACGAGGTCGAGGAGAAGCTTCATAGCCAGGCCCACACTTTCCATACGCTCATCGCGAGCAGGATTCCCGAGACCGCGCCAGCCGAAAGCAGCAGCGCGTACATGCCGCGCGCGAGACCGGTGTTGATGTAGCCCTTCACCATGTCGGAGATCGAATTGATCAACGGGAAGCCGGGCACGAGCAGGAGCACGCAGCTCGCCATCGCCGAGCGGGGGTTCTCGCCGATCTGGTAGATCGCGCCCTGCCCCGCCACCGAGGTGGCGACGAACGCCGTCACGAAGAAGTTCACCATCGGGTTGAAATGCAGCCGCGCGAGCTGCAACCGCACCGCCATCGCCACGCCCGCCGCGACGAGCGCCACACCGCAGCTCGCCCAGTCCGCGCCGCCGAGCCGCGCGAAACACGCGCACGACAGCCCGATCAGGAGCGATGTGAGCCAACGCGGGTAACGCAGCGGCCGCACCGCCTCGAAACGCGCGCGGTACGCGGCGGCGTCGAGCTTGCCGGCCTCGGCGTCGAGCACCGCGCGCTGCACCTCGGTGACGACATGCATGTTGATGCCGCGGTCCTCGTTGCGGCGCACGGTGGTGATGCAATGGCCTTCGCTGAGCGTCGTGAGCACGACGGCGTTGGCGAGCAGCGCCACCTCGGCGCGCGGCACGCCGAGCGCGAGCGCGAGACGGCGCATGAGGTTCTCGACAAGCGCGCTCTCGGCGCCGTGTTGCAGCAGCAGCACGCCGGTCTCGACGCTCAGTCGCGTGACCTCGCGCTGCCGCGGTTCGGAGAGCGGCGCCAGCGGGGCGGGTGCGGAATTTGGTTCGTTCATGGGAGCAGGAATTGGGCGGGGGCGATGTACCACCAGATCACGGCGACGGCGAGCGCCGCCGCGGCGGCGACGGCGTGGTTGAGCCGCGCCACACGCGCGATCTCGCCCGCCGCGATGGGGCGCGGATTCCGGCCGATCCACGGCTTGTCGACGAGTTCGCCGTCGTAGGTGTGCGGCCCGCCGAAACGCACATCGAGGATGCCGGCGAGCGCGGCCTCCGGATATCCGGAGTTTGGGCTCGCGTGGGCGCGACCGTAGCGCAGCACAAACGCGAGACCACGCCCGCTGCCGGCGAGCGCGCACTGGAGCAGCGCCGTGAGCCGCGCCGGGAGGAAGTTCGCCGCGTCGTCGAGACGCGCCGCGGTTTTGCCAAACCACCCGAAACGCCCGTCGCGATGGCCGATCATCGAGTCGAGCGTGTTGACCATCTTGTAGGCGGCGAGCCCCGGCAGCCCGAGCACGGCGAACCAGCACAGCGGCGCCACCACGCCGTCGCACAAATTTTCCGCCATCGTCTCACACACGGCGGTGCGCACCTGTTGCGCGTCCAGCTCCGCGGTGTCGCGGCCGACGATGCGCGCGAGCCGGCGCCGCCCGGCGGCGAGGTTCTCCCCGAGCGCCGCGAAGACGGCACGGCCCTCGTCGACGAGCGTGCGGTTCGCCAGCCCAAAGAACACGCCCGCGGTCACGAACGCGGCTCCGGCAAACGGATTCAGCCGCCACACGCCACGCTCCAACGCGAGCGTCAGCGCGAACACACCGCCGACCAGCCCGAACGTGAGCGCCGTG
>DATGXA010000320.1:0-1779 GCA_035299125.1 Opitutaceae bacterium
TCGCCTGCCTCTCGCCCTGCCATTTCCACCGGATCTTCCGGGCCATGGTCGGCGAACCGCTCGGGCAGTATGTGCAGCGGGTGCGGCTCGAGACCGCGGCCGTGCAACTGCAAACCTCCACCCGCACCGTGCTCGAGATCGCGCTCGATGCGGGCTACGAGAGCGCAGCGGCCTTCTCGCGGGCCTTCGAGCAACGGTTCGGCGTCGCACCCTCCGAGTGTCGCCGCGCCCACCGCTTCGAGCTGCAGGTGCGCGCGGCGCGTTTCCGCACCGCCAGCACGAACATGATCACACCTGAAATCCGCCAACGCCCCGCCACCCGCGTCGCCTACGTCCGCCACATCGGCCCGTACGCCGCCGTCGGCCAAGCCTGGGGAAAAATCTGCGGCTTCGCCGCCGCCCGCGGCCTCTACGGCCCGCACACGCAGTACATCGGCATCAGCCACGACGACCCGAAGATCACCGCCGCCGCCCAGCAACGTTACGACGCCTGCGTCACGCTCGAGCGCGAGATCGCGCCCGAGGGCGAAGTCGGCGTGTGTACGATCCCGGGTGGTCGCTTCGCGGTCTTCCTCCACTGCGGGCCGTATGAAAACTTCCAGGCCACATACGACGCCATCTTCGGCGACTGGCTGCCGCGCAGCGGCGAACAGCTCCGCGAGCAGACCGCCTTCGAGATCTACCTGAACCATCCCGACAACGCGGCGCCGGCGGACCTGCGCACCGAAATCTGGATTCCGCTCGCCTGAACGCGCCATGCCGAAGCTCGATCTCCGTCGCACACTGCCCGCGCTCTACCGGCCGAGCCGGACACCGCACCTCGTCGAGGTGCCGCCACTGCGCTTCCTCGGCGTCGACGGCCAGGGCGCGCCCGGCTGCGCGGCATTCCAGGCCGCGATCGAGGCGCTCTTCACCGCGTCGTACCGCGCCCGTTTCGCCCTGAAGAAACAGGGCGTCGACTACGCCGTGATGCCGCTCGAAGGCCTGTGGTGGGCCGACGACATGGGCGCCTTCCTCCGCGCCGAACGCGACCACTGGCGCTGGACGCTCCTCGTCGCCCAGCCGGACTGCGTGCCAGCCACTGCGCTCGACGACGCCCGCGCCGCCACCACCGCAAAACTCGGCGCCACCGCCGCCGCGCTCCGCGTGCTCGAGCTGCGCGAAGGCACGTGCGCGCAGGCGCTGCACGTCGGGCCGTTTTCCGAGGAAGGCCCGCTCGTCACGCGCCTGCACGAGCTCATCGCGACCAGTGGCGGCCGGCTCGATCGGCCCGAGCAAAAACACCACGAGATCTACCTCTCGGATTTCCGCCGCACGCGCCCGGAACGCCTGCGCACAATCGTGCGCCAGCCGTTCACGCGATAGTGTCGATCGGAGGGCGGCGGCGCGGGCCAAGGTCTGTTGTTGCACTCTCCCGCAGCGGCAACCTTGCTTGCGCTCCGCCCCATCCGACCGACGCCATGTCCCGCCATTCCGACAGCTACAAACCCCTCACCGAACAGGAGCTCTACGAGCTCGCCCATTTCCTCGAGTCGCCGCTCGTCCCGCCGACGACGATGCGCATCTCGGCCGTCAACGGCCTGCTCACCTCGATCATCATCGGCCCCCGCCCGATCCCGCCCAACGTCTGGATGAACTACATCTGGGGTCAGGGCCAACCGCGCTGGCAATCCCAGCAGCAGGCCGAGGCCGTCGCCTCGTTGCTCGTGCGCCACCTCAACACCATCGCGCTCCTGCTCGCCTCGAATCCGCCGAAGTACGCGCCGCTCACCTACACCC
>DATGXA010000321.1:0-13688 GCA_035299125.1 Opitutaceae bacterium
CCGATATTGCTGCTCGGTGATCATTGGGCTCCCGTGGGGCCCAAGCTTCACCCGGCACGCGAACCGGCGCCGACTCTTTCACCGCTTTCTATGGGGAGAAATAATCCGCACCGGTGCGGAGGAATAATCCGCACTACACACGCGTTGCCGCTCATCAAGACAGACGTGGCGGTGCGGGCAAGCGGACTGGTCCGGCCGGCCGCGGAGCGGGCCGTGGTTAGGCCGAATGTATCGGGATCGGTGGCGCGGGTTGACGTGCGCGACAATCAGCGTGTGACGAAATCGCAGGTGCTGGCGGTCATCGCATCGGCCGACATCCAAGAACGCATTGAACGCAATCGCGCGACGCAGCGCGACCGACTGCAGGTAATCGGCGATCTCGAAGCCTTGGTTTCGGGGGGGGGACGACCCAACGCTGGAAGCCCGTCTCGCCACGGCCCCGTTGCGACAGGAGCTGGCCCAACACTGCATTCGTCTGGCGACAAGCCGGGTTGCTGAGGGCAATGCCGACCGCCAGCTGACACGGCAAACCACCCTCGCGGAGAAGGGCTTGGCATCGGCGAAGGAGCTAGACGATGCCGTGTTCGACGCCAAGCGACTCCGCGCGGAGACCCAGTTTCTAGTCGAGACGGCGCTTGCTCAGTGGCAGAGCCGGTTGAAAACCGAGCAGGTCGCACTCGAGGATTTGGTCTCAGAGGGGCGGAGGCTCGCAACGGAACTCGAGTACTATTCGATCCGGGCGCCGGCCGCGGGCGTTCTCGTCGGCTGGAAAGGCGTCACCGAGGGCTCGTTCGTCGGTGTCGGACAAATCTTGGCGACTGTCGCCCCCGATGATGGTGTGGCGATCGAAGCTTTCGTGAACCCTCGGGATGTTGGCTTGGTTCGCGTCGGTCAGCCCGTGGTGATGCAGGTCGACACGTTTCCCTACACCCAATGGGGCGTGCTCCGCGGACGCGTCGAAGCGATATCCGGAGACCTGGTGAGTCCTGGCGACGGCCGGGTCGGCTCGGGGTACGCGGCGGAAACGGTCTTCAAAGTGACGGTCCTGCCGGAGAAGACCTGGCTTGGCCTTTCCAACGGTGTCCGGGGTGAACTGCGCAACGGCATGACCGTGACCGCGCGGTTCGTCGTCGCCCGGCGGAGCCTGCTGCAACTGCTCTACGAGGACGTCGGCTCCTGGCTCAGCCCCAGTGCGGGCGACCGAGCGCCTTGATCGAAGATTTCCAGCACAACGCTGGACAAACAAAAACCAAACACACGACCATGATCACAACAGAACGGTTCAATACACTGATCCAAGAGCAGGCGGCGTCCGGCTATCTGACGCCCATCGACAGCGAACGAGACTTGTCCGAAGTTCGAGGCGGCGGCGGAAAAGTGTTTGTCAAAGTTGATGTGGACCTCGACACCGGCAAAGCGACGATATCGGGAGGCGGCGGGTTGTCTAAAAAAGGATATGATTTCAATTTTGAATACGACGGCTCTCATTTTAAAGCCGGCTTCGAATATGACCCTGCCAAAGCAAAGAATACGCCGAAATCGCCAGTTGCACCATCGGGGGGCACTCCGAATACCCCGGTAATCCCGGCTATGCCTGATGATCCAGTAAAGCCTATTGATCAGGCGAAGAAGAAGTGATCTTGAAAGATTGGGATATGCCGTAGAACGCCTGCGGCCGCTGGCCATTGGCGGCCGCGGGCAACCGTCCCCTATCGTGAACCACCGCCTACTCCTTCGTGTTCTGGTGCCATTGATCGCGACCTTCCCGGTTCAAGCTGAGCCTCCGCCGCAGCCGGAGATTGCATCCCAATGGCGCATCCTCTCCGCCGAGGAACTCGTGGCGATGAATGGGGAGCTGAACGCATGTGTGGATCTATCGCCCGCCGGCAAATGGCTCTCCCTGTCGGGTCCGCCGAGCAACAAACTCGTACTCCACGCGGCCCGCCGCGACGGTGGGGGATCGCAGACCCACCGCCTTGAACCGGGCGAGGCGATCCAGGAGCATTGGTGGCTCGACGACCAGCGGATCGCGTTGCGGTTCACCACCGACGGACGCGAGAATCAACGGTTGGCCTTCTGCGATGTGGAAACCGGGCGCATTACGCGAGTCCCGTCTCCGATCGATGCCTCGATCATTCCTCTTTGGCCGGGCGAAGGTGCCCCGTGGGTGAAGGCCAACCTGCGCGACCGGAAGGTTTATGACCTTTACCGTGTGAATCCCGACACCGGCGCCCTGTCCTTGGTGGCACGCAACCCCGGAAATGTGGACACGTGGTTCCCGGACCGTCGCGGCCAGGTGCGGCTGGCGCTGGTGGAGGATCGCAACAAGACCTCGGGCTATCTGGCCGCCACCGACGAGGAAGGGCGCGTTGTCCGTCCTCTGGTCGCCTTTCAAGAGGGCGAGATCGTGCGACCGTTGATGTTCAACTTCGACAATACCGAAGTCCTCCTCGGCACCACCCACGAGGAGCGAGATGCACCCGCATTGGCCAAGATGGATGTTGTTTCGGGGATGCTGAGTGTGATCACCGAGGACTGCACGGCCGGGTTCAGTGTGCTGGCGCCGGGAGGGAAGATCGCCGGGTTCGCCAAGATCGAAGAGGGTCGCCGCCGCTGGCGCTATTCCGACGAGCGGTACGCAAACGTGTCCGACATTCTCCAGCGGGTGCTCGGCGATGTGGATATCGAATACCACTCTGCAAGTGCCGATGGAAACACTGTGGTGATCTGCTGCTCCTCCGATACTGAACCTGCCACGTGGTGTTTGATCCGTTTCCAAGGCGACACGTTCGATCCCACCCCCTTCTCCATCGGCGATGGAACCCAGCGCCCCGAACCTGGCCTTCTAGCGCCGATGAAGCCGATTCGGCTCACGGCACGCGATGGCCTCGAACTGCACGGTTTCCTGACCCAGCCCAAGTTCTTCCCGCGCGGCGATCCGCCTCCTCTGGTTTTGCTGGTGCATGGCGGGCCGGCGGATCGCGACGTGTGGGGATTCGATCCAACGGTGCAGTTTCTCGCCAACCGCGGATTTGCGGTATTACAGGTTAACTTCCGCGGCTCGGATTTCGGGCGGCGCTCGTTTCTCGATGCCGGAAATCGCCAATGGGGTCGCAAGATGCAGGACGATCTGACCGACGCGGTTCGCTGGGCGATCGCACAGGGGTACGCCGACCCGGACCGGGTGGTGGCGATGGGCATGAGCTATGGCGGCTATGCCGCGCTAGCCGGGGCGGGTCTCACCCCGGAACTGTATTGTGCCGCGATCAGCATCAATGGCCCGAGCGATCTCGTGAAAAACGCTGAAGAGTGGATCAAACGGGTTCCGACGACCAAACCGGAGATCGTGCGGAGACTTGGCGACCCGAGGAAGGATCGCAAGGCGTTGCAGGCAGTGTCGCCCGTGCACTTGATTCCCAACGTCCGCTGCCCGTTGCTGGTAATCCAAAGTGAGCAGGACGTTCGAATCCCCAAGAAGCAGACCGATGTTTTTGTGAGGAAGCTACGCCGGGCCAAGAAGGACGTCGATTACGTCGTGCTCTCCCAAGACGGGCACGTTGATGTCGACCTCGTTGCGCTGTGCGCTGCGGTCGAACGCTTCCTCGATCGCACCGTACCGCTCCGCGGTGGTGGCGACGCTGCACCGCAGCCGAAGCAGCCCGAGAGCGAACTAGCCGAAGCTATCCCGTGATGCGCCGCTCCTTCCGCCAACACGACGAGAGCGACTGCGGGGTCGCCTGCCTCGCCTACATTGCCCATCACTACGGACTCGAGCTGAACTTCGGGTCGCTCCGGACCCAGAGCGGTACCGACAAGGCGGGCACCTCCGCCTTGGGCCTGATCGAAGCCGCCCGCCGGTCGGGGTTTCTGGCGCGCGGGGTGCGCGGGTCGTCCGCGGCGCTGCCCGGCGTGCCGCTCCCGGCGATCGCCCACTGCACACTGGAGAGCGGCCTGCAGCATTTCGTCGTGCTTAAGAGATGGACCGGCAAGCACGCTCACGTGATGGATCCCGGGTTGGGACGAATCGAGAAGTGGTCGACCGAGGAGTTCCTGAAGAAATGGAGCGGCGTGCTGGTCGTTCTCTCGCCCGGCGAGGAGTTCAAGGCCGAGAAGGGAGAACGCGGGGTGTACCGGCGGTTCCTCGGATTGCTGGGTCCCCACCGCGGCACGCTCATCCAGACGACCGTCGGCAGCTTGGTCGCCACGGCGCTGGCGCTGCTCGGCGCGGCGCTGACCCAGAAGATGATCGACGGCGCTGTGCTCGATGGGAACCGGCCGCTGTTGAATCTCGTGTGCGGGGCCATGCTGGCGATTGCCGGCTTCCGGATCGTCCTCGATTTGCTCCAGTCCCTCGTGTCGCTGCGCATGGCCCAAACAATCGATGCGACCCTAATCCTGGCCTACTACCGACACCTGATGGCGCTGCCCCAGCCGTTCTTCGACTCGATGCGGGTGGGCGAGATCGTGTCTCGGGTCGGGGACGCCGTCCAAATTCGACAGTTTCTCAGCGGTTCGTTGGCCGCGCTGGTCCTCACTCCGCTGATCCTGGTCTTCTCGCTCGTGGCGATGTTCTTCTATTCCTGGAAGATGGCGATGATCACCGTGGGGATGGTGGCCCCTACGGCGCTCCTCTTCTGGGCGATGAACAGCCTCAACCGTCGTTACCAACGCCGGATCATGGAATGCGGGGCCGACTTCGACGCCCAGTTGATCGAAGCGACCGGCGTGCAAGGCGCCTTGCGGGCGTTTCGGCTCGAGAGTCACTTGGTGCACCGTGTCGAAAGTCGGATGGTCCGGCTTTTCCGAACGCTATGGAAGCGATTCATCGAGGGCGCCGGTGTCGGAGTCGGCGGCAGCGTCGTTTCCTCGGCCTATTCGGTGGGACTGACATGGGTCGGGATGGGAATGGTGCTCAACTCGGAGCTGACCCTCGGGCAGGTGATGACCTGCTCGATGCTGTGCGGGTACTTCAGCGGGGCGGTCGGCAGCCTGTTTGGGCTGAATCTCGCCATGCAGGAGACACTGATCGCGGCGGACCGCCTCTTCGAGATCCTGGATCAAGAAGTGGAGAACGACCAAGGGCGGATCCAGTTCGCTCCGCCGCACATGGCGGCCATCCGATTCGTCGATGTGTCGTACAAACATGTCGGCCGCCCGACGTTGCTGCAGGGCATCAACATCGAAATCCCGCGGGGGCGGATCACCCTTCTGCGCGGTCCCTCCGGATGCGGAAAAAGCACCATCCTGAATCTGCTCCAACGCCTCTATCTGCCAACGGAGGGAAGGATCTTCGTCGGTGATCTGGATCTCGGGTACTTCAAGCTCGCCAGTTATCGGTCCCACCTCGGCGTCATGCCGCAGCAGACACTGCTCTTCTCCGGCACGGTCTTGGACAACCTGTCTCCCGGCGAAGCGGAGCCCGACATGGAGCGGCTGATCGGATTGTGCCGGGCGGTCGGAGCGCTCGGGTTCATTGAGCAACTCCCGCGGGGCTTCTTGACGCATCTGAACGAGAACGGCGGCAACCTCTCGGGAGGCCAGCGTCAGCGACTGGCGCTGGTGCGGGCTTTGTACAGCAACGCGCCCCTCCTCCTCTTGGACGAACCAACCTCCGCGCTGGATGAAGAAGCCGAGGCGAGGTTGCTGGAGTTTCTCAGGTGCGCTAGGGATCGCGGAACGACTATCGTCATCGCTTCACACTCAGGAAGCTTGGTCGCGATCGCGGATAAGGTTTTCTCAATTCAAGATGGGCGCGTGTTGCCTGTTCAGGCGCCCTCCGAACGCGGCGACCATGTCCCGTCTCCGGGTTCTCATCCGTAGCGGCATGGAGTCATGCCCCAACAGCGTGGTCGGTAAACACCACGCCAGTTTGGGTCGTGTCCCGAATTCGTCCGATCCGGAGCCATCGCATACCGTTTCCAGCTTCTGACTCCAATGCGCCGCTTCCCCGCGGCGCCTTTTTCGTCTCTCCCGGCAGAGCATTATCCTCTTGTGGCGCTGTCCGCGAGGACAGCGATCCGAGCGCCCGCCGTAGCGCCCAAGTAACTCCGCCCCCCGCCGCCGATCTTCCGTCGCCAGTTCCAGTCCCGGACTCCACTGCCCGCCCGTCATCACCCGGTTGCCAACCACCCCGCTCCCGTCTTCCCTCGGCGCCATGTCGACCGGCAACACACCGCCGCACCTGCCCGATCCAGCGGAGCAAGCGCTCCCGCCCGTGCTCCCGCCGGAGCCGGCGTGCGAAGCCGTCGGCCTGCGCAAGGTCTTCGCCACGACCGTCGCGGTCGACCGCCTTTCGCTGCGCATTCCGCGCGGAACGTTCTACGCGTTCCTTGGCCCCAATGGCGCAGGCAAAACCACCTCGCTGCGCATGCTCGCTGGCCTGCTCCAGCCCGGCGACGGTCGCGCCCTGATCGACGGCATCGACATCCATCTCGAGCCCGAACGCGCCAAAGCCCGCCTCGCCTACGTGCCCGACGAGCCCGCGCTCTACGGCAAGCTCACCGCGGTCGAGTTTCTCGAATACACCGCCGCGCTCTGGGATGTGCCGCAGGCAGAAGCGCGCGCCCGCGCCCAGTCGCTCCTCGCCCAGCTCGGCCTCGCCGAGCGCGCCGGCGAACGCCTCGAAGGTTTTTCCCGCGGCATGAAACAGAAGGTCGCCCTCGCCGCCGCCCTCCTCCACCGCCCGAGCCTGCTCATGCTCGACGAGCCGCTCACCGGCCTCGACGCCACCGCCGCGCGCCTCGTGAAGGACATGCTGCAACACTTCGTCGCCGCGGGCGGCACCGTGCTGCTCACGACCCACATCCTCGAAGTCGCCGAGCGCCTCGCCCAACGCATCGGCATCATCCACCGCGGCCGTCTTTGCGCCGAGGGTACGCTCGACGAACTCCGCGCGCAGACCGAGTTGCCCGGCGCGACGCTCGAGGACGTGTTCCTGAAACTCGTCGGCTCCACCGAGGGGCTCGCGCCCGCCGCCACCCCGTGAGCCGCGAGTTCCTCCTCTTCCGCCGCATCCTCGCCAACGACCTGCGGCTCTTCCTCCGCAGCGGCCGCGGTGCCGCCGCGCGTTTCGGCGGCGCCGTGCTCACGATTCCGATTCTCGGGTTCATGCACCTGCCGGCGTTCTTCGCCATGCGCACACTCGCCCACTCCGGACACCCCGGCGGCGGAGCGGAGTTCGGCGTGTTGCTGGTCGCGTCGTTGCTGCTCGCCGCCGCGTTCCAGCGCTCGCTCGAAACGCTCTACAACCGCGGCGATCTCCCGTTTCTTCTCTCCAGCCCCGCGCCGCTGCGCGTCATCGTCGCCACGCGTCTGGTCGACATCGCGCTCACCACCTTCGTCGGTACCGCGTTGTTCGTCATCCCGGTCATCGACTGCGCCGCGCTCCTCTTCGGCCTGCGCTGGCTGTGGGGCTACGCCGCGTGGCTGGCGGGCGTGGCGCTGCTCGTCCCGCTCGCGCTCGCGGGCACCATCGCTCTGGTCCGCCGGATCGGCGCGCGGCGCGCCCGCGTGCTCGTGCAGCTTTTCGGCATCGTGCTGGGCATGGGGACCTTCATCGGATTCCAGGCCTCGAACATGATGACGCGGCCGCAGCAGGCCGGCGGACCGCTCCTCGGCTCGAGTTGGCTGCACTGGTTCACGCAGCCGCCGCTAACCCAGCTTGCCGCCGCCGTGCAGGGCGACTGGCGGTGGTTGGGCGCGTTGGCCCTGCTCGGCGTCGTCGCCACGTATTGGGCACTCAGGCACCTGCAACGCGCCTTCGCTCTGGGCGCGATCGCCGCCGGGGCCGATGCCACCGAGACGCCGCGCGCTGCGAAGACCGTCGGGGCCGACGTCTGGCGCGGCCGCTTCGAAACGTCGCGCTGGCGCACGCTCGTCACGAAGGAGCTGCGCCTCGTCCTCCGCGACCCGCTGCTGCTCGCCCGCGCCTCGACCCAGATCATCACGATCGTACCCGCGCTCGCTAGTGCGTTCCTGTACCGCGCCAGCGTGGGGCTCGCCGGCGTCGCGCTTGTGGGCCCGGCCATGGCGGCGGCGTTGCTCGCCGCGTTGATGACGACCAACGACGAGGCGCCGGTCTGCGTCGCCGTAAGCCCGATCACGCGGCGCTCCGCGATCGCCGCGCGCGCCGCCGCCGCGGCGTTCTATCCGGCCGTGCTCGGCTGGGTGATCGCGCTCGTCGTGCTTTCCATGGGGCACCCGTTCGTCGCCGCCGTCTCCGCCGCCGGCGCGACGCTCAACGCCGCGGCAGTCGCCTGGTTGACGAGCTGCACCGTCCGCCTGCACACGGCCGAGGAACGCGCGCGCAACAAGCAGCCGATGATCCTCGCGCAGACGTTCTACGGGATGTTCGTCGGCGGCTTCGGCGCCGGCGGAGTCGCCGCGTGGGTCGCTGGCCACCCGATCGCGGCAGTCGTGCTCCTCATAGTCGGTGCGCTTGGCGCCGCCGCCGGCTTCATCGCGCAACCGCGGCGCACGTGGAAGATCGAGTGACCGCCACGGGGCGCCTTGCGCCGCCGTGTTTTCCCTATTCGCGTTTGTGCCGTTTCTCCTCCCGATGCCCAACGTACCCGGACTCCGCTCCCCCTACGACAAAGTCGGCCGCCTCGTCTATTTCGGGCGCATGCTCGACAAGATCCGTCTGCACGCCGCCAGCCGCCTCCCGCCCGAGTGGGTCGCCAACATCGGCGAAACGGTCCCGCGCTTCTTCGACGCCCGCTGCTGCCGCTTCCTCGGCGTGCGCCATGCCGAACTCGCCGCACGCACGCTCCAAGGCGGCACCGACGAGGAGATTCTCGCGTGGGCCCACGCGCACGGCACGCCGCGCTCCGACGATGACTGCGCGATCTGGAACGTCTTCATGATGAAACTCGGCTGGCGCGACGAAGCCGCCGAGCGCCTGCGCATCCGGGCCGCCGAATGCGGGTTGGCCGACGCGAAAGTCGACACGATGTTCGACCTGATCGAGCTCGACGAAGGCCGCCCACTCGGCCGCCTCTGCATCTGAGACATTTCCTTCGAGCAACTCGTTTGCAGTAGGGCCGGACCGCGCGTCCGGCCGCGTTCGCACGCAGTGCGCTCCGTATCGGTTGCGAATGCGCAGCGGCCAGCCGCAAGCGTGCATTGCAATCGCAGGCGAACGCCGGCTGGCGTTCCGCCTCGCATCTCTGCTCTCTCGCCTCCTCAGCTCTGGCTGAGCCGCTTCTTCGGCGTTTCGAAATACGCAGCGTGCGCGCGGCGAAGGATCTCCGGAATTTGCGCGGCGAACGGGCTGCGGCGCAGCACCGGCGCGAGCGCGGCAGCGTCGACGTTCGCCGCGTTCTGTCCCGGGAACCAGTGGTCGGCCTGCCCGAGCAGGTTGTAACGCATCTTCGCCCAAGGCACCAGGTCGAGCCCCTCGCCGTAGGTCCAGAGTCGGAGAATTTCGGTGACGTTCACCTCGCCAGGCACGTCGACGTAGTGCGGCAGCCCCTCGGGCCAGCGGGCGCACCACTCGGCGCCGTGCACCTCGATGAGCCGCGCGCGCAGCTTCGCCTCGACCGGCGCGACCACCGCCGCCGCGTCGGGGATCTGCGGCAGGATCGCCACGTGTTCGTCGAAGTCGGAGGGCTTCGCCACGCCGAGGCTGAGCGTGTTGATCTCGGGCCGGGCGAAGCAGAAGAGGTCGTTCCACTGCATCGGCGAAAACGGCGCGGTGAGCTCCGCCATGCGCGCCGGGCGATCCTGGAGGCGGCCGCCCTTGTCGTTCGGGCTGATGATGAACACGCCCATGTCGTGGCGCCGCGCCGCCGCAAGCGCCGGCGTGTTGAGCTCGTTCACGAAGTACCAATGCAGGTTCACGTAGTCGAACTCCCCCGACTCGCACGCCTCGACGATGATGTCGGTCGTGGCATGCGTGGAGAACCCGATGAACCGCACGCGACCCTCGCGCTGGAGCTTGCGCGCCTCGGCGAGGCAGCCGCCGGGCCGGAGCGACCACTCGAGGAGCTGACGGGTGTTGATGCCGTGCAACGACAACAGGTCGACGTGCTCGAGTCCGAGGTAGCCCATCGACTTCTCGAACGTCGCGCGGAACTCCGCGGCATCGGCGCACGGCGCGACCTTCGTCTGCACGAGCATCTTGTCGCGCGGGAGCCGCGGGAGAATCCGGCCGAGCTGCATCTCGGAGGTGCCGTAGCCGCGGGCGGTTTCGATGTGGTTGATGCCGAGCGCGAGCGCGCGCTCGATGCACGCCTCAAGGTTCGCTTGGCCGTCGGCCGGGATCTCGCCGGGCGGCACGTCCTGCCACTTGTGCTGGTAGCGCATGCCTCCGCAGGAAAACACGGGCATCTGCAACTCGGTGCGACCGAAGCGGCGGTAGATCATCCCCGCTTTTCAGCCACACCCGCCGCGCGACGCAAGCCGGCGCCCGCCGCGAGTGCATTATCGCCGCGCTCCGCCCGGAGCTGGACGCCGGACGCAGGCGCTCAGCGCGTCGCTCGGGCCAATCTGTTCGCGCCCGCCCTTTTGCCCGAGCTCCTCCATGCGCTCCCGCCATATCTCCGCGGCATCTGTGTCCGGTTATCTTTCCACGATCGGCCGCAAACCGCGGACGCCATTCTCCAGCGGGGTTTTCCTCCCGGTTTCGATGGTTGACCGGGTCTCCGGCGGCTCCGCACAATCCCCGCCCTTTTCCACCGCGTGAAACCTGCCGCCGCTCCGTCCCCGACTCACGTTGCCATCATCATGGATGGCAACGGCCGCTGGGCCAAAAAACGCGGCCTGCCGCGGATCGAGGGGCACCGGCGCGGCGTCGAGACCGTGCGCACGATCCTGCAGGCAGCGAAGGACACCGGCGTGCGCTACCTCACGCTCTACGCGTTCTCCGCGGAGAACTGGAAGCGCCCCGCCGCCGAGGTGAACGCGCTCATGCTCCTCCTCCAGAGTTTCCTCCGGAAAGAAACCAAGGAGCTCGTCGCGCAAAAAATCCGCCTTCACACGATCGGCCGCACACAGGAGTTGCCCGCGCCCGTGCGCAAGGAGCTCGAGCACGCGCTGCAAGCCACCGCTCACTTCACCGAGCGCCACCTCGTGCTCGCGCTCAACTACGGCGCGCGCACCGAGATCGTCGATGCCGCCGCCGCCTACGCCCGCGAAGTCGCCGCCGGCCGCGAAGATCCCGCCGAGTGTTCTTTCGAGAAACTCGCGCGCCACCTCTACACCGCCGGCCTGCCCGACCCGGACCTCGTCATCCGCACCTCCGGCGAGACGCGTATCAGCAATTTCCTCCTGCTCCAGGCCGCCTACTCGGAGTTCCTCTTCACGCCGGTGCTCTGGCCCGATTTCTCCGCCGACGATTTCCGCGCCGCCCTCGCCGACTTCGCCCGTCGCGAACGCCGTTTCGGCGCCACCGGCGACCAGCTGAAATCGCCGAGCTGACCTCCGCCCTCCCCGCCCACTCGCCGTGCTCAAGCGTACCATCACAACCATCGTCCTCTGGCTCGCCTTGATCGGCCTCCTTTGGAGATTCGGCCGCCCCGCCGCGGTGATCCTCACGACGCTGCTCGCCGTGCTCACCCAGCACGAACTCTACGGCATGCTCCAGAAAATGGGGCACCGGCCGTTCCGGAAACTCGGCCTCCTGCTCGGCGCCGCGATGCTGCTCGCTCCCTACGCGGTGCGCACACTCGGCCAAGGACATCCGCTCTCCGGCCCCGGGCTCATGGGCTCGCTCATGGCGACGTTGATGGCGTCCGCCGTGATCATCTGCTGCATCCGGCTGCTCTACGAACGCGACCCGGCCCATCGCTTCGACACCCTCGTGGCGACCGTCTTCGGCATCGCGTACGTGCCGTTCATGTTCCACTTCCTGATCGAGATCTTCTTCCTCCGCGAAAACGCCAACCACGGCCTCATGCTCGTCGTCTGGCTCGTCGCGGTCGTGAAGTTCTGCGACACCGGCGCGCTGCTCGTCGGCTCTGCGATCGGCCGCCACAAGATGTCGCCCACCATCAGCCCGAAAAAGAGTTGGGAGGGCCTCATCGGCGGCGTCGCGATCTCGGCTGTCGTCGGCGCCGTGCTCGTGCACCTCTTCCGCCCGCGCGGCTTGTATCCGGAAAACTTCACCGTGCTCTGGAGCGCGATCGCCGCCGTGCCCATCGCGCTGCTCGGCGTCGTCTCCGATCTCATCGAGTCGATGATCAAGCGCCGCGCCGACATCAAGGACTCGGGCAACACCGTCCCGGGCATCGGCGGCGCGTTCGACCTGACCGACAGCATCATCCTCACCGCGCCGGCGGCCTACATCCTGTTCGCCTATCTGCTGCGGCTCTGAGCGGCGCACCGGTTTTATGGCGTCCCGCAAACGCATCGTCCTGCTCGGCGCGACCGGCTCCATCGGCGAGAGCGCGCTGCGCGTCATCGCCGCCCACTCCGATGCCCTCGAGCTCGTCGGCATCGGCGCCCGCGCAAGCACCGAAAAACTCGCCACCATCGCGCGCCGTTTCCGCGTGCCGCACGTGGCGCTCAGCGACACCGCCGCGGCCGACGCCGCACGGCGCGACAACATCTTCCCCGCTGGCACCGCGTTGCACGCCGGCCTCGCGGGACTGACCGAACTCGCGACCCTGCCCGAGGCCGACCTCGTGCTCGTCGCCATCGTCGGCACGACCGCGCTCCAACCCACCCTCGCCGCCATCGCCGCCGGCAAGGACATCGCGCTCGCCTCGAAGGAAATCCTCGTGCTCGCCGGCAAGTTCGTCATGGCCGCCGCCCGCGAGCGCGGCGTGCGCCTGCTGCCCGTCGACAGCGAGCACAACGCCCTCTTCCAGTGCCTCGCCGACGCGCCCACGCGCACCGTGCGCCGCATGATCGTGACCGCCTCCGGCGGCGCCTTCCGCGACCGCTCGCCGGCCGATCTCGCCCACGTCACGCCCGAGGACGCGTTGCGCCATCCGAACTGGTCGATGGGGCCGAAAATCACCGTCGACTCCGCCACGCTCGCCAACAAAGGCCTCGAGATGATCGAGGCGCAGTGGCTCTTCGGCCTGCGCGCCGAGCAGGTCGAGGCGGTCATCCACCCGCAAAGCATCGTGCACGGCCTCGTCGAGTTCACCGACGGCAGCATCCTCGCCCAGCTCACGCCACCGAGCATGACCTTCGCGATCCAGCACACGCTGCTGTTTCCCGAGCGCCGCCAAGGGGTCGAGCCCACTCTCGATTTCGCGAAACTGTTCGCGCTCGAATTCCGCCCGGTCGACGACGCCCGCTACCCGTGCCTGCGCCACGCGTGCGCGGCGATGCGCGCCGGCGGCGCCGCCCCGGCGGTCTTCAACGCCGCCAACGAGGTCGCCGTCGCCGCCTTCCTCGCCCACCGGCTGCCGTTCCTCGGCATCAACCGCGTCGTCGGCGAAACGCTCGCCCGTATTCCACACGTGGAACCTGCCTCGCTCGACGAGGTCCTCGAATGCGACCGGCAGGCGCGCGCGACCGCCGAACAACTCCTCCGCCACGCCTGATCTCCAGCCACGCTCCCCATGCAAGGAAACGTCCTCGAACTGCTGCTCGCCAAACCGTGGTTGCTGCTCATCGCCGTTTTCTGCCTCGGGGTGTCCATCTTTGTCCACGAGCTCGGCCATTACCTCGCCGCCCGTTGGCGCGGTCTCTACGCGCCGCGGTTCTCCATCGGCTTCGGACGCAAGATCTGGTCG
>DATGXA010000322.1:0-28866 GCA_035299125.1 Opitutaceae bacterium
GCTGACGTTGCGCGCGCTCGGTGCGCGCCACGCCATGGCAGGCTAGAGGGACAGTTTTCCTCGCGTGACGGCAGCCGGCCTGCGGGCTCGGCCGCGGTCGCGCTTTTTTGTGCACCGAGCGCGCTGCGCCGGCGGCTTGAGTGCCAGGCGGGGAGGGGCCACATTCGCCGCAAGCGGTGCGCGTCGCGCCGCACGGCCCCATGCTCCCCACTGAATTTCAATCCGAACTGCGCTTCGTGCTCGCGCTGGCGCTCGGCTTTTTGATCGGCCTTGAACGCGAACGCTCCGGCGCCGCCAAGCAGGGCCGGGTGTTCGCCGGTGTGCGCACGTTCACGATTGTGAGCCTCTTCGGCTTCGCCTGCGCGTGGTTGCACACGGTCGGGCTCACCGCGGCGGTGCCGGTCGGGCTCGTGGCGATCGCCGGGTTGGCGGCGCTCGAATATTTCGCGAAGCTGCGCGAAAACCGCATCGGCTGGACGACGGAGGCGGCCGTGCTGCTGACGTTTGCGATCGGCGTGCTTGCCGCGCTGGCGGACCCATGGGTGGCGCTCGCGCTCGGCATCATCGGCACGCTGTTGTTGTCGGAGAAGGCGCGCATCGAGGGGCTGGTGGAGAAGCTCGATGGCGCGGAGTTTCTCGCGGTGCTGAAGTTCCTGATCGTGACGGCGCTGGTGCTGCCGGTCGTGCCGGACCGCGCGTTCACGAAGTTCGCGATCAACCCGCACAAGCTTTGGCTGATCGTCGTGATGGTGTCGTCGGTCGGATTCGCCGGCTACTTCATGATCAAGAAGCTCGGGGCGAAATTCGGCTGGTGGCTCTCGGGGCTGGCGGGCGGCATCGTGTCGAGCACGGCGGTGAGCGTGGCGGCGGGGCGGATCGCGCAGAAGCAGCCGGAGCAGGCGCACCACGCGCTGCAGGCGGCGTTGTTGGCGAGCAGCGTGATGTACCTGCGTATCCTTGTGTTGGTCGCGATCCTGAACGAGGCGTTCGTGCCGGCGCTCGCGTGGAAACTCGGCGCGCTCTCCGCCGCCGGATTGTTCCTCGCCTGGCTCGTGCGGCCGGCCGAGGAACCGGTGGCGCGCGGGCCGGTCGGGTCGTTGCAGAATCCGTTCGAGATCCTCCCGGCGCTCGGTTTCGCGCTGCTGTTCGTCGTGTTGATGGTCGTGACGAAGCTCGTGCAGGCGCACTTCGGCGCGTCGGCGTTGTTGGCGCTGGCGGCGGTGGTGGGCGTGGCGGACATCGATCCGTTCATCCTCTCGCTGGTGCAGAGCAATCCCGCGCCGGAGCGCGTCCTCGTCTCCGCGGTTCTGGTGGCGATGATGATGAACACGGTTGCGAAGGGGCTCTATTTCTCGTCGCTGGCGGGCACCGTGCGCCGTGCGGGGCTGACGCGTTTCGCGCTTTTGTCCGCGCTGCACCTGCCGCTGGCGTTCTTGTTCTGAGCGCCTTTCCCTCGGCCGCGGTCGAGGCTGTGCTTCGGCCACCGGAGAGTGTAACATAATACGTTACACTCTCCGATAGCTGCCCCGATCCATGCGGAGATGGCGTGCGCTACGCGTACGGCTCCGGTGGAGCGGCGGCATCGGACTCCCGGGAACCGCGGACGCCGGCCATGGCGCCACCGCGGCAGCCCTCGCGGCAAGATCGTCCTGCCTAGCCGAGGTCCTTACCTCGGCGGCGTTGGGCGAGCCAGACGAGGAGCAGCAGTGTGCGCTCGGCGTCTGGGGCGGCGGTGCGCTCGATGAAGAAGTCGTTGATGCGTTGCCGCGGCAGGCCGAGCACGCGTGCGAGCTGGGCTTTGGTGCCGTATTTCCTGAGCAACGGGAGCGTGATGCGTACAAGGCTGTTCCAGAGCGGGGTGTTGCTGCCGGGCCGAAGAGTGCAGTTGTAACCGGGGAGGTCGGATTCTCGGCGGCGGACCGGTTTCCGGGCGGGTGCGCAGGCGGCGTCCCACAGGGCTTCGACGAGGCCGAGGAGGGCGGGATAGTCGGTCGGATTGGGCGCGAGGGACATGGTGAACGACTATGCGGAGACGCGCTTTCGTCGAACCGGCTACGAGGGGAGTGTAATACAATCCGTTACACCCGTCCAAAAGGCGGCGACGGAGATTTGCGGCGGAAAGAGGAGGCATCGGTCGGCAAGCACCGTTGGGCGCGGGTGAGCTTCGCCGCTTCCGGCTGGCGCTGCGGCGGCGCTCCGCATGGAGTCGCGGACATGCCGGTTGATCCGATCCAACGCCACCTCGCGAAGCTGAGTGCGTGCACGCTGTGTCCGCGCATGCACAAACCGGTCGTGGTCGGCCGGCCGGTGCGCAGCCGCGTGCTGCTGGTCGGGCAGGCGCCGGGCGACAAGGAGCCGGTGCTCGGCCGTCCCTTTGCGTGGACGGCGGGCAAGACGCTCTTCAAGTGGTTCCACGCCGCGCTCGGCTGGACCGAAGACGAGACGCGCGACCGCGTTTATTTCGCCGCCGTGTGCCGTTGTTTCCCGGGGAAGAAGGCAGAGGGCGGTGATCGCGTGCCGGACGACGACGAGATCGCCAACTGCTCGCGTTGGCTCGAGCGGGAGATCGAATTGCTCGCGCCGCAGCTCGTGATCTCCGTGGGCAAGCTGGCGATGAACCAGTTTCTCGCGCCCGCGCTGCTGACCGAGCGCATCGGCCATGTTTTCCCAACCGAGTGGCGCGGGCACCGTTTCGACGTGCTGCCGCTGCCGCATCCCTCCGGCGCGTCGCCATGGCATCGCGTGGAGCCGGGCAAGACGCTGCTCGCCGGCGCGCTCCAAAAGCTGGCGACGCATCCGGCCGTGCGGTAACCGGCGACCGGCGGACACGAATCAGGGGTGGGCAGGCACGTCCGGTGTTGTCGGCGATGGTTCCTGCTCGACGGACTTGGCGCGCGCGGCCTCCTTGGCTTTCACGAGATCGGCGAGATCGATGTACTCGACGACCGTCGACTCGCCGACCTCGACCCACGCCTGGCGGGTACGGGCGACGTTCGCGACCATGGGCTGCTCGGTTTCCCGGCCGATGACGTGCTGACCGGAAACGACGATGCGCGGCAACGCATCGGCCAACGAAACGCCGCGCGTCGAGCACGCAATGCGTGTCTCCCAGAGTTGCACGATGCGGCCGGCGTTTGCTGCGGCGAGGTCGTACGCGCGCAGCAGCACCACGTAGAGGTCCTCTTGCGAGAGCGCCAGAACGAGATCGGCTTCGGCGCTGCGGAAACCGCGGAGGAAGACCTCGGGCCCGAGGTGGCCCGGGATCGTGGTCTCCTCGATCACGTGCGGCATCTTGTCGCCGCCCAAGAAATGAATACTGGCCCCGGGGCTGGTGAAGTTGCCGCCGTTGGCGCCGAAGTGGCCCCAGGAGCAGACGATGAGCTGGGTGGCGGGGTGCTGCGCGTCGGCGGCGCGGAAGCCTTGGTCGGCCAGCACGCGGGTGATGGTGCGGAGCATCGTCTTCGACTCCGGCGGCGGGTCACCGGCGATGGTGTTGCCGGAGAAGACGCGGTAGCCGGCATTCAGCCCCATGTAGTACACGGGTTGCGCGGGCGAGGGGATCGGCAGCGCGCGGCCGGCTTCCGTGAGGTCGGTGACGGCGACCGTGGTTTTGTCCAACGGCTCGATCTTGGTCGTTTCGGCGCCGAGTGGCGCGGATAGCGCGGTGAGAACGAGTGCGCCGACGAGCAGCGGGAAGTGGCGGGATATTGGCATGGAGTGTGGCACGAAGGCATGAAGCGCAACGGGCGCCGTGCGGAGACGGCGCCCGGGTGGTGCAAACCGGCGGAAAGGCTCAGTGACCGCCGTGCTCGGCGGCGTGTTGTCTCTTGCGCTCCTCGATGACGGTCTTCTCGAACTCGGCCGGCATCTCCTGGTAATAGGCGAAGCTTTCGGTGTGGTTGGCGCGGCCGCCGGTGAGCGCGCGGAGCACGGTGGAGTATTTCGCGAGCTCCTTCTGCGGGATCACGGCCTTCACGATCTGGAACGCACCGTCGCCGTCGACGCCGAGGATCTTGCCGCGGCGGCTTGAGATGTCGCCCATGATCGCACCGATGAACTCCTCGGGCACCTGCACCTCGACGTTGTAGATCGGCTCGATGAGGCAGGGGCGCGCGGCGGCGAACGCCTCTTTGAAAGCCCAGTAGCCGGCGACCTGGAACGACACGTCGTTCGAGTCCACGGGGTGCATCTTGCCGTCGTAGAACTCCACCTTCACGTCGGTCACGTGGAAGTGCGCGAGGATGCCCTCGCCGCACGCGGTCTTCACACCCTTCTCGACGGAGGGCACGAAGACGCGGTCGACGTTCTGGCCGACGAGCGACTCGGTGAACTCGACCCCGCTGTCGCGCGGCTTCGGCTCGATGCGCATCCATACCTCGGCGAACTGGCCGGAGCCGCCCGTCTGTTTCTTGTGGCGGTATTTCGACTCTCCCTTGCCGCGAATCGTCTCGCGGTACGGGATACGCGGCTCGACGAGATCGATCGCGACATTGAAACGCCGCTTGAGCCGCTCGGCCACGACCTGGAGGTGCATGTCGCCCTGCCCCGAGAGGATGTGTTGGCGGATCTCGGGATCGTAGCGGTGGGTGAACGTGGGATCCTCCTCGTGCAGGGTGTTGAGGCCGGTCGCGAGTTTGTCCTCCTCTCCGCGGACCTTCAGCACGATGGCGGCGTGGACCTTGGGCTTGGGGAAATCGATCTTCGGCAGCTCGACGGCGAGGCCGGGCGAGCAGAGCGTGTTGCCGGTGTGCGTATCCTTGAGTTTGAGCACGCAACCGATGTCGCCCGGACCGAGCTTCGGGACGGGCGTGCGGGTTTTGCCGTTGGCGATCTGGAGCTGGCCGAGCCGCTCGCTGGTCTTTCGCGAGGCGTTGTAGAGCTCCATGTTGCCGGTGACCGTGCCGGAATAGACGCGGAAGAACGAGAGCTCGCCCACGTGCTGTTCGACGAGCGTCTTGAAAACGTGGATGACCGTCTCGGGCCGATCGAGCTTCACCTCGGTCTCGGCACCGGCGGCGTCGCGGGCGGCGACCTTGGCGCGATCGATGGGGGAGGAGCCGTACTTCGCGACGATGTCGAGGAGCCGGGCGATGCCGACGTCGGCTTCGGCGGAGGCGGCGAAAAGCGGGACGAGGTTGCCCGACTGGATGGCGGCGTGGATGCCGGCGCGGAGCTCGTCCTCGGTGAGAGTGCCGCCCTCGTCGAAGAACTTCGCCATGAGCGTGTCGTCGCTCTCGGCGATGAGCTCGATGAGTTGTTTGTGGAGCTCGCGAACCTTCTCGGCGAGCGGTCCGGAGACCGCCTCCTCCTTAAACTTGCCCGAGCCGTCGCGCGCGTAGGTCACGACTTCGCTGCGCATCACATCGAGCAGGCGGTCGAAATACGGGCCGGCGTTGAGCGGGAGGCTGAGCGGGAAAACCTTCGGGCCGAAATGCGCTCGTGCCTCCTCGACGATCGCGTCGAAGCGCGTGTTTTCCTTATCGAGCGCGTTCACGACGATCATCTTTGGCAGGCCGAACTTCGTCGCGTAGTCCCACGCCTGGTCGGTGCCGACCTGAATGCCGTGCACGCCGTGGATCGCGATGAGTGCGAAATCGCCCACGCGCAGGGCACCGAGGCCGTCGGCGGCGAAATCGGCGTAGCCGGGGCAGTCGAGGATGTTGAGCTTCTTGCCGAGCCACTCGGTGTGCAGGCACGTCGTGTGGAGCGACATCAGGTGCTCGTGTTCGCCGGTGTGGTAGTCGGAGACCGTGGTCTTCTGGGCGATGCTACCGACCTTGGGGATCGCGCCGCTGCAAGCCAGCATGGCTTCGCAGAGCATTGTTTTGCCGGCCCCAGAGTGGCCGACGACCGCGAAATTTCGGATCTCGTGCGCTGCGTATTCCTTCATGGGAACTTCTCCTGGTTCGGGGTGGAAGGTTGAGGTTTCAACTGACCGGAAATTCCCTCGCGACGCCGCGCACGCCCCGCGCGGCTACAAGGCCAACCGGGCGAACGCCCGGACTCCTCCCTCGTCGTCGCCGCAGGACCGCGCGGCACCGGGTGCATCATTGGCCAAAGGGGTAAGCATGGGATGCGAACTGCGTCGCGGTTCGGCCCCCGGCGCAGTGGCGGAAGGGAACGCCGAAGGGGCCGCAGCGGCAAGGACATTATCCCTGCCCGTGCTCGATTTGTAAACGAAACGTGGATATTGAGCGCCGGCTGGACAAATGCCCTCTCGCCCGCCTCGCCGCTGCGCGCGGGAGCCGGCGGTGCGGTCTTTTCCGGGGTGTTCCGCCGCGCGGACTGGGGCCCCGCGGCGCGGGCGGATCGATGGCGGGGGCCCAGGGTTTCCCGCCGGCGTCGCGCGCCGGCCCGTTCGCCGCTCGCGGGGCGATGGTTTGGCGGGCGCGGGCGCCTCGGGGAGATGGGGAGTTCGCGCCCGGCGGGAAGGGGGATTTTTCCGCGCCGGGTTTGCTTCAGTTTCCGCGCGGGCTGCGCGATGGTGATCGTGTGAGTCTTCCTCTGCTCAGGCCCGCCGATCTGGATGCCTACCTGCTGGAATTGCCGGTGGCCGCCGCGGTGTTGCCGCGTTTGCAGATGCTGCTGCTGAGCGACGACGCCAACGTCGCCGATGTCGTGGAGCTCATCCGTTTCGATCCGTCGTTGGCGACGCGCGTGATGCACGCGGCCGCGAGCGCGTACTACGGGCGTTCGCGCGACCTCAACAGTCTCGAGGAGGCGGTGGCGCTGCTCGGCCTGCGCGAAGCGTACCGGGTCACGGCCGCGTTCGCGCTCAGCCGTTACCTGAACACACCGCTGCGGATCTACGGCCTCGGTCCGGCGGAGTACTGGCGCCGCTCGCTCGCGTGCGCGTTGCTGATGGAAACGCGCGCCTTGGCGCAGGGGCTCGACGAATGCGTGGCCTACACGGCGGGCCTGCTCCACTCGCTCGGGATGGTGCTGATCGACCGGCATCTGCGGGCGGTGGGCGACCCCGGCACGTTGCTGCGCGAGTTTCCCGCGAGCCCGATCACGCGGCAGGAGCAACGGCTCATCGGCATGAACCACGCCCAAGTCGCCGGCCTGATCCTGCGCCGCTGGAGCTTCGGCTCGGATGTGGTCGCGCCGATCGAGTTCCAGTTCGAACCGGCCCGCGCGCCCGCGCCGCAGGCGGCGATGACGGCGTTGCTCGCCCGGGCGCGCAGCTCCGCGGTGGAGTTGATCCGCGACCTCCCTCCGCCCGGACAAGGCATGGCCGCGGCGAGCGACGAGAGCGAAGCGGGCGACGTCGGTGCGCGGATTCTGGCGGTCGAACGCTGGCTGCACTGACCCGCCCGCCGCGCGGTCGCGCTTTCGCGTTGGGCCGGTGCGAGGCGTGGCAACACCGAGAATCGCCGCCTCGGCCATTTTCGTTTGGCCAATGTCCGCGGGCCCGGGTACACGGGGCACACCTTATGGCAAATTGGGAATACAAGGTGATCTCCAGTGGCAAGCATGGCATGGCCACGATGGCCGCGCTGGAGCAGCACCTGAACGAATTGGGACAGCAGCAGTGGGAAATCATCAATTGGCACACGGCGCCGGATAATCCGCTGCTGTTCACGGGCCTCGCCCGCCGCCCGATCCTCCGCGACTGGAAACCCGACGAGATGCCCGCGGCGCAGGAAGCCGCCCGCATCGAGCGCGTGACCGAGGAGGCGAAGGAGCGCGAGGCTTGGCGCGAGACGCTCAAGGAGGAACTCGAGTTTCTCACCGACAAGGAGGAGGACGTCAGCGACCCGGAGGCGGATCGCGAGGACCTGCTCGACCTGCTGCGCCCGCAGATGAAGCGCAGCCAGCGCGGGCCCGGCAGCGTGGGCTCGGTCGCGTTTCTCGCCCGCAAGCTCGAACAGGACGAGAACGACCTGCTCGGCGCGCTGGGCGAGATCGGACTCGCCGTGCAGGATGACCCGCTGGTCGCTCCTCCCGCGTTGCAGCACGACGACGAGTATTTCTGGCTGAACAAAAACCAGCGCGGCGAGATCTGGCTCAACTGCGGCCCGAAACCGCCGTCGGCCAAACCCGCGCCGCGCGCCGAGCGCCAGCGCCCGGAACCGCGCGCCGAGGAACCCGCACCGCAGGACGAGATCCCGGTCGCGCCCGCCGCGGGTGAGGCCATCGCCGCCGAGGCCGCCCGCGCGGAGTCCGGCGAAACCGTCGCCCCGGAGCGTGAGCCGCGTCGCGAGCAACCCCGCCGCGAACAGCCGCGCCATGAGCAACAGCAGCAGCGCCGCGAGCCGCAGCCGCCCCGCGAAAACGGCCAGCCCGCGCCGCTCCCCGAAGGCGAGACGTTGCTCGCCAAGCTCCGCCCGATGATGCGCCGCAACCGTCGCGGTCGCGGCTGGTCCGGCAGCACGAGCTACCTGTCGCGTGCGCTGCGTCACCAGGAACCGGAGCTGATGGAGGCGTTTGCCAAGCTCGGCATCACGCTCACCGAGGACCCGCAGGCGAAGCCCGTTTTCGTCGAGCTCAACGGCTTCCTCTACTGGCTCAATCGCGGCCAGGGCGGTCAGATCTGGATCAACGCCCGCGAAAAACGCGCCGGCGAACAACCCGGCGCCGCCGACGAGGGCGAGGGCACCGAGACTGCGCCGAGTGCCGCGCCCGAACACGCGGATTCCGCCGTGCCGGCTGCCCCGGCCGCGCAGGTGTCCGCGGAGCCGGCTCCCGTCGCGCTCGAGCCGGTGGGTGAGACGCCCGCCGCCGAGCCCGTCGCCGAGGCGACGTTGGCCGCAGAGACCGAGTCGGCAACTCCGGCTCCGAGCGACGACAACTCGGTCTTCGCGCGCATCCGCCCGCACTTCACGAAGAACAAGCGCAGCGCATCGTTCAGCGCGGCGCCCGGCGCGGTCGCCGAGTCGCTCGGTGTGTCGCAGGCCGACCTCGTCGAAGCGCTCGTGAAAGCCGGGCTCGAAGTGCCGGAGAGCGAGGACAGCAAACCGGTGTTCGCCGAGCACGCCGGCGAGATCTTCTGGTTCAACCGCAACGCGAAGGACGAACTCTGGCTCAACGCGAAGGCCAAGCCGGCGCGCAAGTCCGGCGGCGGCCGCTCCAGCGGCCGCTCGCGCAAGAGCGGCGAGTAAGCGGCGCGGCATTCGTGATTCCTACGGGCCGTCCGGTTGCCGGGCGGCCTTTTTGTTGCCGGCGAACCGGCTTGCCATCGCAGGGCTCGGCACCGGACCTGCCGCGCGAAGGGATGGCCCGGCGCCGAGCCTGTGTTGACGCTTCCGGCACGGCACGCTGAGCTACGCCCATGAGCGGCATCCTCGGCTTCGCGTTCTTCATTGGTTTCTGCGGGTTGATCGTCTTCGCCGCGTTTGCACTCGGCCGACGTCAGGCGGAGAAGGCCAAGGAGAACCTCGCAGCGCTCGCGCGAGAACTGGGGCTGCACCTTGAGGAGAAACCGCTGGTGCTCGGAGTGCTCCCGCAAGTACCCACGGCGAGCGGCCGCTTCGGCGGCCGAGCGATCCGGTTCCACTCCTACACCACCGGCAGCGGAAAACACCGGCAGACGTGGCAGGCGTTGGCGATCGCTTGCGACAACTCGCACGGGCTCATCCTGCAACTCGGCACGCAGAACTTCCTCACCGCGCTCGGCGTGAAACTCGGCATGCAGGATGTGAAGGTCGGCGATCCCGCCTTCGACGAACGCTTCGTGCTCAAGACGAGCGATCCAGATTTCGTCTGCGCCGCGCTCCTCCCGGAGATTCGCGCGGGACTGCTGGCCAACTGGTCGTCGCGAGCGATGGGCGCCAACGTGAAGCTCGAGGCGCAGGAGCTGATCTATGCGGAGCTGGGGTCGTTTTCCGACCCGACGGTCACCGCGCGCATGAAAGCCCTGCTCGAGCCGTTGCTCGCGCTGGCGGCGCTGCCCGAAGTGTACCGGAAATAGCCGCACACTCCGCCGCGCGGGGCGGGTGCATGTGTTATCTGCGCATCGCACCGGGGTGCCCGCCGGGTTCGGATTGACCGCGCCGACCGCCGCAACGTTTCTGATGCGCACCGGCGTCGCCGCGGGATTCTCCGTGATCGATGTGCCGCGTTTCCTCGTTCCCCGAGACCGCCATGTCCACTCCTGCGTTTCTCTGCTTTCTCATTTCCGGTTTCGTGTTCGCCGGTTCCGTCCGCGGCGGGACTCCGGCGATCACCGGACGCGATGTCGTGCCGCCGGCGCCAGATTGGGTGCACCGCGCGGTTGTCTACCAGATCTACCCGCAGACGTTCCACGACTCCAACGGCGATGGCGTCGGCGATCTTCCCGGAATCACCGCCAAGCTCGACTACATCCGCTCCCTCGGCGCCGACGCGATCTGGATCAACCCGTTCTTCGACTCGCCCTTCAACGACGCGGGCTACGACATCCGCGACTACTACCGGATCGCGCCGCGCTACGGCACCAACGACGACGCCCGCCGCCTCTTCGCCGAGGCGCACCGCCGCGGGTTGAAGGTCCTCTTCGACTACGTCATCACCTACACGGCGATCGACCACCCGTGGTTCGTGGAGTCTGCCAGCGGCCGGCCGGGGCCGCATACGAACTGGTACGTTTGGACTGACAACGCCTGGAAACTCGAGCCGGGAGCGCGCTGGGTGCACGGTTACGGTCGGCGCAACGGAAACTTCCTGAGCAACTTCTTCTGGTGCCAGCCGGCGCTGAACTACGGCTTCGTCGATCCCGATCCTGCCAAACCCTGGCAGCTCTCCCCGCGCCACCCCGACGTGCGCGCCCTGCGCGCCGAGATGCAGCACGTCATGCGTTTCTGGATGGACCTCGGCGCCGACGGTTTCCGCGCCGACATGGCCAACGCCATGGTCAAGGGCGAGAGCGACCGGCGCGTCGACCCCGACACGCTCGGCTACTGGCGCGAAGTGCGGCAGATCCTCGACCGCGATTACCCGCAGGCGTTCACCGTCGCGGAATGGTCGGACCCGGAGAGCGCGCTCGACGGCGCCTTCCATGCGGCGTTCTTCCACTGGGCCGACGGGTTCAACGACCTCTACCAGAAGGAGAGCTGGCGCATCCTCAACGGCATGAGCGAGGGCCACAGCTTCTTCGACCGCGAGGGATTGGGCGATGTCGACGCGTTTCTTCGGAGCTATCTGCCTGGCTATCTCGCCTCGCGCGCCCACGGCTACACCTGCCTGCCGATCGGCAACCACGACATCGCGCGGGTGGGCAACAACCGCACCGTCGACGAGCTGGAGATGCTCACCGCGTTCGGCCTCACGATGCCGGGAGTTCCGTTTCTCTACTACGGGACCGAGATCGGCATGCGGCAGCTCCACGACCTCCCGCAGGTCGAGGGCGCGTACAAGCCCCGCGCCGGTGCGCGCACGCCGATGCAGTGGGCGCCCGGCGCCAACCTCGGCTTCTCCTCCGCCGCGCCGGAGAAGCTCTACCTCCCCGTCGACGCCGCGCCCGACGCGCCGACCGTTGCCGCGCAGGAGGACGATCCGGATTCGCTGCTTAACCGCACGCGACGGCTCACGCACCTCAAGCATACCGAGCCGGCGCTCGCCGCCTACGCGGAGTTCGTGCCGCTGTACGCGCAGCCGCACACGTACCCCTTCGTCTTCACGCGGGCCAGCGGCTCCGCGGTGTTGCTCGTCGCGTTCAATCCCGCGGATCGCGCCGTCTCGGCGGAGTTCGATTTCACTGTCGCGCACGACGGCTTCGAACTTCTCGCCGGCCGTGCGGCCGAGATCCGCAGCGAGTCCGGCCGCCTCCGCCTCGATCTCGCGCCCCGGAGCTACGCGATCTATCGGGTGGTCCGCTCGAAGTGAGCGGCGCGTGAACTCCGTGCAACGGGCGTCGACGGGCGACGCCCCTGCGGGGCGAGCGATCGGTCAGCGGTCAGTGCCGGTCGAGCTGTTGGAGCGCGTAGGCGTGGGCGCCGAGGGCGATGGCTTCGCTGGTACCGAGGCGCGACACACCGACGCCGATGCGGGCGAGCGGATCGTAGGCGATGCGGCGGTCGGTGCCGGGGACCTCGATCTCGTGTGTGGCGCCGCGGAGGAAGGTGGCGCGTTGCTCGGCGTCCTCCAGGTTGAAGGCCTGCTGGACGAGGCGGCGGCGCGTGCCGCCGGCGGGCGTGGCGTAGGTGCCGTTCAACTCCGCGACGAGTGCGGGCAGGTAGAGCGGGCCAGCCGCGGAGAGTCCGCCTCCGATCACGGCGAGGCCGTCGACAAGCGTGAGCGTCTGCGCGAGAGCATCGCCGACGACTTCACCCAGCCTGCGGTAGGACTCCGCGGCGGCGGCGCGATCGCCGGGACGTTTCCCAAGCGCGATCTCCTCGATCTCGCGCGGATTCGGGGCGTCGGCAAACGCGAGGCCCGCGCGCTCCGCGTAGGCGCGGCGTACGGCGCGGATGCTGGCGCCCTCCTCGGCGTTCCACTGCGGGTCGCGTTTGTTGCGCAGCATGCAGATCTCGGCGGCCATGGAGTTGTCGCCGCCGAGAAGCTCGCCGCGGCGCACGATGCCGCCGCCGAAGCCGGTGCCGAGCGTGACGCCGACGAGGTTCTCGAAACGCCGCGGGCTGCCGGCCTGCGCGAGTTGGTCGTTCACCCACGGCAGGAAGCCAGCCATCGCCTCGCCGTAGGCGAAGAGATCGCCGTCGTTGTTGATGAAGACGGGCAGGTTGAACTTCGCCGCGAGCATCGGTCCGAGCGCTACGCCGCCGCGGAAGGCGGGCAGGTTCGTGAGGTCGCCGATGATGCCGGTGGTGTAATCGGCGGGCCCGGGAAACGCGAAGCTGATCGCCACCGGCGCTTCGGCGCAAAGCGCGCGCACGCGGGTGAAGCCATCGATGAGGTTGGCCAGGCAACGCGGCAGCTCGTCGCCGTTGGTCGGCAGTGTGATGGTCTCGGTGATGCGCGCGCGGCCGCGGCGGGCGGAGAAGCGGAAGCTGGAGCCGCCGGCGTCGAGGGTGAGGACGATGCGCGGGTCGGTGGCGAGGGAGAGCATGGCGGATTCTCGGTTCTGGATTGCCGATTTTCGATGGAGTGGAGCGCGGGCCCGATCAATGCGATGGGCTGCCGCTATCCGGGAATTTTGCGCGGAGCTGTTCGAGAAAAGACGGCAGCGTGGGATTCGTGTTGTCCTCGCGCCAAACGGCTCCGAGGTGAACCGGGGTCGTCATCTCGGGAAGTGCCACGAGGACGACTTCTGGGGGAAGGCGGTAGCGCGCGGAGCGGAGACAGAATGTGAGCCCCGCGCCGGCCGCGACCATCGCGAGCAGCGCGCCCTCGGAGTCTCCTTCCTGCACGACGCGCGGCCGGAAACCGCTCGCGGCGCAAGCGCGGTAGACCAGATCGGAGTAGGCCGGGCTCAGCGATTCGGGAATCCACACGAACGCTTCTTCGCGCAGTTCCGCCAGCCGGATGCTGCGGCGCCGCGCAAGCCGATGCTTGGCCGGCACAGCGAGCACGATCCGCTCAGTCAGGAGGCGATGGTGACCGAAGCGCGGCGGTGGCGCCGGCCGGTGGTACACGAAACCGATATCGAGGGCGCCACGGCGCAACAACTCTGCCTGCTCGAGCGAGGTTTGCTCGCGCAGCGCGAGGCGCACCGTGGGATGCGTGCGACGGAAGGCGTCGAGCAATCGCGGCAGCGCCGGTGCGTGCACGGCGGTGTCGACGAAGCCCACCGCGAGCGCGCCGACGAGGCCCGCGGCCACTTGGCGTGCGTGTTCCGCCGCGCGATCGGCGTCGGCGAGCAGGATACGGGCATCGTCGCCAAAGGCGCGGCCGGCGGCGGTGAGGCACACACCGCGCGGGAGGCGTTCGAAGAGCGCGACGCGCAGTTCGGCCTCCAGCTCTCGAATCTGTCGGCTCAAGGCCGGCTGGACGATGTGGAGACGCTGCGCGGCCCGGCCGAAGTGTTCGAGTTCGGCGGCGACGAGAAACGAGCGCAGGTGGCGGAGCTCCATGGATGCCGGGCGGTGACCGGTACGGTAGCGAACCGGCATTGGACCCGACAAGCCGCGGCGGGCATAATTCGCCCATGACATTTCACATCGAGTCGTTTGCTGTGCCGGCCGGTGCGGGCGATCGCGCGCAACTTGGGGCGCTGCTGTGCGCCTGTGTGCGCGGCGGGGCTTCGATTGGTTTCCTCGCCGACATCGACGCGGCTGAAGCGGAGACGTACTGGAGCAACGTCTTCGGCTCCATCAGCGCCGGTGCGAAACTCCTGCTCGTCGCTCGCGACGAGCGCGGGGCGATCGGCGGCAGCGTGCAGCTCGCGCTCGAGAGCCGGAGCAACGGCCGCCATCGCGCCGAGGTGCAAAAGTTGATGGTGCTCCCGGCGCTGCGCGGGCGCGATCTCGGCACGCAGTTGATGGAAGCGGTGGAGACTCGGGCACGGGAGCGCGGCGTGACGCTGCTGTTCCTCGACACGAGCGAGGGAGCGGGCGGCGCGCGGGCGTTCTACGACAAACTCGGCTACACCTACGTCGGCGGGATTCCCGGTTACGCGCTCGATCCCGACGGCACACCGACGAAGAACGCGATCTACTACAAGGCGCTGTGAGCGGGATGCGACGGGAGGTGGAGGGAGCGTGGCGCCGCGGCCGAGATCGCGCTGTGGTGAACGTCGCCGAGACTATCGGGCGGGGCCGGGCGGTCGAAGTTCTGGCGAACTTCGCTACGGGCGGAATCGCTGCTCTCGAGAGCAGCGCCACATTCGGGGGCGGGATGACCGGAGGTCAGCTCCTCGCGGCGACGACGGCGGCGCGGAGGCGACGGAGGCCTTCTTCGAGCGTGGAGCGCGGGCAGCCGAAGTTGAGACGGACGAAACCGGGGAGTCCGAAACCGGCGCCGTCGTTGAGGCCGAGGCCGTGTTGTTCGAAGAACTTGGCCGGCTCGGGTCGGCCAAGCGTGGTGACATCGATCCACGCGAGATAGGTCGCTTCGACCGGCGTGAGTTTCAGCTCGGGTGTCTCTCGCGCGATGAAGGCGGCGAGGTGGTCGCGGTTGGCCTGCAAATACGCGACGAGTTTGCGGCGCCACGGTTCGCCGTCGCGATAGGCGGCCTCGGCGGCGGCGTAGGCGAGCGGTGAGAGGTCGGGCGGCACGAGGCCGGCGCGCGCGCCGAGCATGCGTTTGCGGATGTCGGCATCGGGCACGATGGCGAAGGCGAGGCCGAGGCCGGGGAGATTGAAGGTCTTGCTCGGGGCTTGGAGCGTGATGGTGCGCGCGGCGAGCTCGGGCGAGAGCGTGGCGGCGGGGATGTGCCGCCGGCCGTCGAACTCGAGCCCGGCGTGGATCTCGTCGGAGCAGAGCCAGAGGTCGCGTTCGAGGCAGAAGGCGGCGAGGCGCTCGAGTTCCTCGCGGGTCCAGGCGCGGCCGACGGGGTTGTGCGGGTGGCAGAGGAGCAGGAGTCGGGCGTCGGCCGGGGTGCGCTCGGCGAGAGCCTCGAAGTCGAGTTCCCAGCGCTCGCCGGCGCGGCGCGCGAGCGGCACGTCGATGAGGCGGCGTTGGGAATTGGCGACGGCGCCGAAGAACGGCGGGTAGACCGGCGTGGGCACGAGCACGGCATCGCCGCGCTCGCCGATGGCGCGGCAGACGAGGTTCATCCCACGGTTCACGCCGGGCGTGAAGACGATCCAGTCGGGATCGACCACCCAATTGTAGGTCCGCGCGAGATAGGCGACGATGGCCTCGATCGCGGCGCGCGGCGGCAGCGTGTAGCCAAACACGCCGTGATCGATGCGGCGGTGCAGCGCTTCGAGCACGCAGGGCGGCGAGGCGAAATCCATGTCGGCCACCCACATCGGAAGCACGTCGCGGCCGGCGTAACGTTCCCATTTTTCGCTGCCGGTGTGCCGGCGGTCGATGACGCGGTCGAAGTCGAAGGGCATCGTTGCGAGGAAGCGCGGCGGGGCGGCGTTGGCAACGGCGGAGTCGGCGGGGCGGCGGTAGTTTGCCGCGGCGGTTGTTCCACCGAGCCCAATGCAGACCGGCGGCGTTCCTGCCGGCGGCGGCAGGTGGGGCGACCGCGACGGAAATTCCCGGGGCGAAATGCCACACGTGGACAGCATGGCGCAACGCGGCGAGAGTGCCGCGCTGTGAGGTGGTTGATGGTGAGCGAGTAGTGCGCGGCACGAAGCCGGCACCGCGTGTGCAACCTCGGCGGGCAGTTCAGCAACCAAACTTACGAAAACTCGAAACCCGAGACAGAAAGGAAACCGCCATGAAGATCGTTCGCTATCACCAACCCACCGCCTCCGCTCTCACGCCCTTCGCGGGCTACGCCGGCCGTAATCCGTTGGTCGCGTTCGAGCGCGAGTTCGACCGTCTGTTCAACAGCGCCGTCGGCGACATGTTCACGCTGGCGCCGGAACTCGGCGCGGGAGTCGGCGGCCGCTTCGCCGTCGATCTCTACGAGGACAAGGACAACACGTACGTGCGCGCCGAATTGCCGGGTGTCGACCGCAAGGCGATCTCCGTCGAGATGGTCGACGACTATCTGACGATCTCCGGCTCGCGCCAGACCTTCGGTGCCGACGGGAAGGAGACCGAAGCGGTGGAATTTTCCCGCTCGATCGCCATCCCCGAAAGCGTGCAGGCCGACAAGGTCTCCGCCGCCTACGAAAACGGCGTGCTCACCGTGACGCTCCCGAAACGCGAAGAGGCCAAGCCCCGCAAGGTCAGCGTCGAAGTGAAATAACCACAGCGAGGTGCGGGAACCGGAGCGGATCTGGTCCCGATCACCAAGCAGCATTGGGGTCCCGCTCTGCGCCCGCCTCGCTCTGCTACCCGAAACTAGAAACCCGAAACTGAAAGCACTCTCTCAGGAGGAATCACCATGACGTTCTTCAACACCCTTCTTTCCCACCGCAACCAAGCGCAATCCGCCGGCACCGTCGCTCCGGCGCCGACCGTCACTCCACGCTACGAGATCAAAGAAAACCCGGACGCCTTCGGCCTCGAAGTCTGGCTGCCGGGCGTGACCAAGGACGGGCTCGAGCTCACGATCGACGACGGCGAGCTGACCATCATCGGCCGCCGGAGCTGGAAGAAACCCGAAGGCTGGTCGCAGCTCTACCGAGAGACGCCGCTGGCCGACTTCAGCCTCACGCTGTCGCACGACAACACGTTCGACGCCGAAAAGGTGAACGCCGAGCTTCGCGACGGCGTGCTGCGGGTCACGTTGCCGAAGTCCGAATCGATCAAGCCGCGGAAGATCGCGATCAGCTGATCCCGCGGCCCGGGGCGCAAGGGGGCGCCCGATCACTCTGTGTGCAGGTTTGTTTGGGGTAACCCCGCCGGGCGCCGAGCGCGTCCGGCGGGTTTTTGTTTCTCGTGAACGCGCGGAGCCGTTTCGCGGCGGCGGGATTGACAGCGGGGAGTCGGCTCGTGTCATCGCCGCTCCCATGAAGCTTGTCCGCCGTATCCTTGCCGTTGGTTTGATCGCAGTCTCCGCGGTCTGGTCGTTGGCGCAGGAGAGTGCTCCGGCCGCGTCGCCGAGTGCGACGAATCCCGCCGCCACCGATCAGGCGGTGCTGACGAACCAGGCCGCCGCCGCGGCCGTCGCGACCGACAACGTGCCGCGCCCTCCGGACTTCCTCGAGCACATGGTCGACGTGGTGCTCTCGCTGTTCGACGTGAAGAGCAGCGGCAACACCGCGACGCACTACATCATCGCGGCGCTGTTTCTCGTGGGCGCGTTTCTCCTGCGCCACGTGGTGACGACGATCCTGTTCGGCCTGCTCAAGCGCCTAGCGTCGAAGACGGAGACGACGCTCGACGACAAACTCTTCGGCGCACTCGAGGGCCCGGTGGCGACGTTGATCTCAGTCGCGGGCGCCGTGGCGGCGCTCAAGGTGCTGAAACTTTCGGAGACGAGCGACATCACCGTGCGGTACGTGTCGACGGTGGCGTTTTCCGTCGTGATCCTCTGGGGCCTGTTGCGGGCGTTCGGCGCGATCCTCGACCACGCGCAGGAAGTCGCGACCCAGCGGCAGATGGGCATCGCGGCGTTCATGCCGTGGATCAAGAAGACGCTCATCGTGCTCTTCGTGATCTTCGGCGTGTTGCTGATCGCGCAGAGCCTCGGCGCGGATGTGAAGGCGTTCCTCGCTGGTCTCGGTATCGGCGGTTTGGCCTTCGCCCTCGCGGCGCAGGACACCATCGCCAACGTCTTCGGCTCGGTGGTCGTCGCGATCGACCAGCCGTTCAAGGTCGGCGAGACCGTGCAGATCGGCGGGAACACCGGCACGGTGGAGGACATCGGCCTGCGCTCGACGCGCATCCGCAAGGTCGACCGCAGCTTGGTCGTGATTCCGAACAAAGCCGTGGCCGGCGAGAACATCGTCAACCTCTCGCGTTTCAACGGCCGACGCGTCGAGCAGGTGCTTGGGCTCACGTACGCTACGACGGCCGCGCAGATGGAGGAGCTCGTGGCCGAGCTGCGGCGGATGCTGCAGGCCGAGCCCGAGATCGATCCAGCATCGATCCACGTCTACTTCCGCGATTTCAACAGCTCCTCCATGGACATCTGGATCGCCTTCAATGTGAAGGATCCCGACTTCGCGAAACACATGGTGCTGCGGCAGCGCCTCAATCTCGCCTACATGCGCGCGATCGAGGCCCGCGGTCTCTCGATGGCGTTCCCGACGCAGACGATCCACTTCGACGGCGAGATCGCAAAGCGCCTCGCGGCCGGACCACGCGCCGCGAGCTGAATCTCGATCCGGTGGCGCCGCTCGTGAGAGCGGCGCTGACGGAGCTTCGCGCAGTGCGATGGGAAGCGGCTCGCGCGAGCAACCCACGAAGGAGACAGACTGGAACGCCTCCGAGGGCGCGTGGCCAACTTACGGCTCGCGGACGGAGTTGGTGTGGACCGAGACGACCTGATTGGACGGTCCCACCTGCACGATGCGCGCGGAGTGTAGCGGCACTTCCTTCGGCTCGAGTCCGAGGTACGCGCAGATGATCACGCGATCGCCGACATCGACCAGGCGCGCGGCGGCGCCGTTGATCTGGATCTGGCCGGGCTCGCCGTAGATCACGTAGGTCGTGAAACGCGCGCCGTTGTTGATGTCGTAGATGTCGACCTGCTCGAACTCGAGCAGACCGGCCTCGCGACAAAGCGCGCGGTCGATCGAGATCGAACCCTCGTAATCGGGATCGGCCGAGGTGACGACGGCGCGGTGGAGCTTGGCGCGGAGGAAAGTCCTAAGCATAGGCGAAGGCGTGAAGGCCGAGGAGAATCAGATCGGGCACGAGCTCGGCAAAGAGATTATCGCGCGAAAATCTGGCGGCGTTTCCACCCGTGGCGAGGACGAGCGGGCGTTTCCGCCCGTAGATTTCCTGCGAGATCCGGCCGACGAGTTCGCGCACCGCGCCCACATGGCCGAAATGCAGCCCGGCGGCGATCGCCTCGTGCGGGCTGCGGCCGACTGCGCTTTGCGGTGCCGCGCCACCGACCTTCGGAAGCTGGGCCGTGCGCGTGGCGAGCATTTCGCCCCAGAGGCCGAAGCCCGGCAAAATCGCGCCGCCGGCGACGACACCGGTCGCGGTCACGGCGGTGACGGTCGTGGCGGTGCCGAAATCGATCACGATCCGGTCGCGGCCCGGGAAACTCGTGTGCGCCCCGAGCGCCGCGGCCACGCGGTCGGCTCCGAGTTCGCGCGGGCGTTTGTAGCCGATGGTGAGCCCGTGCGCGCTCTCGGCGCGCAGCACGCGCGGGGCGAGCCCGGTGGCGTGTTTCGCGGCGGCGCAGAGCGGCAGTGTGAGCTCGGGCACGACGGAGCAGAGCGCGACGCGATCGAAAGCGCCGCGCGCCTCCGCGCCGACGAACCGGCGCAGCTTCACCCCGGTCTTCACGTCGGCGACGGGCGTGCGGAAACGGCGCTCGAGCCGGCCCAGATCGATGATGCCGCCGGCCAGCGAAGTGTTGCCGATGGTGAGAAGCAGAACGCGCATCGACGCAGAAGCTAGTTCCCCGAACGACGCTCGCCAACTGCAACTTAGCAGGGGCTGGACCCCCGCACGTTGTGCTCGAAACGAGGGCACCGCGTGCGCCAGAGTGACGGCGCGTCTTCCGCCATGACCATCACCACCCTCGGCGAACCCCGTTTCGATTCTCCGCTGCGCCAGCACGTGCGCGACGACCTGCGCGTGCCCGCCTCGCTCCTGCGCCCGCGCGGCGCGCCGGCACCCGTCGAGGAGGGCTTCGAGCTCGCGGGACCGCGGGCGAAGCTGTTCTTCGCGCCGGGCGAGGTGCGAGCGGGCATCGTGACCTGCGGCGGGCTGTGCCCAGGAATCAACAACGTCATCCGCTCGCTCTTCCTCGAGTTGCACCACGCCTACGGCGTGAAGGAGGTCCTCGGTTTCCGCGAGGGCTACCGCGGGCTCGATCCGGCGCGCGGCCGGCCACCGCTGCGGCTCACCGTCGACGATGTGGACCAGATCCACACCGAGGGCGGCACGATCCTCGGCACGTCGCGCGGGCCGGTGGACACCGGCATCGCGGTCGACCGCCTCATGGCGCTCGGCGTGAACGTGCTCTTCACCATCGGCGGCGACGGCACGCAGCGCGGCGGCAACGACCTGTTCCAGGAGGCGCGCCGGCGCGGCTACCCGCTCGCGGTCGTGGGCGTGCCGAAGACGGTCGACAACGACGTGGCGTTCGTCGCGCGCACGTTCGGCTACTTCACCGCGGTCGAGGAGGCGGCGAAGGTGCTTACCTGCGCGCACACCGAGGCGCATAGCGTGCGCAACGGCATCTCCATCGTGAAACTCATGGGGCGCGACGCCGGGTTCATCACCGTCGGCGCGACGCTGGCCAGCCAGGACGTGAACTTCTGCCTGATCCCGGAGGTGCCGTTCCGCCTCGACGGCCCCGGCGGTTTTCTCGCGGCGCTCAAGAAACGCGTGCTCGAGCGCAACCACGCGCTCATCGCTGTGGCCGAGGGCGCGGGGCAGGATTTGGTGAACGGCCCGGCCGCGGGCAAGGACGCGTCCGGCAACGCGAAGTTGAAGGACATCGGGGCGTTTCTGCGCGACGAGATCGCCGCGTACTTCAAGGCGGAGCAGCTCGAGACCACGATCCGCTACATTGACCCGAGTTACATCGTGCGCGCCGTGCCGGCCGATGCCGAGGACGCGATCCTCTGCGACCAGTTCGCGCGGCATGCCGTGCACGCGGCGATGGCGGGCAAGACCGGGCTCGTGATCGGGCAACTGCACGACGAGTTCGTGCACGTGCCGATCGAGTTGTTGGCGACGCAGCGCAAACGGGTCGATCCGGACAGCGCCTTGTGGCGGTCCGCGCTTTCGGCGACCGGCCAGCCGGCGCGTTTCGAGTAGCGCGGCGCGGCATCACGTGGCGGGGTGCTTCAGCCCCCGCTCGAGGCGCTGCGATTCCGACGGGTCGGTTCGCAGCCGATGGCGCGGTTGGGTGCGGCTGAAGCCGCGGGCTGTGGATAGAATCCGCCGGCCCGGGCTGAAGCACCGGGCCGCGGGCGGGCGGCGCTACGACTTCTGCAGGAACTCGTGGAGCGCGTCCACGAGCGCGGGCACGCCAGCGACGCGCCGCGGCGTGTTGAGCGGATCGCGGTAAAGATGGAACGGATGCAGCGCCGCGCTGCGGATCTCGTGCAGGTCGTTGTGCACGGTGAGATCGACGCCGCCCGCGGCCCATTGCGCGGCGACGGCTTCGCGCGCCGCTTCGGCATCGGCGGCGACGGTGAACTTGAAACCGACCACGCGCAGCGCGCGCGGCGACATGGCCTTGAGCTGCGGGAGGATCTTCGGATTGCGCACGAGGCGCACGACCAGTTCGTCGGCGTCGGAGCGGATCTTGCCGGCCTGGGCGAGGTCGGGCCGGTAGTCGGCGACGGCGGCGGTCATGACGACGGCGTCGAACCCGCCGGCCGCGAGCCGGCGCTGGAGTTTCGCGAGCAGGTCGGCGCAAGAGGAGAACGTCTCGCAATCGTGGACGTGCTGCGGCCGCGCCGCGCTTTCGCCGCGGAGCAACGCGACATCATGGCCGAGCGCGAGCAGGCCGTCCGCGAGAGCGGCGCCGGTCGCGCCGGAGCTGACGTTGGAAACGAACCGCACTTCATCGAGCGGCTCGCGTGTGGCTCCGGCGGTGACGAGGAGGCGCATGGCGCAAGGCGAAAGGCTGGAGGGGAGAGGCGAGAGACCAGAGGGGAGAGGCTAGGGGGCGGAAGAGGTGCGACGGCTCGGTCGGCGTCTATCCCTGGCTTCTGGGAAAGTTGGTCATCCGGAAGAGTCGGGCGTGAGGCCCGACCTACGGGAATGCGGTTTCGTTACGTTCACCCCAGCGCCTTGAGGACCTCGACGGCGATGGTCTCCGGATCCGGGAGACGGCCGGGGCCGCCTTCGCCGCAGGCGTGCATGCCTTCCGCGGGTTCGATGAAACGCACGCCCCAGCTGCGGAGCTTGGCGGCGCCGGCCTGCGTGGCGGGATGGAGCCACATACGGTGGTTCATGGCGGGGACGACGAGCCACGGTTTCTTGTCGAGTTCCCAGGCGAGAAAGAGCGTGCCGAGCAGATCGTCCGCGATGCCGGCGGCGAGGCGGTTGATGGAGTTGGCCGTGGCGGGGCAGACGAGTGCGAGGTCGGCATTGCGGGCGAACTCGATGTGGTCGAGCGCGGCACCGTCGGTCCACATATCGTCGTACACGCGCCGGCCGGTGAGCCCCTCGAGGGTGGACTTGCCGATGAAATGGAGCGCCGCGGGAGTGGTGACCGTCTGGACCGTCACGCCGGCCTGCGCGAGGCGCGAGATGGTGGTGGTGGCCTTCGCGCAGGCGATGGAGCCGGTGAGGAAGAAGAGGATGTTTTTCGAGGGCATGGGGGCGTGGAGCACAGAAGGCGGACGACGGAGAGGCGACAGAAGGTAACGAAGAGAACGAAGGGCGGAGAGAGAAGCCGGCAGGAAACGAAGGGCCGATTGGTATGGGGCAGGTTCTTTGTCGGGTGGATCGATCTTCGTTTTCTTCGTTAGCTTCTGTGGTTTCCGGTTCTCCGAAATGGATGCTCAGCGGAAACTTTCCTTCTCGCCGGGGAAGGCGCCGGCGCGGACGGCTTCGGCGTAGGCGGCGATGCCGGCCGTCATCACGGAAGCCGAGTCGGCGAAGCGGCGGACGAACTTCGGTTTGAAGTCGGGCGTAAGGCCGAGGAGGTCGTGGAACACGAGCACCTGGCCGTCGCAATCGGGACCGGCGCCGATGCCGATGGTGGCGGCTTTCAGCGACTCGGTGACGCTTTTTGCCAGCGCGGCGGGCACGCATTCGAGGACCATTGAGAAACAGCCGGCGTCTTGGAGCGCTGTGGCGTCGGCGCGGAGTTGGGCGGCCTCGGCGGGTTCCTTGGCCTGGACCTTGTAGCCACCGAGCGCGTGCACGGATTGCGGCGTGAGCCCGAGGTGACCCATGAGCGGGATGCCGGATTCGACGAGGTGGTGGAGGACGTCGGCATGGCCGCGGATGCCCTCGGCCTTCACGGCGTGGGCGCCGGCGCGGAGGAGGGCGGCGGCGGAGTCGAGCGCGTGGGCGTTGCCTTTGCGCACGGCGAGGAAGGGGAGGTCGGCGACGATGAGCTTGTCGGGCGCGTTTTTCGCCACGAGGCGGGTGTGCGTCGCCATGATCTCGGTGGTGGCGCCGAGCGTGTCGCGCTCGCCGTAGAGCGTCATCATCACGCTGTCGCCGACGAGCAGGCAGTCGACGGGCGCGTCGGCCAGCAACCGCGCGGACCAGGCGTCGTAGGCGGTAATCACCACGATTTTGCGTCCCTCGGCCTTGGCGGCGGCGAACTCGCGGATCGTCTTCATGGGAGGCGGAGGAAACGGCATGGGGCGCGAAGGCGCAAGCCGCCTTAGGATGCCGCGCGGTTGCCCAGCATCGGCGATGTGGGAAAGGGCGTTTTTGGGGGGAAGGAGAGCAGCGGGTTTGCGGTCGCGGCGGGCGGGGGAGGGTGTTTCATGAGCGGCATGAAAATCGATACGGCTGATTTGCTGGAACGGTTCTGCCGCTATGTGCGGCTCGAGACGCGGAGCGATGCGCATTCGGAATCCACGCCGAGCACGCCGGGGCAATGGGACCTGCTGAGGTTGCTGGAACGCGAACTGCGCGAGCTCGGCGCGGGCGACGCCGAGATCACGCAGCACGGCTATGTGCTGGCGACGATTCCGGCGTCGGCGGGCTGCGAGGCGGCGCCGACGATTGCCTGGTTCGCCCATGCCGACACGGCGACGGAGCTGCCCGGCGGGGCGACGCCGATCGTGCATCGCGCGTGGGACGGAAAACCCATCGTACTGCCCGACGATCCGACGCAGATTCTGAGCGTGGAGAACTCGCCGCACCTGCGCGGCGCGATCGGGCAGGACGTGATCACGGCGAGCGGCAAGACGCTGCTCGGCGCCGACGACAAGGCGGGCGTGGCAATTGTGATGGCGACGGCGCGGCATCTGTTGCGGCATCCGGAACACAAGCACGGGAAGATCCGGCTCTGCTTCAATCCGGACGAGGAGATCGGCCGCGGCGTGGACCAACTCGACCTCGCGCGGGTGGGCGCAGTGGCGGCGTACACTCTCGACGGCGAATCGCCGGGCGAAATCGACTGGGAGACGTTCTCGGCCGACTCGGCGACGGTCACGATCCGCGGCGTGGCGAGTCACCCGGGTTGGGCGAAGGGCGTGATGGTGAACGCGCTGCGGCTGGCGGGACGTTTCGTGGCGTCGCTGCCGATGGAGTGTTCGCCCGAGCGCACGGCGGACCGCGACGGCTTCGTGCATCCGACGGAGACCTCCGGCAACAGCGAGCGCGCGACGGTGCGGCTGATCTTGCGCGACTTCGAACTCGACGGGCTCGCCGCGAAGCGGGCGGTGGTCGAGCGCGCGGCGGCGGAGTTGCGCGCGGCCGAGCCGCGGGCGCAGATCGAGGTGAAGTTCGCCGAGCAGTACCGGAATATGCGTTACTGGCTGGAGAAGGATATGCGGGCGGTGGAGCTCGCGCAGGCGGCGGTGCGGGCGTGCGGGCTGGAGCCGAGGCTGCGCTCGGTGCGCGGTGGAACCGATGGCTCGAAACTCACCGCGCGTGGGCTGCTCACGCCGAACATCTTCACGGGCATGCACGAGGTGCACAGCCAGCGCGAGTGGGTGACGCTCCAGGACATGGCGAAGAGCGCGGAGGTGCTGCTCAAGATCGCGGAGCTGTGGGCGAGGTAGGGCGGTGCTTCAGCCCGCCCTGACAGGTGTGCTCGCGTACCGGAATCGTGGCTGCATCGGGCGGGTCGACTTGAAGGCGCGACCGACGGTTCAGCGGAGCGTTGCTCTTGTGCGCAGCGCCATGGCAGGATGGCGGGCGCAAAGCCCGCCCCACCATCGGAGAGCGAAGCGCGTGAGCGTTTCGCTCCGTGGGGCGCCGGGCCGTCGAGCCGGCTCGGCGGGAGCGGCGTCGAGCCACCGCATTCCAGAACGAGGGCAAAGAAAAAGGCGCGGCCGTTGCGGGCCGCGCCTTGGGGAGAGACGGATCGGTGCGGATCAGGCGCCGAGGGTGACCTCGACGGCGACTTTCCTGCGGCCGTCGGTCGGGAGCGGGATGAGGTTGCCGGCGACCTTCTGGCCGTCGACGACGAGGCTCTTCACGCCGTTGGACTTGGCCTTCGGGTTCTTCACCGTGATGGTGTAGGTGACACCGCGATACTTGCGCTGCACCGAGTAGCCCTTCCACTTCTTGGGCACGCAGGGATCGATGCGCAGGCCGTTGAAGTCGGGCTTCACGCCGAGGATCGACTGCGAGGCGACGACGAAGGACCAGGCGCCGGTGCCGGTGAGCCAGGAGTTCTTGCCCTCACCGGGGGTGGGGGCGAACTGCGAGGCGGTCATCTGCGCGTAGACGTACGGCTCGGAGCGGTAGACGTCGTGGTCGGGCTTGGCCGAGGGGCAGATCGAGAGGTAGTACTCGAGGGCCTTGTCGCCTTCGCCGAACATGGTCCAGCCGATGTGGATCCAGGTGTTGTTGTGCGAGAAGACGCCGGCGTTCTCCTTGTAGCCCGGGGGATAGGAGGAGACTTCGCCGAGCTCGAGGTGGTATTCCGAGTACGGGGGGTACTGGAGGGCGCAGCCGTAGCGGGCGTCGTAGAGGTACTTGTCGACGGCCTGGAGGGCCTTCTTGGCGCGGCCGTTGGCTTGGCCGGCGCCGCCGAGGACGCACCACGCCTGGCTTTCGATGAAGACCTTGCCTTCCTTGCAGCTCTTGGAGCCGACGGGGTTGCTGGCGGCGTCGAACGCACGGGTGTACCACGCGCCGTCCCAGGCCTGCTCCTCGACGGTCTTGAGCATGTCGTCGTAGTAGCCCTGGACGCGGGCGGCGTCGGCGGACTGGCCCATGAAGTTGTAGAGGCCGACGAGGTCGCGGGTGGCGTAGAGGAAGAGGCCGGCGATCATGACGGACTCGGCCTTCGAACCTTCGATGTCGCCGACGCACTGGAAGGACTCGTTGGGCTCCTTCGAGAAGCAGTTGAGGTTGAGGCAGTCGTTCCAGTCGGCGTGGCCGATGAGCGGCAGGCCGTGCGGGCCGCGGTTCTTCAGCGTGTACTGGATCGAGGTCTCGATGTGGTGGAGGAGGTTGTCGGTCGAGCCCTTCTTGTCGGCGTAACCGCAGGGCTCCTGGAGGATCGAGGTGTCGCCGGTCTCGCGGATGTAGGCGGCGGTCGAGAGGATGAGCCAGAGCGGGTCGTCGTTGAAGCCGCCGCCGATGTCGGCGTTGCCCTTCTTGGTGAGCGGCTGGTACTGGTGGAAGCAGGTACCGTCGGAGAGCTGCGTCGAAGCGATATCCAGGATACGCTGGCGGGCGCGCTCGGGCAGGAGGTGGACGAAGCCGAGGATGTCCTGGTTGGAGTCGCGGTAGCCCATGCCGCGGCCGATGCCGGTCTCGTAGCCGGAGGCGGAGCGGGAGAGGTTGAAGGTGGCCATGCACTGCGCCTGGTTCCAGGTGTTGACCATGCGCTGGAGGTGCTCGTTCGGGACCTTGGTGGCCTGGTAGATCGAGAGGAGGTCGGACCAGCGCTGCTTCACCGCGGCGAACGCGGCGTCGACGGCGGCGAGGTCGGAGTACTTCTTCATGATCTCCTTGCCCTTGGTCTTGTTGATCACGAAGGGCGCGTCGAACTTCGGCAGGTCGCCCTGCTCGACGTAGGCGAGGACGAACGCGAAGGTCTCCTCGGCGCCGGGCTTGAGGGTGAGATCAACCTGGTGGGAGCCGATCGGGTTCCAGCCGTAGGCGCGGGAGTTGGTGCACTTGCCGGCGAGGACGGCCTTCGGGTCGCCGAGGCTGTTGTGCACGCCGACGAAGGCGTCGCGGGAGGTGTCGTAGCCGGCGACCTTCTTGGTGCAGCCGAAGAGGGTGTAGTGGTTCCGGCGCTCGCGGTACTCGGTCTTGTGGTAGATGGCGCCGTTCTCGATCTCGACTTCGCCGATCGAGTATGTGCGCTGGTAGTTGGTCATGTCGTTGAGCGCCTCGAAGAGGCAGAACTCAACGTAGGAGAAGAGCGACAGCTTCTGGGCCTTCTTGGTCTTGTTGCGGACCGTGACCTTCCAGACCTCGAGGTTCTCCTGCGGCGGGACGAACATCAGTTGCTCGACCTCGACGCCGTCCTTCTTGCCGGTGATCTGCGTGTAGCCGAGACCGTGGCGGCACTCGAAGGCATCGAGCTTTGTGCGGGTCGGCTTCCAGCCGGGATTCCAGACGGTCTTGCCCTGCTTCACGTAGAGGAAGCGGCCGTCGTTATCCATCGGGTTGTTGTTGTACCGATAGCGCGTGAGGCGGCGCAGCTTGGCGTCCTTCCAGAAGGAGTAACCGCCGGCGGTCTGGGTAACCATGCCGAAGTACTCGTCCTGGCCGAGGTAGTTGAGCCACGGCAGGGGAGTGTCGGGGCGGGTGATTACGAACTCGCGTTGCGCGTCGTCGAAGTAGCCGTATTTAGCCATAAACCAGATGGGTGTGAGTAGGGAAGGATGCGGGGAGGGAAGCAGGTCGGGCCCTCGGCGGAAAAGCCCAGAATTGGGCGTCTGCATTAAGGGCACAATCAGGGAAAACGCCCGATTACGCCGGGTGGCCGCGCGAAGCCAAGCCCGGCGTGAAGGCTTAAAACGAGAGAGTCAGGAACCCGCGGCGATGCGCGCCCGCGGGCCGGGGAGCAATGCCGGGGCGCGCCCGGTGGTGTCTCGTTCACGCCGGCTCGAGTCCGGCCGCCTGCAGGCAACGCATGACGTACGGATCGAGCCCGCCGGGAATCGCGCGCACCCATTTGGCGTCGCCGTGGTGGGCGTCGAGTGAGGGCTTGAGCCGGACCTTGGCGGTGGTCGGGTAGAGGAAGAAACAGGCGTTGATGGAGTGCACCGCGATGCCCCCGGGGCCGTCGGGGAAGATCGTTTCGGCGGTGTGGAGGATCGGCCCCACGTGGCACTCGATGCCGACCTCGTCCCGGGCCTTGCGGGCGGCGGTCTCGCGCATGGTCTCACCTTTCCAGACTCGGCCGCCCGGCACCCACCATTGGCCGCGAGCGGGGGCGTCTTTGCGTTTCACGAGCAACACGGCGCCGCGGTGCACGATCGCAACATCGACACAAGCGATGGGCATCGCCTCGAGAAACTGGCGATAGGTTGCGGCGGGGATCCAGTGCTTCATGGCGGGGCGGCGATTCGCGCGGGCGGCGTTCACCGGGGCAGGATGAGTTAGTCAACGACGACGGCAATCCTGCCGTGGGCGCGCTTGCGCCAGCCGCGGAACCTCGCAAACCTCTGCGCCCGGCCGCTGTTACGAGCGTTTATTTCTTATCTCTTTTTGCTTATTTATTTATATTATTTTATT
>DATGXA010000323.1:0-2999 GCA_035299125.1 Opitutaceae bacterium
GCTTCGCCACCGCCGGCGTCGACGGCTCGCACTTCAAACGCGCCGAACTCCCCAACGCGCGCTGCCTCGCCCTCGTCACTCCCGACGCCCAGCGCACGCTGCGCACCTGTCTGGCCGCGGCCATGACGCTCGATCCCGCGGAAATCTCCCCCGCCGACTTCCGCGGCTGCCGCCACGCGCACATCGAGGGCTACCTCGTCTTCAACCGCGGCCTCGCCGAAGCCGTGCTCGCCGCCGCGCGCGCCGCCGGCTGCACCGTCAGCCTCGACCTCTCGTCGTTCGAGGTCGTGAACGCCTCGCGCGACTGGCTCTTCTCGCAGCTCGGCCGCGGCATCGATGTGCTCTTCGGCAACGAGGACGAGATCCGTGCGCTCTTCCGCACCGATTCCCCCGACTTTGCCGAACACGCCCGCGTCCTCGCCTCGCACGGCACGCTTGCCGTCGTGAAACTCGGCAAGGATGGCGCCTGGCTCGCGCGCGGTGACGAACTCCACCGCGTCGAGCCCGTGGCCGTGTCGGAAGTTGTCGACACCAATGGCGCGGGCGACGCGTTCGCCGCCGGATTTCTCGCCGGTTATCTGCGCGATCTTCCCCTGCCCGCCTGCGGTCGCCTCGCCGCGTTGCTCGGCGCCGAGACTGTCCGCCACCTCGGACCGCTCGTGCCCGAGAGCGCGTGGCCCGATGTCGCACGCCGCGCGAAAGAAATCCGCTGAACGCTGATCAGCGCACTCGACCACGGCGTCGCCGTGGCCGCGCAGTCGCAATTCTTCGAGTGCAGGAGCCAGCGTTCAGGCTATCCCGAGCGCAGGTCGCCTGCAGCTTCACCTTCTTTGTGACTCAGCCGACGCGTCGTGAGGATTTGGGGCACGCAGGCGCCTACGTACGACATCGTCCTCGTACTGCTCAGCGAAGAAACGCTTCCAGAGTTCCACAACGAAACGCCCTCAGCCGGCGTTCTCCGCCGTCGTCGACGCGTCCGCTTTCTCCGGAGCGATGCCCGCCTGTTTGCGCGCGCTTTCGAGCAGCGTGGTGAACGATTCGTCGACCGCGTCGCGATGCTCCGCGGCCCAACGCGCGCCGAAGGCCGCAGCATCCCCTGCCCGCCCGAGCTTGAGCAGAGTTGAAACCAGATCGCGGGCGGCAGTCTGCAGCTCCGGGTCGAGCGAAAGCGCCGCGCGGTAATAGCGCTCCGCGTCGGGCCAGCGGCTGAGCGCGAAACTCGCGTTGCCCATGGCGCGCTGGAAAAGCGCGGTCGGGCGCGCGCGACCACGAGCGAGCCAATCCTCGCCCTCCTTGAGTGCATCGCCGGCGCGGCCGAGGTCGACCAACGTGAAGACGAGGTTCGCGACCGTGATCTCGTGGTCGGGCTCGAGTCGCTGCGCCATCCGGAAGGAGTCGAGCGCGTTGGCGTAGTCCTCCGCGTCGTATTGGGTGGCGCCGAGCATGCGCCAGATGAGGGCGTTGAGCGGATGATCCTGGCGATAGGTCTCGACGAAGGCCTTCGCACCGGCGGCGTCGCCGAGCCCGCGGAACGAATCGAGCATCTCGGTCACCACGCCGGCGTCACTCGAGCCCATCGCGAGCGCGCAGCGCAGGTGTACGATCGCCTCGCGATACTCACGCGTTTCCGAGAGCCCCTTGCCGACCTGCGCCCAGAAGAACGCGTCGGGTGTGTGCTGGGAGCTCCAGCGCAGCACCTCGGGCAACACCGCGTCGGCGCCGTTCTCGAGCAGTGCGTAATAGAAGTACACGCCGGCCACGCGCGGGTGCGACGGCTTCCGGCGGAACGCGATCAACGCATAGCCGAGGCTCTCCTCGTCGTGACCGGCATCGTCGGCCGCCATCGCGAGGTCCTTGTAGATGTCCGCGCCATCGGCCCGGCGGGAGATCCACGCCTTGCCGGTGTGGTAGGCGGCCTCGTTCTCATCGAGATCGCGACACAGCGAGATCACGAGCCGGGCCGCCATCTCGTTGGCCGGATCGCGCTCGAGCGTGCGCCGCGCGAAGTGCTTCGTCCTTGCGAGGTCGTTCGCAGTGAAATGCAGATTCTCGAGCGCGAAAAAAATACGCGCGTCGGGCTGCACGTGCCGCAGTTCGCGTTCGGCGAGCGCGAGCCCCTCCGCCCAGGTATCGGCGTCGACATGCTGCTGCAGACGGTCGGCGAGCAGGCGCGTGCGCGCGACGCTCACCATCGCGGGGGCGGCGAACACGATGCCGACGAGCGCCGCCAGCTCCACCGCGGCGCCGGCGAGCAGCCACGGCCAGAGACGACTCGTCCGAGGGCGATGCGGCGGTTCCGCCACCGGCTGCGCCGGCGGGAGCGATGGTGGCTGCCCCGCGGAATTCATTCCGCGTATGCTGGCGCGGGCGCCGGCGGCGGGGCAAGTCCACATGCCAGACGAGCCACCGCGGCCGCCAGCTCCGCCGCCGACCGGCCCTACGGCCGGACGATGAGTTCGACGCGCTGCTCCGGCGTGAAGTACCGGCGCGCGAAATCGCGGAGCTGCTCGATCGACACGGCGTCGATGCGCGCGTCGTAGTTTTTCCAGTCGTTGACCGGCAGCCCGTACACGGCGTTGAGCGCCGCCTGCAGCGCGCGCGCGCCGTTGGTCTGGAGACTCATGCGCCGCGCGGCCTTCAGGCGCGTCTGGCAGCGGAGCAACTCTTCCGGCGTGATGCCGCCACCCTGCACGCGGCGCACCTCGGCCTCGATCTCATCGAGCACCTCGCGCGCCTTGTCAGGCGCGGTGCCGGCGTAGAAGCCGAAAAGCCCGGTGTCGACGCCGAGCACGCGCGACGAGCGCACGAAATATGCGAGGCCCTTCTGCTCGCGCACGCGCTCGAAGAGGTTCGAGGCCATGCCGCTGAAAACCTCGTCGGCGACCTCCGACACGTAATGATCCGCGTCGCGGATACCCGGGCACGGAAACGCGTGGAAGACGACAGCCTGCTGGCGCGGCTGGATCTCCACGTACACGCCGGCCTGCGGCCCGGCGAAC
>DATGXA010000324.1:0-21897 GCA_035299125.1 Opitutaceae bacterium
GCCGTCTGGATATCCGCCCAGTGCCCGTGAGCGAGCCGGTACCAGCCGGGCCACGGCGTGGGCACGACACCTTCCGGCGGCGGCACGGCGGCGCGCCAGCGCAGATGCACGTGCGCGGTCGACTGATTCCACTCGAGCAGACGGCGCGTTGCCTCGGTGCCGAACTCATCACGCCAACGTTTCACGAGCCAAGTTGGATGACTGAAGAACGCCGCCAACTCCTCGGCGGTCGCCGCGTCCGCCGGCACGGGCGTGTCACGCAGGACCGGGGCGGCGCGGCGCAGCACCGCATTCACGAGTCCGGCCTCGGGCGCGCTCAGCAGGCGCTTCGCCTGCTCGACGGCGTTGTCGACGATCACGGCGCCGGGCGCGTCCGGGTTTTCGATCAACTCGGCGCCGGCGATGGCGAGCAACGCGAGCAAACGCGCCCGCGGCGCACGCTGGATCAGCGGCCGCACCGCTTCGTCGACGCGGCGCCAATGCCGCACCGCGGCATAGAAGAGGTTCTGCGCCGGCCCGCGATCGGCCGCGCCGCCCGCGACATCGCTCAGCAGATGATCCGCGCGTCCCTGCCCTTCCTTCCAGCCGGCGACGAGCGCGACGGCGAGCGACCACGTCTCCGCCGTCGAGGGTCCGCGCACCGCTCGTGGCGCCAAGGCTCCGCGCGCGCGGTCAGCCGGGCGAACGCCGGCGGGACGTTGTTGAGACGGAAAACGATGCGGTCCGGACTCCATGGCGCGGGATGAGACACAGTTTGACATCACCGCGCAATAGCCGCCAAATCGTTCCCTTCCGCAATTCGACCAAGATTTTATGAACGCTGAAGCCGTCCAAGATTTGATCTCCCAGAAGCCCGACCTGAAGCCGTCCAAGGCCAAGCTCGAGGCGATGAAGTCCGGAGCATACTGCGTGCATCGCAGCTGGGGCTTCGGCCGCATCAAGTCCTACGACGCCGCCAACCGTAAGCTCCTCATCGATTTCGAGGGCAAGCCCGGCCATCCGATGGATCCGGCGTTCTGCGTGACCACCCTCGAGGTTCTCCCCGAGAAACACCTCCTCGTACGCAAGCAGACGGAGGCCGCGAAGATCCAGGATCTCATCGAGAACAATCCCGCGCAGCTCGTCGTCGAAGCGCTCCAGACTTATCCCAACAACGCCGCCACCGGCGTCGAACTCGAGAATCTCTTCAGCAGCGTGATCGGCGCGGAGAAGTTCAAACGTTGGTGGACCGGCGCGAAGAAGCAGCTCACCGGCGACCCGCGTGTCGCCGTGCCGGCCAAGCGCACCGAAGTCTACGTCCTGCGCGACGAACCGGTGAACGTCGAGGACGAGCTCGTCGAGCAGTTCAAGAACACGCGTTCCCCGCGGCGCCGTCTCCAGATCGCGGCCGATCTCCTCGGAACCGCGAAGAAGAAGGACCTCAAGCCCGTCGCCGCCGGCCTCCTCGCCGATGTCACCGCGATTGTGAAGGACACGCAGGGCCTCGAACTCGCCGAGCGTCTCCACGGCGCCTGGGTCCGCAACGATCTCGCCACCATCGCCGGCGAAGACGTCGCCGCCCTCGAGCCGAAGGTCGAGGAGCTCGTCGCCAATGAGCGCGACCTCCCGACGATCGCCGAAAAACTCCCGACCGGCTACCACGTCCGCCTGCTCGAGCTCATCCACGCCGCGCACCCAACCGCGTGGAAAGAGATCGTGTTCAACCTGCTCAAGCTCAGCTCGGGCAAGTTCACGACCGAGTGCGTGAACTTCCTCATCGATCACGACGCGGGCGCCGAAATCACCGCCACCTTCCAGCGTTGGCAGGTCGAGCAGAACCTTCGCGCCCCTGTCCTCCTCTGGATCGTGAAAAACCGCACGACCCGGAAGTTCTCCCGCCTGCTCAACGAGCTCATCGGACCGCGCCTCCTCACCGCGATCCTCTTCGCGATCGATTACGAGGCACTCCAGACCGCCGGCGCCCGCCGCATGCCGCTTGCCGACATCCTCAGCGACGACGCCGACCTCATCCCCGATCTCCTCTCCACGGCCGATCCCGAGACCGCGCGCGACCTCGCCAACACGCTCCTCCTCAACCAAGGCTTCGAGGAGCTCACGAAGAAGTCGCTGCTCGCCCGGTTCATCAAACTCTTCCCCGGCATCCAGTCGCTCGTCGCCAGCGACGACAGCGACAAGGGCGAAGCCCTCCTCGTCTCCAAGGAGAGCCACGACCGCAAGCGCGAGGAATACGACACCATCGTCACCAAGAAGATTCCGGAGAACTCCAAGGCCATCGCCGCCGCCCGCGAACACGGCGATCTCAAGGAGAATTCTGAATACAAGATGGCGAAGCAGGATCAGTCGCTCCTCCTCGCCCAGAAGGGTCAGCTCGAGCGCGAACTCGGCAACGCCCGCGTGACCGACTTCAAGGACGTCACCACCCAGGCGGTCGGCGTGGGCTCCGTCGTCGAGCTCCGCGATCTCGCCGCCAAGAAGGTCGTCACCTACTCGATCCTCGGCGCGTGGGACAGCGATCCCGAGAACAACGTCATGTCGTACAAGACCCCGCTCGGCCAAGCCCTCCTGTCCAAGAAGGTCGGCGACGAGGTAAAGGTGAAGATCGGCGGGGAGGAGCACACCTACGCCATCCAGGCGATCCGCCGCTACGTCGACGGCAAGTAAGCCTCCCGCTCCGCCTCAGCTTTCAGCCGCCGCGCTCCGCAATGGGCGCGGCGGTTTCTGTTTGTTGACCCGGTTTCGCGGTCAAATGCGACGAACGCAGAAATGCGCGTTCCGCACCAAATCGCCGGCCCAGAAACGGCCATTCAGACAGGCCACAAACGGCTGGTGTCCGCTCCCAAGCGGCCTCGCCCCCTACTCCAGCCCCAGTACCTGCCGGCCTTCAGTCGACATCATCTGCGGCGTCCACGCCGGATCCCAGACGATGTGCACCTTCGCCTCGGCCACGCCGGGCAACGCGGCGATCTTAGCCCGCGCATCTTCCGCGATCACCGGCCCCATACCGCAGCCGGGCGCCGTGAGCGTCATCTTCACCTCGACCACGTGCCGGCCGTCCGCGGTCGGTTCGGCCGCGAGATCGTAGACGAGTCCGAGATCGACGATGTTGAGCGGAATCTCCGGATCGAAGCACGTCTTCAGCGCGGCCCAAACCGCCTGTTCGGAAAACATGGATGCGCTCGCGGGCGCCGCCTGCGTTGCCGCCGGCTCCGCGCCGCCGAAGCCCTTCAGCGTCGACACCTGCTCCGGGGCGATCCGGTAGAGCGTACCTCGGGCGCGCACCGTCACGCTGCCGCCCAGCGTCTGCGTGATGATCACGGTCGTGCCGGCGGGAAGCACCGCCGGCGTGCCCGCCGGAATCTCGGCCACGGGACAATCGCGCAGGAGGATGCTTTCCTTGTGCATGACGGGAAATGCGCCGCTCAGTTGAGCTCCAGCTCGATCGGCAGACGCAGGTACACGCTGCGCGGATCGTTGAACTGCTCCAGCGTGCGCACCTCGTTCTTCACCCGGCGCGCCAATTGCCCGGGCAGGCCGGCCTGCACGAGATCGTCGCTGGATTCCTCGAAGAGCTCGCGCAGCACCTCGCCGAACTCGCGTTTGCCGGGATACTCGCGCAGCCCGAAATTCTTCCCGAGTTTCGCCTTCTCGGCCGCGTACGCGATCGCCGCCTCGAGCCCGCCGAACTCGTCGACCAGCCCCAGCCGCTTCGCATCGGTCCCGGACCACACGCGCCCCTGCGCGATCTCGCGCACCACGGCGGCGTCGAGCTTCCGCCCCTCGACCACGCGCTCGATGAACGAATCGTAGAGCCAATCGACCATCGTCTGGATCGCCTGCAACTCCTCCTCGGTCTTCGGCCGCGAAATCGTCTCGGCGTCGGCAAACTTGCCGGTCTTCACGACATCGTACGAGACGCCGATCTTCTGCGAGAGGTCCTTCACGTTGAAAAGCATTCCGATCACACCGATCGAGCCGGTGATCGTGTTCGGTTCGGCGAAGATCCGGTCGGAATAGACCGAGATCCAATAGCCGCCGGACGCCGCGACCGACCCCATCGAAACCACGACCGGCTTCTCCTCGCGCAGCAGTCTCAGCTCGCGCTGGATCACCTCGCTGGCGTTGGCGCTGCCACCGGGGCTGTTCACGCGCAACACCACGGCTTTCACATCGTCGTCCTGCCGCAGCTCACGCAGCTGGCGGGCGAACCGATCGCCGCCCACCTGGCCCTCGTCGGCCCCCTCGCCGTCGACGATCACGCCCTCGGCATAGACGATGGCGACCTTGTCGCTGCCCGTGTGGGTCTTCTCGGCGCTCTTCGCGTAGGCGCGCAGGCTGATCTGTTTGAAAGTCCGTTCGTCCCCGACCTTCGTGCGTTTCTTCAGGTCGGCGAGCACCTCGTCCCAGTAGGCCGTGCGATCGACAAGCCCGCTCTTCACCGCGATCTCGCCCACTTGGATTTTCGGCTGCTCGATGAGCGCCTGCAGCTGCGCGGGCGAAAGCTTGCGCGCCTCGGCGGACTGCGTGCGGATCTCGTCCCACACATCGTCGAGCAGCTTCTGCAACGCCTCGCGCGCCTCGGGGCTGAGATCCTTGCGGACCCACGTCTCGGCGTAGCTCTTGTACTTGCCCGAGCGGGTGACCTGCACGCCCACGCCGAGTTTCTCCAACGTGCCCGCGAAGAACACCGGCTCCGATGCCAAGCCCGGCATCCACACGCCGCCAAACGGATGCAGCACCACCTCCGAGGCGGCCGACATCAGATAGTAGTCGCGCGTGTCCATGTTCTCCGCATACGCGATCACGGTCTTGCCGCTCGCGCGGAATTCCTGCAGCGCCTGCCGCAGCTCACGCAGCGCCGCGTAGCCGCTGCCGTAGTCCTCCGGCATCAGGCTGCCGGTGAGCAACAGGCCCTGGATCCGGTCGTCCTTGCGCGCGGCGCGGAGCGCCTCGAGCACGAGCCGCAGCTGGAGCCGGTTGCCGTCGGCGCCGAACAAGCTCGCGAGCTTTCCGCCGCCCTCGAAAGGCGAAGGCGCGTCCGTGATGTTCGTGCTCAGGTCGAGCACGAGGAACGATCCCTTCTCGACGGTCTGTTGGGGCTGCTGTTGCCCAAGCGCGGCCATCATCATCATGCCGGCGAACATCAGGAAAAATCCGCCGAAAACGAAAACCGCCAGCGCCAGGAGCGTGCCGAAGAAACTCGCGAAAAACGACTTCATGTGGGCCCCGACCGTATGCACGCCTCCCCTCCCGGCAATAGCTGAAAAGGACCAGCGGGCGCTGCACTGGACAGGCGGCCGGCCGAGGCTCGACCATCCTGCCGTTGCACCCGGCCAGCCCGTGCACATCGTCGCCGCTGCGATGCCCACCGACGCTTCCTCCGCACCCAAGGAACTGCTCACCACCGGCCGCAAGGCCCTCACCGTCAACCTCGACGCCGCCCTCTACGGCACGTTCGCCGAGATCGGCGCCGGCCAGGAGGTCGCCCGTCACTTTTTTCAGGTCGGCGGCGCCGCCGGCACCGTAGCCAAGACGATCTCGGCCTACGACATGACGTTCAGCGACGCGATCTACGGCAAGGCCCCGCGCTACGTCTCCCGCGAGCGCCTCGCCACCATGCTCGACCACGAGTACGCGTTGCTCGCCGAGCGCCTCGGCACCACCCGCGGGCCGACCACGCGCTTCTTCGTCTTCGCCGACACCGTCGCGGCGCGAAACTACAAGGGCACCAACGAATGCCACGGCTGGATGGGCGTTCGTTTCCAGATCGCGCCGGGCGACGCCCCCAACGACGTGATCATCCACGTGCGCATGTGGGACAAGGAAAACGTCCTCCAGCAGCAAGCGCTCGGCATCATCGGCGTGAACCTCCTCTACGGCGTCGCCTACCTCCACCAGGACCCGCGCGCGCTCGTCGCCTCCCTCGCCGACAACCTCGGCACCGACCGCATCGAGGTCGACATGGTGCAGTTCTCCGGCCCGGCCTTCGCCCACGTCGACAACCGACTGCTCTCGCTCTTCCTCGTCGAGTACGGCCTCACCAACGCCGTGCTCCTCAGCCCCTCCGGCGCCGTGCTCCAGCCCTCCGAGGTGCTGCGCAAGAAGTCCGTCCTCGTCGAGCGCGGCAGCTTCCGCCCCGTCACCAACGTCAACCTCGACATGCTGCGCTGCGCCGGCGAGCAGTTCGCGCGCGATCCCGCCGTGGGTGCCACCGAGACGATCGTGCTCGCCGAGCTCACCGTCCACAACCTCCGCGCTTCCGGCGCGCTCGACGCCGCCGACTTCCTCGCCCGCGCCGACCTCCTCGGCGCCGTCGGCCTCCACGTCCTCGTATCCAACTACGCGCTCTACTTCCGCCTCATCCAGTACTTCCGCCGCTACACCCAGGAGCCCATCGGCGTCGTCCTCGGCATCAACGCCCTCCTCGGCGTCCTCGACGAGAAATACTACGAGGACCTCCCCGGCGGCATTCTCGAATCCATCGGCCGCCTCTTCCGCGAAGCCGTCCGCCTCTACGTCTACCCGATGCACAAGGACGCGCTCGCCTTCTATTGCGAGCTCCCGCCGCCCGCCGGCACCGGCGACATCTACACCTCCGCCAACCTCCAGGTCGCCCCGCACCTCCGCCACCTCTACGCGCACCTGCTGGAGAACCGCCACGTCGTCGGCGTCACCAACTACGATCCCGTCGCGCTTGCCATTCCCTCGCGCGACATCGTGCGCCGCATCCATAATTCCGATCCCGGTTGGGATCTGCTCGTGCCGCCGGAGGCCGTCGCCCTGATCCGCCAGCGCCATCTCTTCGGCTGCGTGGATTGATGTTTCAACGCTGCGTTCGCAGTGGCACGCCTGCGTGTGGCGCCGCTCGCGAAAGCGGCGATCCGTCGTTTCGCCGTTCTTGCGAACGGCGGCATCACAAGACGGCATGAGCGAGGGTCTCGCCTCATCCGAGTTTGCCCGCGCGCGCCGCGGCGCCTTTCATCGTCGCCCATGTCCGCCTCGTCGCCGCCGCTCGCCTGCATCCGCGGTCTCGTGAAACGCTACGGCGCCACGCCCGCTGTCGCGGGCATCGATCTCGCCGTCCACGCTGGCGAGATCGTCGGCCTCCTCGGGCAGAACGGCGCAGGCAAGACCACTGTCTTCGAATGCCTGCTCGGCCTGCGCACCGCCGACGCCGGCGAGATCCTCCTCGGCGGCATTCCGGTCCGGCAGCACCCGCGTGCAGCGCTCCGCTCGGTGGGCGCGCAGCTCCAGCCTTCGGCGTTGCAGGACAAGATCACGCCGCGCGAGGCGCTCAGCTTCCATCTCGCCGTCCACGGTATCCGCGCTGGCGCGGACGAACTCCTCGCCCGCTTCGACCTCGTCGAGAAAGCCGACGCCCGTTTCGAGACCCTCTCCACCGGCCAACGCCAACGCCTCGCCCTCGCGCTCGCCCTCGCCCACCGCCCCGCGCTGCTCGTGCTCGACGAGCCCACCACAGGGCTCGATCCGCAGACGCGCCGCGCGCTCCATGAAATCCTCCGCGCCCACCGTGCTTCCGGCGGTGGTGTGTTCCTGAGTACGCACGACCTCGACGAAGCCGAGCGCCTCTGTGACCGCGTCGCCATCCTCCACCGCGGCCGCCTGCTCGCGATCGATTCGCCGTCAGCACTCATCGCCCGCGCCGGCGAGGCGACACGTATCGCGTTTCGCACCGCTCGCCTGCTTCCGCCGGAGGCCCTTGCAGCGCTCGCCGCCTCTCGGGGCGCCGCCCGCGAAGGCGGCGATTCCGTCGCCTCCGGTTCCTACGAACTGCGCACCACCAATCCGACCAACGCCCTCGCCATGCTCAGCCGGATGGTGGAAGCGGAAGCCAACTCGCTGACACAGCTGCAACTCACGCCGCCCTCACTCGAGGATGCGTTCGTCGCGCTCACCGGCGAACAATGGACAACCTCCGCGGAGGCCGCCGCATGACGACCGCACGCCTCTTCCTCGCCGTGCTGCTGCGGCAGACCGCGCTCACGCTGCGGCTGAACTTCCGCACGCCGCTCGCCGTCACGTACGGCTACCTGCTGCCCGTGGTGTTCCTCTTCGCTTTCGCCGGCATCTTTCGCACCGGTCGCCCGCCGCTTCTCGCCGAGATCGGCCAGCTTCTCACGATCACGATCCTCGGCAGCGCCGCACTGGGACTGCCGACCGCGCTCGTCGCCGAGCGCGAACGCGGCGTCTGGCGGCGCTATCGCCTGCTGCCAGTCTCGCCCGCGGCGCTCGTCGGCGGCGCGCTCGTCGCCCGCTTCGTGATCGTCGCCGGAGCCGTCGCCCTGCAGCTGGCGCTCGCGCACGTCGTATTCGGGACTCCATGGCCGGAGAATCCGGCGGTGTTCGCCGCCGCGTTTTTCGGAACGACGTTCGCGTTTCTCGGGATCGGCCTGCTCATCGCCGCGCTGGCCGATGGCGTGCCGGCCGTGCAGGCGCTCGGCCAATGCGTCTTCCTCCCAATGATCCTTCTCGGCGGCGTGGGCGTGCCGCTCGCGGTCCTGCCCGGCTGGGCGCAGCGGCTGGCGGGGTTCATGCCCGGGCGTTATGCGGTCACGGCCCTGCAACATGGCTTCGAAACCGTCCGCGGCCCGATCGGCCTCGGCTTCGCGCTGGCGGCGATCGCGGTGGTCGGCGCCGCCGTCACCGCGATCGGGCTGCTGCTCTTCCGTTGGGACAACTCCTTCCGCGCCGGCCGTCGCGAGTATTTCGGCACGGCCGTCGCGCTCGTGGCGTGGGTCGGCGTCGGCCTCTGCGCGGCGGGCACCGGCCGGCTCCAGCCGACGCTACCACCCGGCCACGAGTGGCGCGAGATCACCGACGCACAGATCGCCGCCATCACCTACGAAAACCTGCCGGGCGACGACGAACTCGTCACCCGGCTCGCGCCGCCGTTGGCGCGACCGCTCACCTCCGCCCGACTCGCGGCGATCGACGAGCGTCTCCCGGCCTGGGTCGCTGCGGAGGCGAACAACTCCGGCGAGGTGATCCGCCATCTCGTCGGATTGGCGACGATCGCCGATCTCGCACAGGACCCACAGGAGGGCGAGATCGCCCGTCTGGTTTTCGATTACCTCCGCGCCACTCTCCCGGAGCCTCAGCTGCGCCGGGGCCTGGCGTGGATCGTCCTGCGGCCCGACGATGGCACCATGCCGACCAGCGCGCCCGCGCTCGGTTTTCGTCGGGAGATCGACGAAAACGCGCTCCGAAATCGCGCGCCGCTCTACGCGCAGAAGTTTCTCGGACGCCTGACCGGACAACTCCGCGAGCGCTGACGCTCCGCGCAAATCAGGCTTTCCCCGGTGGCGCGATGAAGTGCGCCTCTATGGGAATTCCCCCAAGGATGAGCGACTGTGCCCACGCACAGCATCCGCCCTCACACGGAAACCCATCCTCTACCCAAATGAACACACGCGTTCCCCTCGTCCTCGCCGGTGCTCTGGCTGCGACCTGCGCCTTCGGCCAACTGGTCGCGACCGGCATCAACACCGGCGTGAAGACTCTGTTCTATGCTGCGGTGGTCGACCAAGACCTCCTCATCACGGTCGACAACACCACGCTCGGCGCCAGCGGCCAGACCGGCAGCGTCACCTCGTTCGGCTTCAACACCCCTTGGACCGCTCCGCTCAATCTCTCGAAGGTCGCGATCTCGTACCAGGTCTCGTCGCTCACCGGCCCGACCGAGCCATGGAATCCGCTGTCGGAATTCGAGCTCACCGCCGGCCTCGGCGGAGGCGGCGTGACGGTAGACCTCGGTCTCGAGTCCGACGACAACGGCAACCCGAACGGCAACGACGTGAAAAACGGCGTCGAATTCGGCGAGATCGTGCAGTTCAAGTTTTCCTTCGATGCAACCACCTACGACATTCCGGATCTCGAGTACGTCGCCGATTTCTTCAACCAGAACCCCGACGGCCCGGACTTCCTCGTCCGTTGGCAGAACGTGCTCGGCAGCACGGCCGGAACCAGCGACGCCTTCGCCGGCGATTTCCCGAACGATACCGATGTCCCGCAGGGGCCCGTGCCCGAGCCGTCGACCTACGGTCTGATCGGCGCCGCGGCACTGCTGGGCTTGGTTTCCTACCGCCGCTTCCGCCGGTCCACTCCGCGCGCCTGACCGGTGCGCCGGAATAAACCCCGCCGAACGCCGCGCTCACCCGAGCGCGGCGTTTCGCTTTTCGCGGGGCCGCAACTGCGGTTTGCGGTGTCGCGCACGCCGTCGGGCCACGCCTCACGTGCAGCCGTCGCCGCTCAAGCGTCCGGAATCTTACATACGGCGGCACCCGGAGCTGGGGCCGGCTGCCATCGCACGCTGGCGACGGCTTGCCCGCCAGCGATATCCGCCCGCGCGGCCTGAAGAACCGCGCCACGAGCATCCCGGCTGCACCGGAGCCACGCCGTCAGGCGGCACCGCCCCGATCCACGCGCCGCGAAAGACGGCGCGCGCGCCTCTCCGCAGCCGGCTCCAACAGAGCGCCTGCGCGCAAAAAAGCCCCGCGGAGCGGTTCCGCGGGGCTCGGTGGATTGCAGAGGGGAAACGTCAGCGCACCGTCGCGCCTGGCAGCTCCGGATCACGTTGGCCGATCGCGAGGCGAAGCTGGGCCAAGGCGGCGTTGTAGGCGTAGAGCGCCTGGACCTTGTTGTTGCCCGCCTCGGTGAGAGCGACCTGAGCCTGCAGCACGTCGAGTTGCGTCGCCGCGCCGACATCGAAGCGAGCCCGGGAGAGGCGCAACGCCTCGGTCGCCTGCTCGACGACCTTGCCGGACGCCGTCACGAGTTCGACGGCTTCCTGCCACGTGGCGAAGGAGCGTCGCACATCGACATCGATCGCGAGCTCCTGCTGCTGGAGCGAGAGCCGCGCTTGGTTGAGCTGCGATTTCGCACTGCGGACGCGGCCCGCGGTGGCGCGGCCGTCGAAGATCGCCCACGAGGACTGCGCGCCGAGGTACCAGCCGTCGTAGTTGCTGTGGCCGGTGAGCGAGTGATAACGCGCGCGGTTGCCGACGATCTCCCAACCCGCGGATACGCCGACAGTCGGCAGGTAGCCGGCGCGGGCGATGGTCACGCCGGACTGGGCGATGTTGATGCCTTTGGCGAGCGCCTGGAGTTCGGGGCGATCGCGGCGGGAGGCCTCGAGCAGCTCAGCGAGCGCAAACCGATCTTCTCCGATGGCGAGCTCGCCGACGAATTCCGGCACCTTGTCGAGGTTGCCGCCGTCGCGCGCGGTGAAACCGAGCAGTTCGCGCAGCTCCTCAATGGCGATCTTGAGATCGTTGCGCGCGGTGATGAGCGGCGGACGGCCGTTGGCGAGCGCGACCTCGGCACGGAGCACATCGAACTGCGCGCCGGCGCCGGCTTCGTAGCGGTTGCGGGCGTTCTTCAGCTCCTCCTCGAGCAACGCGAGCGACTGCTCGCGCACCGCGATCGTCTCCTGCGCGCGCAACACGCTGAAGAAGCCGATGCGGACGCCGGCGAGGACCTGGTTGATCGTCGCTTGGAGCTCGTACTGCGCAGCGTCGCGCGAGGCCCGGGCGGCGCGAGCACCGGCGGCGACGGAACCGCCGGCATAGACCGTCTGCGTGACGCCGGCCGAGGCGGACCAGAGCTCGTCGTCCTGCGTGTCGGTGGTGATCTGGCGGCTGGTGCGTGAGTAGGAGCTGTCGACGCTCGCGTGCGGGAGGAGTCCGGCGCGCGCAGTCATGAGCGCGCCTTCGGCCTGATTGAGACGCTCACGCGCTTGGCGGATCGTGAAGTTGTTCTCGAGCGCGAAGCGCAGAGCCGTCGGGAGGTCGAGGCGGTCGGGCACCGATTGGGAGCTGTCCGGCGCGGCGGGGAGCGTCGCGGCGGCAGCAAGCGTGGCGAGGAGCGTAAACGTACGGAGCATTTTCATTTCCGGAGGTTGCGATTACTTGGCGAGTGCCGGCGCGTGGGAATCGGTCCCGGCGAATTGAAGTTCGACCTTGGCCTTCTGAGCCTTGTGGTCCTTGGCGAGCAGCATGTAGAGGCACGGCACGACGAACAGCGTGAAGAACGTGCCGATGGTCAGCCCCGTGCAGAGCACGAGACCGATGCTGTTACGAGCAGCAGCACCCGGGCCGGACACGAAGCACAGCGGCAAGTGGCCGAAAACGGTGGCAGCGGTGGTCATCATGATCGCGCGCAGGCGCAGGCCGGCACCGGCCTTGATGGCCTCGAGCTTCGAGAGCCCGGCCTCCTGCTGGTGGTTCGCGAACTCGACGATGAGGATGCCGTTCTTCGCGATCAGTCCGACGAGCGTGATGAGGCCGATCTGCGAATAGATGTTGAGCGAGGTCGTCCAGCCGTCGGACCACCACGGGATGTTCGGATTCATCATCTTCAGGAAGGTGAAGAGGAGCGCGCCGAACATCGCCAGCGGCACGGAGCCGAGGAGGATGACGAAGGGATCGCGGAAGCTGTTGAACTGCGCCGCGAGGACCAGGAAGATCAGGATCAGTGCGAGCAGCATCGAGGGGAGGAACTTGTTGCCCTCGACCTTCAACTGGCGCGACTGCCCCTTGAAATCGACGATGTAGCCCTTCGGCAGGATCTCCTTCGCCCGTTTCTCGAACTTGTCGAGGATGCCGCCGAGGTCGCCCTTCGGGAAACAGCTCAACGTGACCGAGTTCATCTGGTTGAAGCGCGCAAGCTGCCGGGGCTCGACGGTGTTCTTGATCGTCGCGAACGTGCTGACCGGGATTAGCTGATTGCTCGGGCCGGAGACGTAGATGTCCTCGAGTTGGTCGGCGTTGAGGCGGCCGGTGCGCTCGATCTGCGGGATGACCTTGTAGCTGCGCCCGGCGATGCTGAAGCGGTTCACGTAGCCGCCGCCGATCATCGAGCCGATGTCTGCACCGACCTGTTGGAGGTTGAGACCGAGTGAAGCGACTTTGTCGCGATCGAGCACAAGCTGCGATTGCGGCTGGTCGATCTTGAGATCGATCAGCGGCGGGAACGGCCACAGGCCGTCCTGGAAGGTTTCCATCGCGAGTTGCTGCGCGAAGCCGAGCAACTCCTGCTCGGAGGCGGTGGAAGCGATGACGATCTCGGCGGGGAAGATGCCGCCGCCGCCGGGCAGTGCGGCCGGCAAACCGGCATTGATGCGCACGCCCGGGATCTGGGAGTATTTGTGCGTCACCTCGGGAAGGATCTCGAAGATCTTCCGCTCACGCTCGCTCCACGGTTTGGTGACAAGACCCATGATGCCGCCGCCCGCGTAGGTGATTTGGAACGCGTAGTCGTACTCCGGCGTGCTCTTGATCGCGTCGCGGAACGCCTGACGGGTGTAGAGCGCGGTCTGGTCGAGCGTCGAGTTGGCGGCGCCCTCGGCTTGCGCGAAGATGATGCCCTGATCCTCGGACGGCGCGAGTTCGCGAGCCGAGAACATAAAGAGCGGCACAACGAGGACCGTGAGCACCGCCCACACCACGTACACCGCCCAGCGCTGGGCAAGCACCGCATCGAGCGCGCGTGCGTAGAAATTGCGGACGCGGTTGAAGTGGCGCTCGATCATGCTGGTGAAACGGCCGCTCTCGACCTTGTGCGAGAGGATGTTGGCGCACATCACCGGCGAGAGCGTGAGCGCCACGATGCCCGAGATGAGCACCGCGCCGGCGAGCGTGAACGCGAACTCGCGGAAGAGCGCACCGGTGAGGCCGCCTTGCAGACCGATCGGCGCGTACACGGCGGCGAGCGTGATCGTCATCGCGATGACCGGACCGACCAGCTCGCGCGCGCCCTTGATGGCGGCGTCGAAGGGCTTCAGGCCCTCGCGCAGGTGGCGCTCGACGTTTTCCACGACGACGATGGCGTCGTCGACGACGAGACCTACCGAGAGCACGATGGAGAGCAGCGTGAGCAGGTTGATCGTGAAGCCGAAAACCTGCATCAGGAAGAACGCACCAACCAGCGAGACCGGGATCGCGATCAGGGGGATGAGCACCGAACGGAACGAACCGAGGAACAGGTAGATCACGGCCACGACGATGATGAGCGTGTCGGCGAGCGTGCTGTAAACCTCGTGAATCGAGTCGTTGATGTAGCGCGTGGAGTCGTAGGCGACTTGGGCCTCGAGGCCCGACGGCAGGTTCTTCTGGATGTCCGGCAGCACCTCGTGGACGCTGCGGATCACGTCGAGGGTGTTGGCGTTGGGGAGCACCCACACGCCCATGAACACGGCGTTCTGGCCGGAGAAACGCACCTCGGTCTCGTAGTCCTCGGCGCCAAGCACAACGGTGGCGATGTCCTCGAGGCGCACGGTCGCGCCGCCTTCGGAGCGCACGACGAGACGCTTGAACTCTTCGACCGAGCGCAGGTCGGTGTTGGCGACGAGATTCTCCTGCGTCCACGAACCCTTGGTGCGACCCAGCGCGGAGAGGTAGTTGTTCGCGCCGAGCGCCTGACGCACCTGCGTGGCGGTGACGTTGAGCGCCGCCATCTTCTCGGGATTGAGCCACACGCGCATGGCGAACACGCGGCCGCCGAGGATGTCGGCGCGTTGCACGCCGCCCAGCGACGAGAGCCGCGGCTGCACGACGCGCGTGAGATAGTCGGTGATCTCGTTGTCGCGGAGCGAATCGGAGGTGAAGCTCAGGTAGGCGGAGGCGAACTGCGAATCGACGTTGGTGATGTTCAGGACGGGCACCTCGGCCTCGGTGGGGAGATCGCGGCGGACCTGGTCGACCTTCGAGCTGATCTCGGCGAGGGCCTTGGTCGAGTCGTAGTTGATCTTCAGGTGCGCGACGATCGACGACATGCCCTGCGAGCTGGTGGACTCGAGGTAGTCGATGCCGTCGGCGGCGGCGATCACGCGCTCGAGGGGCGTGGTGATGAAGCCGCGGACGAGTTCGGCGTTGGCGCCGACGTAGACGGTCGAGACCGTGATGGTCGCGATCTCGCTGCGCGGGTACTGGCGCACGGTGAGCGTGCGGTAGGCCTGGATGCCGGCGACGATGATCACGAGATTGACCACGATCGCCAGCACGGGCCGGCGGATGAACAGATCGGTAAGATTCATGGGGCTGCGCGGGGCGCGGCGGTTGGGAATCCCGGCGGCGGAACGGCACGGGCCGCCCGGCGCCGCCGGAGAATTGCTCAGGTGTTGGCGGGCTTCGGTTCGAGTTCGGCGGCCGGCACCACGGAGTTGTTGATCGTGACCGTGGCGCCGTTGCGCAGCTTGAACGCGCCGGTGCTCACGATCTCATCGCCGGCCTTGAGACCGGAAAGTACGGCGACGAAATCGCCGCGGGTCGCGCCCAGGCGGATCGTCTGCTGGCGCACGGTGATCGTCTCCTTGCCGTCCTCGCCCTTCTTGTGCTCGACGACGAAAACGGAGTCGCCGTAGGGCGCAAACAGCACCGCGCTCGACGGTATCACCACCACCGGCGCGCTGGCCGCCATGACGACATCGACATTGGCGAACATGCCCGGGCGGAGACGCTCGCCGGTGTTGGCCAGCGTGGCACGCACGCGGAGGTTGCGCGTGGCGGGATCGACGCGCGGGTCGAACGAGGTGACCATGCCCTTGAACACTTCCGTCGTGCCGTCGGTGGTAACCGCGACTTCCTGGCCGACGGCGACGTCGGCCACGTTGCGCTGCGGCAGCGTGAAATCGACATGGATCGGGTCGAGGGTCTGGAGCTCGACGATCGCCTGGCCGGCGTTCACGTACTGCCCGACGTTGACCTTGCGGATACCGAGGCGGCCGGTGAACGGCGCGCGGAAGGACTTCTTCTCGATCGAGGCGCGGATGGCCTCGACCTCGGCGAGCGACTGCTTGAGCTGCGCCTCGCTCGAATCGAGCTCGGACTGCGCGAGCGTGTCGCGGCTACGGAGCTCGCGGATGCGCTCGACATTGATGCGGGCGAGATCGGCGCGGGCCTCGGCGGATTTGAGCTGGGCCTCTTCGACGCGCACATCGAGCTGCGCGAGCAACGTGCCCTGCACCACGCGCGCACCGGATTCGAACTCGATCCGGGCGACCGTGCCGGCGACCTCGGCGGAAAGCGTCACGCCGTTTTCGGCGGTAAGGGTGCCGACCGCTTTCAACGTGGGGTTCCACGTCTGCGACAGGGCCTGAGCCGTGGTGACCGACTCGACTTGCGCCTGGGGGCCGCCTGCGCCCATGGCCTTGAATTGCTGAGCCTTGGCTGCGCCGAGGCCCACGATGACCACGCCGAGTCCGAGGACGACAGCGATTCCGATGAAGATGCGTTTATGCATGGGAATTGGGTTCGAACAGATTGGAGCGATTGGAAAAAGTACGGCTCAATGGCCGGCGGAGGTGGATTTGCCGTGGTGGCCCGACGCTTTCGGGGGCGTTCCGCAATCCCAGCCGCAGGAGGGATTCTGGCCCAGCACGTCGTCGAGGCCGCTGCGCACGCGGCAGAGCAGCTCGAGCAGTTTGGCGCGGTCCTTGGTGTCGAGACCGGACATGAGGCGTGACACGGCACGGAAATGGTCCGGCAGAAAGCCCGCGAGAAACTCACGACCTGCCGGCGCCAAGCGCACGAGCGACGCCCGGCGGTCCGTCGGGTCCGGCAGGCGCTCCACCATCAGGTCGCGCTCGAGGCCATCAATGAGCCCGGTGATCGTCGCCTTCGAGACGCCGTACGCCTCGGCAAGATGGGTCTGGTTGACGGGCGTATCCGGATTCCGGTTGAGGTACATCAGGATCGCGAATCGACCGTGCGAGAGGCCGTGTTTCGCCAGAAAACGTTCGAAACCCTCGGTCACGTCGTTGGCCGTCCGGACCAAGCACATGATTGCGCGAATGCTCTCGCTCTCCATCTCGGGATAACGGGCCTTGAGACGCTGGAGGCAGTCCTGATCGGGAAGGTCGCGGAGCAAAAACATGATAGGTGGGAAATCTTAAGGGCGCGAACCGTTAGGCCCCTTACCGTCAGCCTGCAACTGATTTTTACTAATCTCCGGCATTCTCCCCAGCCGGCCCTTCCGCGGTCGCCACGAAGGCACTCGCCGCCGCCGGTATTCCATGTCCGGATTGGCGTCGTCGGGCGGTTCCACTACCTTCGCCGCCCGCAAACCATCGCGATGATCTCCAGCACCTCCGCCACTAACCACCGTTGGCATTTCTTCCGCGCCGGCGGGCTCGACCAGGTCCGCCTCGCCACCGGAGCCGACCTCGCCCACCTCCGCCAACTCGACCCGAAACTCTGGACCGCCCTCGCCTGCCCCACCACCGGGCTCGAGTTCGACCGCCGCACGCTGGAACTCGTCGACACCGACCGCGACGGCCGCATCCGCGTGCCTGAGATCCTCGCCGCGGTCGAATGGTCGCTCGCCCGCCTCAAGAACGGCGACAATCTCGCCCGCGGCGAGACGCCACTGGCCCTCGCCGACATCGATTCCACCAAACCCGAGGGCAAGGCCCTCCTCGCCGCCGCCAAGGAGCTCCTCGCCGCGCTCGGCAAAGCCGATACCGCCTCGCTCGACGTGTCCGACGTCGCCGCCGCCACCAAGTCTCTCGCCACCGCTCGCTTCAACGGCGACGGCGTGCTTCCTCCCGAGGCCGCGAGCGATCCCGCCACCCAGCAAGCGATCCTCGACATCATCGCGACCGTCGGCGTGAAGCCCGATCGCTCCGGCCGACCCGGCGTCGACGAGGCGCTCGTCACCAGATTCTTCGCCGAACTCCAGGCACTCGCCGACTGGTGGGCCAAAGCCGACGTCGCCGGCGCGGCGCCTTCCGGTATCCAATTCCTTGGCGAGCGAACCGCCGGCGCCTATGCCTCGTTGCAGGTGGTCCGAGCGAAGATCGACGACTACTTCAACCGCTGCCGACTTGCCGCCTTCGGACAACGCGCCGCGGAGATGCTGAACCGCCCCGAATCCGAGCTCACCGCCTTCGCCGCGAAAGATCTCTCCACCCTCGGCGACGACATCGCGTCGCTGCCGCTCGCGCTCGTCGGCCCCGGGCGCCCGCTCCCGCTCGTGGAAGGCGTCAACCCCGCTTGGTCTGCCGCGATCGGCGCGTTCCGCAGCCAGGTCGTGGCCCCGATTCTCGGCATCGCCCGCACTTCGGTGACGGAAGCGGAATGGCACGATGTGCTCTCGCATTTCCAGGCACACGCCGTCTGGGCCGCGGCCAAACCGGCCACCGCCGTCGAGAAACTCGGCCCCGCGCGTATCCGTGAGCTGTTGCTCGGCTCCGCCCGCGCGGAGATCGGCCAACTCCTCGCCCGCGACGCGGCCCTCGCCACCGAACTCGCCGAGCTCGAATCGATCGAGCGCCTCGTCCGCTATCAGCGCGACCTCGCCCGCCTGCTCGCGAACTTCGTCAACTTCGCCGATTTCTACGACTCCGCCCGCGCCTCCGTTTTCCAAGTGGGCACGCTCTATCTCGACAGCCGCCATTGCGACCTCTGCGTGTCCGTATCCGACGCCGCCGCGCATGCCGCGCTCGCCGCGCTCAGCAAGTGCTACATCGCCTACTGCGATCTGAAACGCCCCGGTGCCACGATGAAGATCGCCGCCGTGTTCTCCAACGGCGACTCCGACTTCCTCATGGCCGGGCGCAACGGCCTCTTCGTCGACCGCCAAGGCCGCGACTGGGATGCCACCATCACCAAGGTCATCGATAACCCGATCTCGATCCGGCAGGCGTTCTGGTCGCCGTACAAGAAGTTCGTCCGGATGATCGAGGAACAAGTCGCCAAACGCGCCGCCGCCGCCGAGACCGCCGCCGATACCAAACTCGCCGGTGCCGCCGCCGCGACCGCCAACGCGGACAAAACCGCGCCCGCCAAACCCGCCGAGCCGAAGAAATTCGACCTCGCGCTCATCACCGGCATCGGCGTCGCCCTCGGCTCGATCGGCACGATGCTCGCCGCGATCTTCGCCCGCGTGCTCGACCTCGCCTGGTGGCAATACCCGTTGGTCGGCGTCGGCCTCATTCTGGTGATCTCGCTGCCCTCGATGCTCATCGCCTGGCTCAAGCTCCGCCAACGCACGCTCGGCCCGATCCTCGAGGCCAACGGCTGGGCAATCAACGGCCGCGTGAAGATCAACATTCCGCTCGGCACGTCGTTCACCGCGGTAGCCAAACTTCCGCCCGGCGCACAGGCCTCCTCCGCCGATCCGTTCGAGGACAAGGCCGCTGCGCAGGCCCGCCGTCGCGTGATCGTGTTGCTCGTGCTCGGCGCGTTGCTCGGTGCCGTGCTCTGGGTCCGCTACGACCAGAAGCAGCACGACATGAAATTCTTCTGGGAAGACCGCACTGCCCCCGCCACGCCACCAGCCGCCCCCGCGGCAACCACGCCCGCGGAGACCCCGTCGCCGGCAAAGTGAACCACGCGCGGCGCCGTTTGACGCCGCGCCGCGCACGCCGCATACCGCCACCATGTTCCGCCGTACCGCCGCCGCCGGTTTCATCGCCATCGAAGGCTTCCTCGACCGCGTCGTGTGCGTGCTCGGCGCGGTGTTCGCCGCTCAAGCGCCGGAGTTTTTTCAACAATACCTCCAGCGCCTCGGCGGCCACCTTGACGAGGTGCGCCGGCAACTCGCCGCGTTCGAAGCCGCCGCGCAGGCGGCCGGGAAACCGTGGCCGCAATTCGTCGCCGACACCTCCGCCAACGCCGATCCTGGCCTCGCGCAACTCGGCCACACGATGGCCGGCACCGCCCAGCGCGCCGAGCACCTCGCCGCCGCGCACGCTGCCCTGCTCGATGCGTCCGTCTGGACTCGCCCATGGGCGTTTCTGACGCACCTCGATGCCGAAATCGCGCGCGCCACGGCGTCGGTCTTCAAACCCGCGGTGCCGACCACGGTCGAGAGTGCAATCTACGCCGGAGTCGGCGTGGCGCTCGCGTTCGCCGCGTGGCATTTCGCAATCCGACTGCCTTTGCGCCACTGGCTCCGAGCGCAACCGGGGCACGGCGCCGTCGTCGAGACCACGACACGCGCCTGAGCGGCCTATCCGCCCGGGACGATAAGGCACCCTTCGGCGGACGTGCACCGCCGAAAGCTTCGCTTCATAGCCGCGCGTCGCGATTGTGCGGCATGCGTTGTGCATGGATGGTGCCGTTAACCATCCCACCACCATGAACGACGACACCTCCTCCACGCCCATCCCTCCCGAGATCTATAGCGTGTTCGAATTCGCGCTGGTCTCCGTGCCCCAGGGTGCGCCGCGGCAGAGCGTGAAGAATGTCGCCGAGTTCGAGTCGATCGAGGAGGCGTTCGCGACCGCCCTCGCCCTCGCCCGCCGGGAAGCCGCGATCCTCACTCATGTGTTCGCCAACCTCGCCTCCAGCGAAGGTGAGCCGCCCGTCACGATCCTCTCCACCGAGTGGGGTTACGATGTCCGGCATGAACACCAGACGCTCACCCGCTTCTGGGTCCACTCTCGGGCGAAGACCCCCTGAACAAACGCCAAGCCGCGCCAACTCCGGCGCGGCTTTTTTGTGCGGAATCAACGGCGTCCACGTCGCCGCGTCTCGAGAGGACGGACGGCATTGGCCGGACCGCCCTAGGCCAAGCTCGATCCCGTGCGCGGCGTTTCCCGCGCACCGATAGTACCGGCTCTCGGCCCTCGACGCGCTGCCCTCGACCGAATCGTCTGTTCAGCGGTACTGTTGGTGCAGCTCGACCGGCTTCGCCGGTTCTTTCGCGCGGAGCCGCAGGTTCAACATCTCGACACCGAACGAGAACGCCATGGCGAAGTACAGGTAGCCCTTCGGGATCGCCTGGTGCATCGATTCCGCCACGAGCGCCACGCCGATCAGAAGCAGAAACGACAGCGCCAGCATCTTCAGCGTCGGATGCCGGTGGACAAAATCGCTGATCGCGCCGGCGAAAAAGAGCATCACGCCGATCGCCAGCACCACCGCCGTGATCATCACCCAGAGGTGTTGCGCCATGCCGACCGCCGTGATCACCGAGTCGAGCGAGAAGACCACGTCGAGCAGCATGATCTGCACGACGATCGAGGCGAAGCTCGCCACCTTGCCGCCGGTTTTCGCACCGTCCTCGCCCTCGAGCTTCTCGTGGATTTCAAACGTGCTCTTCGCGATCAAAAACAATCCGCCCGCGAGCAGAATCAGGTCGCGCCCCGACACACCGTGGCCGAACACCGCGAACAGCGGCGCTGTCAACTTCGCCAGCCAAGCGATCGCACACAACAGCAGCACGCGAGTGATCAACGCCAGCGCCAGCCCCGTCTTGCGCGCCTTCGACTGCTGCTCCCGCGGGAGTTTGCCGGCGAGGATCGAGATGAAGATCACGTTGTCGATCCCGAGCACAATCTCGAGTCCGGTGAGGGTCAGGAGGCTGATCCAGATCTGAGGGTCCGCGAGGAATTCCATGCCGCGCAGGAAGACCACGCGCCGCGCCGCCGTCAACGCGCAGCCGAGGCGAATCCCGCAGGTATTTTCTCTTCGCGTCGCGCGCCGGCGGATTCGCAGTTTCCCTGCTCGCCGCGCCAGTCTCCCGACTTGCAGTCATCCACCGCCCTTCGCACATTCCCGCCCGCATGCAGAACGATGTCGTCGAAGTCTCCGTCAAGGGCGTGATGCCCACCGCCAACGGTTGCGCCGTCTTCCTCGGCGACGACGACAAGAACTTCGTCATCTACGTCGACCACTCCGTCGGCAACGCCATCTCGATGACAATGCAGGGCGTGAAGAAAGACCGCCCGCTTACCCACGATCTCATCGGCAACATCTTCCTCGGCCTCGGCGTGACCCTCGAGCGCGTCATCGTCAACGACGTCGACAACGGCACGTTCTTCGCCCGCATCATCCTCTCGATGCACAACGAGCTCGGCCGAAAGATCATCGAAGTCGACGCCCGTCCGAGCAAGGCGGCACATTCAGGATCAAATTACCGTTCAAGACATTTTTTATC
>DATGXA010000325.1:0-11100 GCA_035299125.1 Opitutaceae bacterium
ACATGTCAGTTCTTGAGCGCGGACAGTTCCTCCACTTGCACCGCGTGCCGGCGAACGTCGTCGGCGACGGTCGACGCACGATCCGCGAGTTGGTCGCGGCGAAGAACGAGCATCCGTTTCGCGGCGAGGGCTATGTGAAGCCGCTCGAGAAGATCGTGCTCGGCGAAACCGAGTTGGCGTTTCTGGCCGCCGCGGGGCTCGATCCGGAAATGGTGCCGGAGGCCAGGCGCACGGTTTTCCTGCGCAAGAATTCCAACATCTCCACCGGTGGCGACAGCATCGACTGGACGGAGGCAATGCCGGCCGTCTACCACCGGCTCGCCGAGCGGGCGGCCGCGGCGCTGGGCGCGCAGATCGCGGGCGTGGACATGATCGTGTCAGATCCGGGCGACGCGCGGGCCGAAGCTGCGTATTCGATCATCGAGCTCAACTTCAACCCCGCGCTGCACATCCACGATTTCCCCGAAACCGGCGAAAACCGGCGCGTCGAGCGGCACGTGCTCGACCTGCTCGGGATCACCGCCTAGCCGGCCGCAGACCCCTCCGACACGTTCGTTCCGGTCCAATGAACCTCCCCAAAGAACTCCACGCCTGTCTCTACGATCCGCTCAACGAACTCGCTCCGCAGTGCCGCGCTTGGCAGCGGCGCGAGCGGCTGGCGTTTGCCTGGCGCCAGCTCGGCGCGCCGGTGCGCGACTACGCGGCGATCCTGCGGCAGGACCCGGCGTTGCTCGGGCGGCGCGGCGGGCGCGTCGAGGCGTTACTGTATCCGGGGTTCTGGGCGCTCGCGGCGCACCGCGTGGCGCATCTGCTCGACGCCGCGGGACTGCCGGTGGTGCCGCGGATGCTGAACTTCGCGGCGCGTTTCGTGACGAGCGTCGATATCCACCCGGGCGCGCGGATCGGCGCGGGGTTGTTCATCGACCACGGTGACGGCGTCGTGATCGGCGAGACAGCGGAGATCGGGCGCGATGTGGTGATGTTGCACCAGGTCACGCTCGGCGGTCGCGGCGGCGGGCGCGGAAAACGTCATCCGACGGTCGGCGACGGCGTGTTTCTCGGCGCGGGCGCGAAGATCCTCGGCGCGGTGGAGATCGGCGCGGGCGCACGGGTCGGGGCCAACGCCGTCGTGCTGACGAACATCCCCGCCGGCGCGACGGCGGTCGGCATCCCCGCGCAGATCGTGCGGCGAGTGCCGCGGGCGACGGAGCAGCAGCCGGAGTTGTGCTGCGCGGCGGCCTCGGCTGCGTCGCCGCTTGCCGTGTGAGCTTCCGACAGAGCCAGGCGCGGGTCGCCGAGCGGGTGGCAAACCGGTCCGGCGGCCGTGGCGGCGCCCGATGGCGGGTTTCGACCGAGTCTGTTCTTGCTCCTTGCACGGGGGGGCGGTTTCTCGTCTTCCCGTGAAATACATTTTCGTCACGGGCGGCGTCGTTTCTTCTCTCGGCAAGGGCCTCACTGCGGCCTCGCTCGGGGCTCTCCTCGAAGCGCGCGGACTGATCGTCCGGATCCAGAAGTTCGACCCGTACCTGAACGTCGACCCGGGCACGATGAGCCCGTTTCAGCACGGCGAAGTGTACGTGCTCGACGACGGCGCCGAAACCGACCTCGACCTCGGGCACTATGAACGTTTCACGTCCGGCAAGCTCAGCCGGATGAACAGCCTTTCCTCCGGCCAGATCTATGAGGCCGTGATCGCGAAGGAGCGCCGCGGCGACTACCTGGGGAAAACCGTGCAGGTGATCCCGCACGTGACGAACGAGATCAAGAACCGCATCTATGCGGGCGGCGAGGGCGTCGATATCCTAATTACGGAGATCGGCGGCACGACCGGCGACATCGAGGGCCTGCCGTTCCTCGAGGCGATGCGTCAGTTCGCGCTCGAAGTGGGGCCGGGCAACGTGTGTTTCATCCACGTCACCCTCGTGCCGTACCTCGGCGCCGCGGGCGAGTTGAAGACCAAGCCCACGCAGCAGAGCGTCGCGAAGCTGCGCGAGATCGGCATCCAGCCGCATGTGCTGGTGTGCCGTTGCGATCACCCGCTCCCGAAGGATCACCGCGAGAAGCTTTCGCTCTACTGCAACGTTCCCACGAGCGCCGTGATCGAGGAGCTCGACGTCGAGACCTCCATCTACGAACTCCCGCTTGCGCTCCAGAAGGAGAAGCTCGACGACCTCGTGGTCGACATCCTCCGCCTCGATGCGCCGCCGGTGAAGAACAACGTCTGGCACCAGGTCGTGCGGCGCATCAAGCACCCGAAGCACCACGTGAAAGTCGGTGTGGTCGGCAAGTACATCGAGCTGCAGGACGCCTACAAATCCATCTACGAGTCGCTCTACCACGCTGGCATCGCGAACAACGCGAAGGTCGAGATCGTGCGCATCGACGCGCAGGACCTCGAGCAGAAGGGCGGGCTCAAACAGCTCGCCGGACTCGACGCCATCCTCGTCCCCGGCGGTTTCGGCGACCGCGGCACGGAGGGCAAGATTGCCGCCGCCCGCTACGCCCGCGAGAACAAGGTTCCGTACTACGGCATCTGCCTTGGTCTCCAGATCGCGGTGATCGAGTACTCCCGCAACGTGCTCGGCCTGAAGGGCGCCAACAGCACCGAGTTCGACCCCGACACCGAGGATCCGGTGATCGACTTCATGGACGACCAGCGCCGCATCACGGAGAAGGGTGCGACGATGCGCCTCGGCGCCTACGACTGTCGCCTGCGTCCCGGCACCCACGCCGCGAAGGCCTACGGTCGCGAGCTGATCAGCGAACGCCACCGCCACCGCTATGAGGTGAACAACAACTATGTCGAGATGCTCGGCGACGCCGGCATGGTCTTCGCCGGCGTGAACCCGCAGCGCAATCTCGTCGAGATCATCGAGCTGAAGGACCACCCGTGGTTCGTGGGCGTGCAGTTCCACCCCGAGTTCAAGTCGAAGCCCAACCAGGCCCAACCGCTCTTCGCCGCCTTCGTGAAAGCCGCGCTCAAGCGTCAGACCGGCGCGGCGAAGCCCGCGAAGAAGACCGGCAAGAAGAGGACGTGAGCAGCTGCGCGCGAGCCGTCATTGCTCGCCCAACGCTTTTAACGACAAGGGCGGTTCCGCGGAACCGCCCTTGTCTTCATTCTGGCATCCGCCTTCGGATTTCTGTCTCCTTCCGCCCATGCTCTTCGATCCCCAGCGCCTGCTCCTGATCGCCGGTCCGTGCTCGCTCGAGAGCGAGGCCGTCTGCCGCGCGGTGGCGACCCAACTCGCGGCGATCCGTGCGAAGCGGCCGGAGCTGAACATCGTCTTCAAGGGCTCGTTCGACAAAGCCAACCGCACCTCGCTCAGCGGCGCGCGTGGCACCGGGATCGAGGCCGGGCTGGAGTTGCTCGCGCTGGTGAAGCACGAATTCGGTTTCCCGGTACTCACCGATGTGCACGAACGTGAGCAGGTGCCCGCCGTGGCGGCGGTGTGCGACGTCTTGCAGATCCCCGCGTTTCTCTGCCGGCAGACTGACCTGCTCGTCGCCGCGGCGCAGAGCGGCCGCGTGGTGAACGTGAAAAAGGGCCAGTTTCTTTCGCCGCAGGAGATGCCGTTCACGCTCACCAAACTCGCCGGCGCCGCCGAGGTGTGGCAGACGGAGCGCGGCACGACCTTCGGGTACCAGAACCTCGTCGTCGACATGCGCAGTTTCCCGCTGATGAAGGCCAACGGCTTTCCGACGATCCTCGACGCCACGCACAGCGTGCAGCTCCCCGGTGCAGGCGGAGGCAAGAGCGGCGGCCAGCGCGAGTTCGTCGAGCCGCTCGCCAAGGCCGCCCTCGCCGCAGGCGCCGACGGCCTCTTCCTCGAAACGCATCCCAATCCCGCCGAAGCAATCTCCGACGGCCCGAACATGGTCCCGCTCGGCGAACTCGCCGCGTTGCTCGACCGCTGCCTCGCCGTCTGGCGCGCGGTGCGGGGTTGAGCGGAACCGCGCCCGGCTTCGGTTGTTCCGGCAAAGCCGCCGGCGGGTGTTTTGGTATGTCAACCAATGATTGACATGATCGAAGCGCGCCGAAATCCGGAGAAGCGTGATCGGTCGGTGCTGTGTTCCCAGTTGGCGAAGTCGGATCCGACAGCAGGCGACGAGGCCCCGGTCCCCACGAGGGGAAATCCATGCTCGCGGTAGGGCGAGCCGTCCCCGGCGCGGCGCGGCTCGCCTGTTCCCCTTGCGGAAGAATCAGCGTGAGGGTTCGCGCTACCCAGGGACAGCTTCACTCTCTGGCACGCTCAGCCGACGTATCGCCGAGGATGTAGTCGACGAGACGAACGAAGAACGGAGGAGTTGGACCACCAACCCGCTGGTCATAGTTTTCGCTCTGTCAGTGGCGAAAAGACCTCGGGGGACGGGCGCTATTCTTCCGCGATCCGGAACGCTTTCGTTTTCTTCGTTACCGTCGTCCGTGGGGTTCGGCTCGCTGTTCTTCAGGTGATCGCGGCGCCCGCGGCGGTTCCGGGCGGCGAGGCGTTGTCACCACGTTGTCACCTCGCGGTGTTTGCGTTTCCCGTGAGCTCTCGCACCTTGCGCGCGCCCCCCGGCAAACGAAAGGCATCGACCATGAATCCTGCTTCGCTGCGCGAAATCGACTTCGCTGCGCTCCGGGGGCAACTGCCCGATCGAGAGCTTCGCGTCACCACCAAGTACCATCCGTCCCCGGCGGCATGGGAGGACCAGGTGCTCTATTTCCTCATGCTCGACCGGTTCTCCGACGGGCGTGAGGCCGGCTACCGCGATGGCCGCAACGCCGCCGCCCCGGACACTCCGGTGTTCAGCGCGGCGGACAACGGCAACGCGGTCTCCACCGAAGCCGCGGCGGCCGCGTGGCGCGATGCCGGCGGCGATTGGTGCGGCGGCACGCTCAGCGGCCTGACCGCGAAGATGGGATACCTGAAACGACTCGGCATCACGGCGCTGTGGGTGAGTCCGTTGTTCAAGCAGGTGAGCGAGCGTTTCACGCGTGAGAAGAGCTACCACGGTTACGGCATCCAGGATTTCCTCGCGGTCGATCCGCGTTTCGGCACCGCGGAGGATCTGCGCACGATGGTGCGCACCGCGCACGAGCACGGCATCTACGTGATTCTCGACGTCATTCTGAATCACGCGGGAAACGTCTTCGCGTACCGGCACGACGACCCGCCGCCGCGCTGGAACGGCTCCGAACACGAGGTGGCCGGCTATCGCGACGCGACGGGGGCCGCGAGTTTGCCGTTCTACACCGGACTGCCGGCCGACACCTCGCGCGACGCCGCCATCTGGCCGAGGGAGTTGCAGCCGCACACGGCTTTCGCCAAGCGCGGCACCATCACGAACTGGGACTGGTACCCGGAGTACCTCGAGGGCGATTTCTGTACGTTGAAGGAACTGCACCTCGGTGTCGGAGAAACGGATTCCTACGCGCCGTCGGCGGCATTGCAGGCGCTCGCGGAAGTCTACCGCTACTGGATCGCGTATGCGGACATCGACGGCTACCGGATCGACACCGTGAAGCACATGGACACCGGCGCCGTGCGCTATTTCGGGTCGGTGATCCACGAGTTCGCGCAGCGGCTGGGGAAGGAGAATTTCTACCTGATCGGCGAGATCACCGGCGGACGCGTGTTCGCGTTCAACAAACTCGAGGCCACCGGTCTCGACGCGGCGCTCGGCGTGGACGACATCCCGGACAAGCTCGAGTACCTCGTGAAGGGGTGGCGCAACCCGGAGGAGTATTTCGCCTTGTTCCGCAACTCGCTGCTCGTGGGCAAGGAGTCGCACACGTGGTTCCGCAACAAGGTTGTCACGCTCTTCGACGATCACGATCAGGTGCGGAAGGGGGGCAACAAGGCGCGGTTTTGTGCGGGCGATGCCGCCTACGCACGGCAGGTCGCGGCGGCGGTGGGGCTCGAGGCGACCACGCTGGGCGTCCCTCTCGTCTACTACGGCACGGAGCAGGCGTTTGACGGCGCAGGCGACAACGACCGCTACCTGCGCGAGTGCATGTTTGGCGGGCGCTTTGGGGCGTTCCGCTCGCAGGGGCGGCACTTCTTCGACGAGACGCACCCGGCGTACCGGGAGATTGCGGCGATTCTGGCGGTGCGCGCGCGCACGCCCGCGTTGCGCCGCGGCCGCCAGTACTTGCGGCAGATTTCCGGCAATGGCGTCGACTTCGGTTATCCGCGTCTGCTCGGTGGCCAGTTGCTCGCGGTCGTGCCGTGGTCGCGGTTGTTCGACGGCGAGGAGGTGCTCTGCGCGCTCAACACCGATGCCTCGCAACCGCGCAGCGCCTGGGTCGTCGTCGATCACGATCTCAATCCCGTCGCTCGCGAATTCCGCTGCCTCTACTCGCCGGCCGGCGCGCAACTCGGTGGCCGGGTCGCGGTCGAGGAGCGGGGCGGTTGCCGCTGCATCCACATCACGGTGCCACCGGGCGGGTTCGTGATCTGGGGGCAAACGTGACCACGCGGCGCCGTGCACAACCACGCCACTTGGACGGCGTCGGCTTTGGCCATGTCAACTATTGGTTGACATGGCCCTTGGGTCCCCGCCGGCGCGGTGCGCCGGTGCGGGAGGAAGCTCGTGCCTACGGTGCTTCGGCCGGCTTGGCGGGAGCCGCACCCGCGGCCGGCTCCGGGAAGATCGCCACCACCTCGACCTCGAGCACGTACTCGGGCTGGAAGAGCCGCACGACCTGCACCCATGTGGCGGCGGGGAAATCGGCGCCGTAGTATTTCTTGCGCACTTCCTTCGCCGCCTTCAGGGCCTCGAGATCGGTCGTGTACGCGTTCTCCTTCACGACGTGGCGGAAATCGAGGCCGTAGCGCGCGAGCGTCCGCTGGATCGTGCCGAAGGCATGTTCGATCGCCTGGTCCATGGGGCCGGCGCCGACAGAGCCGGAGACGTACAGCGTGTTGCCGACGCGCACGGCCTGCGCGTAGCCGATGTCGTTCTCCCACGGGCCGAGGTTGACCTTCTCCTTCTTGAGCTCCTGCGCGGACAACGTGGCGGCTGTGAGGAGGACGAAAAACAACGAGAGCAGTTTGGACATGGTGGCGGGAAGAATCCCACTCTCGGCGAGCCTCCCGCACGAGGCGCGATTTTTCTGCGGTGTTGAAAACCGATTGTGCTTGGGCCGTTGTGGCGGGCGATGAGCTGCGCGTGTTACACGGTTCGCCCCATGATCACCGCCGATATTCCGGCGGCGCTGGACTTGTGGCGAGTGACGGAAGGAATGGGCCTCGGTGACTCCGACCGGCCCGAGCGGCTGGCCGCGTTTCTCGAGCGCAATCCGGACCTGAGCGCGGTCGCGGAAGAGGGCAATGGCACGCTTGTCGGCGCGGTGCTCTGTGGCGACGACGGCCGGCGAGGCTACCTGCACCACCTCGCGGTGCGGCGCGAACGGCGCAAGCTCGGCATCGCGCGGGCGCTGCTGGCGCACTGTTTCGCCGGCTTGGCGGCGCGCGAGATCGAGAAGTGCAACATCTTCCTCCTGTCCTCGAACACTGAGGGCGAGCGTTTCTGGCGGCGCGAGGGCTGGGTCGTGCGCGACAACCTCAAGGTTATGCAGAAAAACGTGGCCGATGGGAAACGTGTCGAGTGCGGCTGCACGTGCTGACCACCCAACTCGGCCACCTCGCCGCGGAGGCCGAAAGGGGAGGTGGACCGAGTCGTCCCTGTGGGAACGACTCGGAGGGCGGCGGACGCTCCGGGTTCAGCGCGGGAGCGCTTTGATCCGGATGCGGCGGTACTCCATCTGGCCGCGGTCGCCTTCGAGCCCGATCGGGCCGGAGGCGGGCACAGCCAGCGCCGCCTCGAGCACTTCGCCGTTGCAGGTGCAGCGGGCGACGCCGTCGCGCACGACGACGACGAGCTCGTTCCAGTCCTGTGGCCGATAGTTGGCGAGTTGCGTGTACGGGCCGGCGAGCCGGAAGTCGCGGCACTGGAGCTGTGGGCCGCGCAGGAAAACGCCGCTATCGGCGTTGGGCGTGGCGCGGAACTCGAGGCGCAGCTCGAAATCGCCGGCGAACTCGCGCGTGGTCCAGAGCGTCTGGATTTTCCGATACTCGGGCGGCGTGGTGACTACGAGTCGGCCGTTCTGGGCAAGGTAGCGGCGGTCGGGCGTGGCGGTCGCGCCGGTGAACGTCTCGGCTTCGGTGACGACCGGCCACGCGGCGGCCTCGGGATCGCTGGCGCGCCAAGCGCGGGCGTTGGCGATGTCCTCGGGCGAGGTCGGGCGGAAGCCCCAGCCGGTGAGATCGCGGCCGTTGAAGAGCGGTTCGAAGCCGGGCTCGGGCGTGAAGCTGTCGGCCCCAGTCTCGAGGAAGCCGAGCGTGGCGAGCACGGGGCGCAGCGCGGCGGCCCATTTGGCGTAGCCGGCGGCGTTGGGATGGAGGAGATCGGGAAACTCGGCGAGCGGCGCGTCGCCGGCGGGGTCGGCGAAGAGCGGCCACGTTTCCAGCAAGGTGATGCGCGGGTCGCCTTTCACGGCGGCGGCGTAGAGGGCGTTGAGGCGGCGGATCTGGTCGGCGGGGCGTTTCTTCTCTGCGGAACTCGGGAAGACCTGACAGAGAATGATGGGTAGCTGCGGGTCGCTGCGCTGGAGCGCGGCGAGGAGAAGTTGCATGTTGGCGACGATCGTCTCGGGTGTGGCGCCGAGCTCGAGGTCGTTGGTGCCGATGAGGAGGACGACGGCGCGGGGGTGCAGCGGGAGCACGTCTTCCGCGAGGCGGACCAGCAGGCCGCGGGTGGTATCGCCGGAGATGCCGCGGTTGGCGATCTTCAGTCCGGGGAAATACCCGCTGAAATCGTCGCCCCAGCCCTGCGTGATCGAGTCGCCGTAGAAGACGACGGCATGCTGGTCCTGCTCCACGCGCGCGGCCCACGCCGAGCGGCGCTCGCGCCAGAGGTTTTGAAACCAATCCTCGTGGCGGAACGGTCCGGCGCCGGGCAGGCCATCGTTCGTGGCCGGCAACTCAAAACGCGCCGCGGCGGGCGCAGACGCGGTTTCCGCGGAGCGGCCGGGGAGGGCGGCGGCGAGGACGAGCGCGCAGAGGGCGAGGCGCGCGGGGCGAAGCAGGGGTGTCGTCATGCGGGCGGGAAGTAGGGCGCAGGATCGCGCGGCGGCAAGCGTGCGCCGCAGCGGGCGGCGTGCCGCGCCCAGGCGTCACGACCCGGTCGAGAGCCGAGTGTCGGGCGACGATCGACCAGCTTTCGGCGCCGTCCCATCGGCCATGCGGGTGACCGGGCGGCGCCTGGAGTTTTCCGCGTGCGTCTCCCGTTCTCTCGACGTTCGACCGATCGGGGTTTAGCCGCGCGGTGTCGGGGGAAAGTGGAACGGTTGTTCACACTTAAACGACGTTTTCCGCTTCGACAGGGGCGCGGGGTGGGGTCATGGTGCGCGGCGTTTCCCGGCAAAAATCCCACCATGAGCGCTTCCAGCCTTCGGGCTCCCAGTCTTGTTGAAATCTTTGTCGGATCGATCCTCGCCGTCGTGTTGGGGGCGGTCGTCGCCGCGACGATCCTCCTGCTCAAACCCGTCGAGATCCTGACCGAGACACCGAAGGACAAAGCGCTGGACCCCACGCGAATCTACTATCTCCAGGGGCGCAAGGAGTACACGGCGAGCCAGCGCTGGCGGTTCAAACGCGACTCGCTCACGCAGGGCCACACCGTGAGCGTGAACGAGGACGAGCTCAACGCATGGATCGAGGAGATCTACCCGAAGCTGGCGATCGAGACGAAGCCGCGCACCACCAAGCCCGCCGCCAAGAAACCCGGCGAGAAAGCGCCCGCGAAGAAGCCGGAGCCGGCGCAACCGTTCATCCAAACCGGCACGCCGAACTTCCGCCTCACGAGCGACACGTTGCGCGTGGGAGTCGTCTACTACGTGAACGTTTTCGGCTACGCCTCGTTCGAGGTCGTGGCGCAGTGCGACGGCACGTTCGAAAAGCCCAAGAAGGGCGACGAGCCGGTGTATTTCCGCCCGTCGACGTTCTACCTCGGCAGCCTGCCCGTCCACAAACTGCTCGGGTTGAAACGCATCATCTTCGGCCAAGTGGTGGACACCTTCGAGTTGCCCGCCGAGCTTGAGGCGACCTGGGCGAAACTCGCCGACGTGAAGGTGCAGAATCGCGAGCTCGTGCTCGGGATGCCGGCGAGCGCCGGGGAAGCGCACTGAGCGAACACCAACTCCATTGGCGGTCGGGCTTGCGCTCGATCTTTCCTGGAGTCCTTCGGCGCGGTCCATCGTCAACACCTCGACACGGATCGCGACGACTTACGCCTACTACGACGGCAGCGCGACCGACGGTAACGACCCCGCGCATCGCGTCGCCATGCCGGAGCTCACTGTGTCGCTACTCTGGCATCCGCGGCTCGACGCCGACTCCGCCCACCAGCGCACGGACGTAGAGACCGACGCCGATCCACCCGCGCATTCACCCGAGTCGCGCCGGGCGCATCGAGAAACCTACCAAAACGAAGTCGACGGGCCTTCAATGCCCAGCCGAACGCTCTCGCACGCGGCATGGTTTTGTCGTGCAGTTCATGGCTCTGCGCCCGGCATCGGCGACGTGTCGGGCGTCCCGTCGCTGCGCTGCACGCCATAGCGATCGGCCGCGGTTTTCCCTTCAGGCGTGCCGGAGGTCGCCTCTTTCAACTCCGGCAGCATTGTCGCGTTCCACCTCTGCCACTCGTCGGCAAGTCGCGCGTAATCGGCTTTCCGGCGGTCCTTCAGGTTCGCACGTTCCAGCGGGTCGTCGACGACGTTGAAAAGAAACGTGTTCTCCCGGAGCTTGAGCAGCTTCAGGTCACCATCGCGCATCGCTCGCTGGCCATTCGCTTTGAATCGCCAAAACAGCTTTCGCGGCGCCGGCGCCTCTCCCGGCGTGAGCATCGGAAGCAGGTTTATCCCGTCCGGCGGATACGCAGGATCGTGAGGCGCGCAGTCCGCGAACCGGCGCGCGGCTCATTTCGCTGCCGGGCTGGTCAGCTCAGATCGGATTTGACGGCGTTGCCTGTATCAAGCCGTCCGCAAAGACCTTCCGGCATTTGCAAAAAGCCTCGGCCGCAAGCCTATGCTCAATTCAAGTCTTGGCGTTTGAC
>DATGXA010000326.1:0-1770 GCA_035299125.1 Opitutaceae bacterium
CCGCGCCCTACATTGATCCACTCGCTTCCGGCATTGCCGCGCGCGTTCCGCGCCGCTCAGACTGCCGCCACTTCCCCGCCCGACCGCATGGCCGAACCGCGCCCCGCCTCCGCTCCGCCCATCGCCGCTCGCGAGAACGTCCTCCGCGCGTTCCTCGCCAGCCCGGCCATGCTCGCAGTCACGCGGCTGAGCGACGGCGTGTTGCTCGACGCCAATCCCGCGTTTCTCGCCGCCGGCGATCTCTCGCGCGAGCAAGCGCTCGGCCGCGCCATCACCGACCTCGGCATCTGGATCGAGGACTCGCGCCGCGTCGAATACCGCCGCCTCCTCCTCGAACAGGGCCGCGCACGCGACTTCGAAGCGCGCTTTCGCAACCACCGCGGCATCGAGCGCGACATGGTGCTCAATGCCGAGGTCACCGACATCGATGGCGAGAAATGCGTCGTCATCATCGCGCTCGACAACACCGCGCGCCGCCAGCGCGAGCGCGAGCAGGACGCCGTCTACCGCATCGCCGAAGCGACCAACTCCACCGCCGACCTCGCCGCGCTGTTCCAGAAGCTGCACGAGATCATCGCCGGTCTGATGCCTGCGCAAAATCTCTTCTTCGCCCTCGTCAGCCCCGACGGCCGCGAGGTGTCGTTTCCGTATTACCAGGATGAGTGCTCGCAGTGCCCCGCCCCGCGCCCGCGTGGCAAGGGCCTGACCGACTACGTCATCGATTCGAAAAAAACCCTGCTCGCCCGCACCGAGGAGCTGATCGAAATCCTCGCCGGTCAGGGCTACAAGCCCACCGGAACGCCATCCGCGGTGTGGCTCGGCGCGCCGCTCATCGTGGAAGGCCGCGCGATCGGCGTCGTTGCCGTGCAGGATTATCACGACGAATCCGTCTACGGCGAAGAGGCGAAGCGCGTGCTCACCTTCGTCGCCAGCCAGGCCGCGAGCGCCGTCGAGCGCCGGCGCAGCGAGCAGATCCAGCGCGAATCGCAGGATTACTTCACCAAATCCTTTCACGCCAGCCCCGCGCTCATGCTGCTCGCGGATCTCGCGACCGCCAAGATCCTCGAGACCAACGAGGCGTTCCTGCGCGCGTCCGGCTTTACACGGGACGAGGTCATTGGCCGCACCTCGATCGATCTCGGCGTGTGGGTCGACAAGCTCGAGCGCGAGCGCGTGCTCACCGAGCTGCGCGCGCGCGGCTTCGTCCACGACTACGAAACCGTCTTTCACAACAAGCGCGGCGAGCCGCGCTACGTGCTGCTCAACGCCGACGTCTTCGAACTCGGCGGTCGCCCCGCGATGCTCATCACCGCGATCGACCTCACCGAGCGCCGCCGCCGCGAGCAGGTGCAGGAGGCCACCTACCGCATCTCGCGCGCCGTGCTCGCGGGCGGCGATCTGCACGCGCTGTTCACCGAGGTGCACCGCATCATCGGCGGCCTGATGCCGGCGCGGAATTTCTACATCGCGCTCCTCAGCGCCGACGGCCGCACCGTCTCGTTCCCCTACTTTTCCGATCAACACGACGGCGGTCGTCCGCAGACGCCGCCCGAGCGGCTGCTCGGCCTCGGTTTCACCGAATACGTCATTGAGTCCGGCCGCCCCACGCTCATCACGCAAGCCGAGCTGACGAAAATCCTCTACGCACGCGGCGACTACCGCCCGCCCACCGCGGCGCCGCTCGTCCGCCTCGGCGCACCGCTGATGATTGACGGTCGCGCGGTGGGCGCGCTCGCGCTGCACAGCTACGACAACGCGAGCGCCTACGAC
>DATGXA010000327.1:0-8294 GCA_035299125.1 Opitutaceae bacterium
GAGCACGTTTGCGCAAAATGAGATTGGCCCCGGCGCGCCCGCCCCCTACCGCTCAACCTTTCGCTTTTATCCACATGTCCACGAAGCAATCCGACATCGGACTCATCGGCCTCGCCGTGATGGGTCAGAACCTCGCGCTCAACATCGCCGATCACGGCTTCCGCATCTCGGTCTACAACCGCACCGCCGCGAAGACCGACCAGTTTGTCGCCGAAAACCCGAACACCCCCGGCGGTCTTGTCGGCTTCGCCGAGCTCAAGGACTTCGTCGCCTCCCTCGCCAAACCCCGCCGCATCGTGATCATGGTGCAGGCCGGCGCCGCGACCGATGCCGTGATCGACTCGCTCCGGCCGCTCCTCGAGCAGGGCGATATCATCATCGACGGTGGCAACTCGAAGTGGACCGACACGATCCGCCGCGAGAAGGCGCTCCGCGAAGCGGGGCTGCGATTCATCGGCAGTGGCGTCTCCGGCGGCGAGGAGGGCGCGCGTTTTGGTCCGGCACTCATGCCCGGCGGCGATCCCGAAGCCTTCAAGTTCCTCGAGCCCGTCTGGAACGCCATCGCCGCGAAGGTCGATCGCAAGACCGGCCGCCCCCTCACCGGCGCCGCGCCCGGCAAACCCGTCAAGGGCGGCGTGCCCTGCTCCACGTACATCGGCACCGACGGCGCCGGCCACTACGTGAAGATGGTTCACAACGGCATCGAGTACGGCGACATGCAGATGATCTGCGAAGCCTACGACCTCATGCGCGGCGTGCTCGGCATGAAGGCCCCGGAGATCGGCAAGGTCTTCGCGAAATGGAACAAGGGCGCGCTCGACAGCTTCCTCGTCGAGATCACCGCCGACATCCTCCAGCAGGCCGATCCGGTCACCAAGAAGCCCTTCGTCGACATCGTCCTCGACACCGCCGGCCAGAAAGGCACCGGCAAATGGACCAGCGTCAGTGCGCTCGACATGGGCGTGCCCGCGCCGACGATCGCCGAAGCCGTGTTCTCCCGCTGCGTCTCCGCGGTGAAGGAGGAACGCGTCGCCGCTTCGAAGATCCTCAAAGGGCCGAAGAAGAAGTTCACCGGTTCGAAGGCCGCCTTCCTCAAGGCCATCCACGACGCGCTCTACTGCTCGAAGATCTGCTCGTATGCGCAGGGCTTCCAGCTCATGCGCGAAGCGCAGAAGGAGTACAACTGGAAGCTGAACTTCGGGAAGATCGCGCAGATTTGGCGCGGCGGTTGTATCATCCGCGCCGTCTTCCTCCAGAAGATCACCGAGGCCTACGCGGCCGACCCGAAGCTCGCGAACCTCCTCCTCGACCCGTACTTCAACAAGACCGTGCAGAAGGCCCAGGCCAACTGGCGTACCGTCGTCGCCACCGCCGCGCAGGTCGGCATCCCTGCGCCGACGTTCAGCTCGGCGCTCGCATACTACGACAGCTACCGCGCCGCCCGTCTGCCGGCCAACCTCCTCCAAGGCCAGCGCGACTTCTTCGGCGCGCACACCTACGAGCGCGTTGATCGCCCGCGCGGCGAGTTCTTCCACATCGACTGGCCGGCCGAGGGCCGCCCGCAGAGCCAAACGAAATGACGTTTCCCCGGGCCCGGACGCTGCCGCTCGCGGCGGATTCGGCCTCGCCCGACAAAGCCGCGGAATGCACGCCATTCCGCGGCTTTTCATTTTCGGGAGACGGGCCGAGTGCTCGGCGCAGGGAAGCCGGCCGGCGCCGAGCTGGATGGAGAGCTGGTTCGGACGAATTAACCAAATCTGATTCGGTCGAGCGGTTCCGCTAATAGCCTTGGCGCCGCGTCGTTTGTCGGTGGTGGAAAAGGTCCAGCGACGGAGGTGCGCCGAGGGACTTTTTCAGAGGGAGAAACCGCTTGCGTAGCGAGATCCTGGAGCCAGGCGGCCCGGCTGCGCGCCATCTGTGCCGTGAAGCGCCACCGCAGCCCGGGCGCCGACCACGGCGCATCTGCGCGTGCTGGGCGATGGGTGACGAAGAATCGAAATGTGATTGACCACGTAATGTTACCATTTCTGTCATCTTCGCACCGACATGATTTCCATCGGCCGCCACACCGATTACGCCGCCCGTCTCATCCTGCATCTCGCCGCGCTCGGCGACGATGTGCAGGTGACGATCCGCGAGGTGGCCGCCGAGCGCCTGCTGCCGATGCCGTTTGTGCGGCGCCTGATCAGCCAGCTCACCAAGGCCAAGATCCTGACGGCGGTGCGTGGCGCCGGCGGAGGAATCCGGCTCGCGCGGCCGGCGGCGGAGATCTCATTGCTCGACATCGTTGATGCGATGGAGGGTGGCGTCTCGTTGAACCGCTGCGTGCACGACGCCAAAGCCTGCCCGCTCGCCGGCAATTGCCCGATCCACTGCGTGTGGGGCGACGTGAACCGACAGCTCAAGGAGAACCTTTCCGCTGTGCGCTTCGATGCTCTCGCGCGCACGCCCAAGCACATGACCGCTCACCTCAAGCTTCATACTTCCGCGGCCCAGCGCCCCGCCCGCCGCAAATAGCCGCCGCGTCCGCAAACCCTCAGCTTACTCAGCCCACACCCCACGCCCCGTCTTCCCGCGTCCGGCGGAACCATGCCGCGGCGCCCATGGCGGAGCTTTGCCGGTTCGTCCCATTTTCACCCGCCGCCTCGCGCGGTCGCACCACCCACGTCGTCCAAATTCATGAATATGTATCCCGCAGTTGATCCCATCCCGTTGCCTGCGCCGGTGTGGCTCTTCAAGGGGCTGCACCTGCTCACAACATCGCTCCACTTCATTGCCGTCGAGATCCTCATCGGCGGCCTGCTCGTGGCGGTGTTGCTGAATCTCTTCGCGGCATTGCGCCGCGGAACGCCCGCGGCCGGGCTGCAGGCCGGCGCCGCCGCGGCGCTCGCGCGGCGCCTCCCGGTGGTCATGACGTATGTCATCAATCTCGGCGTGCCGCCGCTGTTGTTCGCACAGGTGCTCTATGGACGCAGCCTTTACACCAGCAGCGTGCTGATCGGCGGCTGGTGGATTGCGGTGATTCCGCTGCTGATTCTCGCGTATTGGCTTCTCTACCAGTTCGCCGACCGCGCCGAAACCGGCCGCAGCGCCTGGTGGCTGGGCGCGCTCGCCTGGCTCGTGGCCGGCGGGATCGCGAAGATCTACTCGACCAACATGGCATTGATGGTGCGCCCGGAAGTCTGGCGCGAAATGTACTCCGCCACCGCGACCGGCTCCCAGCTGCCGCCGGCTGATCCCACGCTGCTGCCGCGCTGGTTCTTCATGATGGCGGGCGGCCTTTGGGTGTCCGGTATCTGGATGCTATGGATCGCCGGGCGCAAGCCGGTCGAGCAGGCGCTTGGCAACTATCTCGCCTCGCTGGGCGGCCGGCTCGCCGTCTTGGGCGTGGCGGCGCAGGCGGCGGCGTTTTGGTGGTTGGTGCAGTCGCTCGCCCCGGATGTGCAAGCCGGGTTGGGCTCGCACTCGCTGTATTCGATCTCCCGTCTCCTTTGGATCGCGGGCGCCGTGCTGGTGCTCGCCGTGGGCGCTTGGGCGATGCTGAGCAAGCCGCGCAGCGCGCTGGTTGGGTATGTCGGCGCGTTGCTGTCGCTCGTCACGATCGCTGGCTGGACGATCGTCCGCGACGGCATCCGCGACCTCACCCTCGGCGCCAAGAGCTACGATGTCTGGGATCGCGCCGTCGTCACCAACTGGGGCGTGGTCATCATCTTCTTCGTCGTGTTCGTCGCCGGACTCGGCGCGGCGGGCTGGCTGATCTCGGTCGTTGCCCGCGCGAAACCCCAGGCGGAAGGGAGCCTCTCATGAATGACGATACCGCTACGCCTGAAGCGGCCGATGCCGGCAACGAGCTCGGTCGCCGTGGATTCCTGAAACTCGCCGTCGGCGCGGTCGGGGCCTGTTACGCCGCCGCCATCGGCTACCCGGTCTACAAATACCTCGCTTCGCCCGCCGAAGCCGCCGCCGCGATGTCGGCCGTGAAGGAGGTCAGTCTCAAGGACGCCGACCGGATCCCCGCCGGCACCGCGCTGATGTTCAAGTTCGGCACGCGGCCCGCGATGTTGATCCATCACGCCGACAACACGTGGGTCGCGTTCGACGCCGTCTGCACACACCTCGGCTGCACAGTCCAGTTTGATCCGGCCAAGGGCCACATCTCCTGCGCCTGCCACGGCGGCGAGTACGACCCCACCACCGGCCGTAACATCGGCGGCCCGCCGCCTCGCCCGCTGCGCAGCTTCGTCGTGAAAGTCGAAACCGGCGCCGTGCTCGTCTCGCGCGCCTGAGAAGGGAGAACACCATGAACAACAGACCCACCTCCTTCTACGCGTGGATGGACACCCGGCTCGGGCTTTCCGACGTCCTGGCCTTCGCGAAAAAGAAGACCGTCCCGCAACACCGCCACTCCTTCTGGTATTACTGGGGCGGTATCTCTCTCTTCCTGTTCCTCTTGCAGGCTGTCACCGGCATCCTGCTACTCGTCTACTATCGGCCCGGCCCCGAGGCGTACGAATCCGTCCGGCAGATCACCTACCAGATCCAATTCGGCTGGCTGGTCCGCTCGGCCCATTCGTGGAGCGGCAACCTGATGCTCGTGGCGATCTTCGTGCACATGTTCTCGGTCTTCTTCATGAAGGCCTACCGCACGCCGCGCGAATTCGGTTGGTGGACGGGCTTGGCGCTGCTGCTCCTCACGATGGTGTTCGGCTTCAGCGGCTATCTGCTGCCGATGAACGAACTCGCGTTCTTCGCCACGAAGGTCGGTCTCGAGATCCCGGGTTCGCTGCCGCTGATCGGCGAGAGCATCAGCAACCTGGTGCGCGGCGGCCCCGAGGTGTCCGAGTACACCGTCCAACGTTTCTTCGCCCTGCACGTCGTCGTGCTGCCGGCGCTCTTCATCCCGCTGCTCGGGCTGCACCTCTGGCTTGTGCAGAAACACGGCAACGCCGTCCCGCCCTCCGAGGAGGCGAAGCCCGCCGCGGCGCGCCGCACGGTGCCGTTCTTCCCGAACTTCGTGATGAAGGACCTCGCGATGTGGCTCATCGCCCTGAACGTCCTCGCGGTCCTCGCCGCGATGTTCCCGTGGGATCTCGGCAACCAGGCCGACCTGCTCAAGCCCGCGCCGGCCGGCATCCACCCCGAGTGGTACTTCATGAGCTCGTTCCAAGTGCTGAAGCTGTTCGGCGCGTGGTTCCCGGGCGCCGTGGGCGAAGGCGCGGGCATCGTGCTCTTCACGCTCGGGCTGGTGCTCTGGTTCCTCCTCCCGCTTTACGACTCCAGTTCCGCCTCCGGCCAACGCGCCCGCCGCGCGACCTGGTTCGGGTTCCTCGCCTTGGGTGTGCTCCTTGTCACAACGATCTGGGGCTACGCCAACCTCTAACCCCCTTCACGCGCTGCCATGAACTATCCATTTTGGGACGTCCCCCACATCGGGTCGGGCTGGGTGATCGGCCTGATCGCGATCTTCCACGTCATGATCTCGCACTTCGCCGTCGGTGGCGGGCTCTACCTGCCGCTCACGGAGCGCAAGGCCCTGCGCGAAGGGCGCCGCGACTGGCTCGTGCCGCTGCGGGCGCACTCGAAGTTCTTCCTCATCCTCACCGGCGTGTTCGGCGCCGTCTCGGGCGTGGGCATCTGGTTCGCCATTGGCCTGGCCAACCCCGAGGCGACCAGCACGTTGATCCACAACTTCGTCTTCGGTTGGGCGATCGAGTGGGTCTTCTTCATGGTCGAGCTCACCGCCGCCGCGGTCTACTACTACACGTGGGGCCGCATCTCCGACGAGCTGCACATGAAGGTGGGCTGGCTCTACGCGATCTCGTCGATGCTGACGCTCGTCATCATCAACGGCATCCTCACCTTCATGCTCACGCCGGGCGACGCTTGGCTCGCGGTCGCCGGCACGGGCAACGAGGCCAGCCGTTTCTGGCAGGCCTTCTTCAACCCCACCTATTGGCCCAGCCTGCTGCTGCGCATCCTCGTGTGTTTCTCGCTCGCGGGTGTGTGGGCGCTCGTCACCGGCAGCCGCCTCGGCGCCGAACAGCCGGAGCTCAAGGCCAAGATCGTTCGCTGGAGCGCGCGCTGGCTCGTGCCGACCTTCGTCGCGCTGCCGCTGGTCCTCGTCTGGTACCTCTACCAGGTGCCGGAGGCGCAGCGGGCGCTGCTCTCGTTCGGCATCTCGACCGTCGGCCCGGGCGCCTTCACGCAGGTCACCCGCGCCGCGCTGGTGATCACGATGACGTCGGCGACGATCGTCGGGGTCGTCTACTTCTTCGCCTGGCGCTCGCCGGCCGATTTCGGTTTCGGCCACGCGGTCTCGATCCTCCTGCTCGCCCTCGCGACCACCGCCTCCTCGGAGTACGCCCGCGAGATGTTGCGCAAGCCGTACGTGATCGGCCAGCACATGTACTCGAACGGCATCCGCAAGGCGGACATCCCGCGCATCAACCGCGAAGGTTATCTCACCAAATCGCTCTGGGTGGCCGATGTCCGGCCGGCAAACCTCGCGCGCGGCGAGGCGATGTTCCGCGGCCAGTGCCTGGCCTGCCACACCCTCGACACGACCCGCCCGATCAAGCAGCTGCTCGCCGGCCGCGACCGCGCCTCGATCGGAAACCTGCTCACCATCCTCCACGAGAACAAACCCGAGTCCCCGTACCGCGCCTTCATGCCGCCGCTCGCCGGCACCGCTGACGAAGTCGCGGCTCTGGGCGACTACCTCGCGACCTTGAACGCCAACTAGGCGCAACCCGCCGAGTTGTACCGTGCCAGAACGCCGGCGGGCGGAACCCACGTTCTCCCGCCGGCCCATCCTCCGAACCCACAAACCACAGATAACGCCATGAACAAATCCCTCCGCCTACTCGCCGGCAGCGCCCTGCTGCTGCTCTCCCTCGCCGCCGCCCAGGCCGCGAGCCCCTGGTCGGTCCGCGTCCGCGCGACCTACCTCGAAACCGTCGACAAGTCCGATCCGTTCACTGCGCTCGGTATCCATTTCGGCCGCGACGCCGTCTCGGTGAACGACAAGCTCATCCCCGAGATCGACATCAGCTACGCCTTCACCGACACGCTCTACGCCGAGCTCGTGCTCACGATCCCGCAGATGCAGACCGTGAAGCTGGCCGGTGTGGGCAAGCTCGGCACGTTCATCCACCTGCCGCCCACCTTGATGTTCCAGTATCGCGCGAATCCCACGGGCAAGATCCACCCGTACGCGGGCCTCGGCGTGAACTACACACTCGTCTGGAGCGATCATCTCTCCGTCGCGGGCGTGCCGCTTAGCCTCGAGAACTCGAGCTTCGGCCTCGCCGCGCAGATCGGTCTCGACTGGGACCTCACCGACCACTGGGGCCTCAACATCGACGTGAAGAAGGCGAACATCCGCTCGAAGGTTTTTGCCGGTTCCACATCCCTCACCGAAGCGCGGCTCGATCCGCTCCTCTACTCGGTCGGTGTGCGCTATGCTTTCTGAGTAGGTACAGGTTGTCATGAAGCACCCGCGAAGCGATCCGCGGGTTCACTCGGAGGGCGTGCCGCGAGGGGCGGCACGCCCTTTCTTTTTCCAGAGCCGATGCGGGACGTGGACGGGGGCCTCGGCGAGGCGGTGCCCTGGAAGATTGAATTCGGCCGGGGGCGCTCCCAGGCTCGCGGCGCCCATGAAGAAGGCTGTCGCCGTCAAAAACTACTACATCCTCCCGTGTCTGCTGCTCCTGCTGAACCTCGTGAACAACGTGGTGAGCTACAAGGCGGAGCTGGTCGGCGATCCGTTCCTCCGTACCGCGGTCGTCATCGCGCTCGTGCTGTTCGGCGGCACGGTCGTGGCGTTCCTGCTCTCGCCAGCGCTGGAGAAACTGGTGCAGACGCTCCATCGCTCGAGCAAGAGCGGCGCGGGTGCGCTCGGCGAGGCGCTCTTCCTCATCGCGCTCGGAGCGTTCGTCTTCTGGCTCTACTACCAGTTGACGACGCATGGCGTGGCCTCGCTGCTTCCGGCCGAGTGGCGCAACTCGCCGCTGGGCTGAGCCCAACCGGTTCATCCGGGCCCGCGCCAGCCGGCGCGCGGTCGGGTGACGCCCTCGATCTGTGGCGTGATAGAACGGCGGGCTGCGGTGCCGAGATCCTGCACGGTCGCGGGCGATGAACTCTCACCTGGAGATTCCCGCTTGCGGTAGGGCCGCACCTCGCGTCCGGCTCGCAATGAGCTCCGCCAGCGGGATGCGTGACGCTGCGCAACGGGCTCGTGTCGAGCGGCTACGCGGCGGCACAAAACGGGGCCGGTCGTGGTGGACCGGCCCCGG
>DATGXA010000328.1:0-10243 GCA_035299125.1 Opitutaceae bacterium
CCAGATGACGTCGCCTTTGTTCCTTCGGCCCGGACGCTGTCTGCTGCCGCCTCCACGGCGGAGTCCCTTCACCCTCTGCGCCTCTCCCGGACGCAGACCAGTTTTCTTTTGTCCCCGGTTGACTCCACGCAGCTATATCAAACGCTCGGGCTCGAGCCCAGCGGGGAGCTGCGCAGAATCACGCTCTGCGTGCACTCGTCGCTGGAGGCGGTCGGACTCACCGCCACCGTCTCGCGCGTGCTCACCGCAGCCGGCATCGCCTGCAACGTCGTCGCCGCGTTCCACCACGACCATCTGTTCGTCCCCGCCGCCCGCGCCGCTGAATCGCTCACGCTGCTCAACCGCCTCCAGCAAACCTCGGCCGCGGAGCTTGGCGCACCGGTCCGCTATCGCCGCGCCACCGCCCCCGACGCGGCCGTGCTCGCCACGTTGGCCACCGCGGTTTGGGTCGACACCTATTGCGGCGCGGGACTGCCGACCGCCTACGCCGAGTACCTCCTTGCCGAGTTCAACCCGGAGAGGATCGCCGCGACCATCGCCGCCCCGGACGCGGTTTTCTGGATCGCTGAGGCCGCGGAAGGAATGATCGGCTTCGCCCACCTTCACCTCGGCGCGCGCACGGAACATCTCGCCGCGCAAAGGCAGGCAGAGGTGTCCCGACTTTACGTGCTCGGGCGTTTCGCCCGTCGCGGAATTGGGCGTGCGCTCCTGCAACAGTGCCAAGCCGCCGCGGCCCAGTGGGGAGCCGACGCGCTCTGGCTCACGATGTACACCGGCAACGCCAAAGCCCGCGCCTTCTACCAGGCGCTCGGGTGGACGAAGATCGGCGATTGGGCATTCACGCTCGCCGGCGAATCCTACCCCAACGACGTGCTCGCGCTTTCGTTGGCCGGTGACTCCGTCTGAACCCGCCCGCAATTCGCAGCGAGACGCGCGAAGCGGTTCGGTTTCCGCAACGCCCACTCGTTTCCCTGCACGCCGCGGCCCTCGTCGCCGCGCTCTGACGGTCGGACTTCACCCAGGTTGCATCCCTCTCTGACCGCGGACCACGCTCCTTCCGATGCCTCACCCCCGTGCCTCCGGCTGGCCTCTGCTGCTCATCGGTCTGTCCCTCCTCACCCCGACCGTACGGTGTGCAGACTCGTCGCTTCCCGCCGGCACGATCGCGCCCAAGCCGCTTTTCCGCGATCCAATCTTCGATGGCGCGGCCGATCCGATCGTCGTCTGGAATCCGCACGTCGCGCGCTGGTGGCTGTTCTACACCAACCGCCGCGCCAACCAGCCCGGCCTCTCCGGCGTCGCCTGGGTTCACGGCTGTCGCATCGGCATCGCCGAGTCCGCCGATGGCGCCAACTGGAGTTATCTGGGCACCGCCGACATCGAGCTTCCAGCGTCGATCGGCGGCGCGGAACCCACACATTGGGCGCCCGATATCGTGACCGACTCCGCCGGCCGGCACCACCTCTTCCTCACGGTCGTGCCCGGCGTGTTCGAAGATTGGAGCCATCCCCGCACGATCGTCCATCTCACCAGCGACGACCTGCGCTCCTGGCGCGATGCGCGTCCGCTCGCGTTGGCCTCCGACCGCGTGATCGACGCCTGCGTGCGACCGCTCCCCGGCGGCGGCTGGCGGATGTGGTACAACAACGAACGCGACCACAAATCCACATACGTCGCCGACAGCCCCGACCTCGTCACTTGGTCCGACCGCGGCAAATGCGCCGATGTCGCCGCACGCCCCGGTGAGGGGCCCTTTGTCTTCACCTGGCGCGACCATCACTGGATGCTCGTCGACCTCTGGAAAGGTCTCGCCGTCTTCCGCTCGGATGATCTCGAACATTGGACAGCGCAACCGGAGGATCTCCTCGCCAAACCCGGCGAAGGCGCCGACGACGCGGTGAACGGCGGCCACGCCGGCGTGGTCGTCAGCGGCGACCGCGCGTACCTGTTCTATTTCACGCATCCCGGTCGCGCCGGTACGATTCGCCCTGAGGACAAGGACTCGCTCGCGCTGCGGCGCAGCTCGATCCAGGTCGTCGAACTTCAGGAGCGCGACGGCCGCCTCACCTGCGACCGCGACGCCCCTACCTTCGTTCGGCTATCCTCCCCGTCACCATGATCTACACACCCGGGTCCTGCCCCTCGCTGGTCCGTCTCGCCCGTCTGCTCCGTGCGACCGCAATTTGGCTCGCAGTCGGCGCTGGCGGCATGCTCCCCGCCGCCGATCCTTCCGAGTTCGTGGAGATCGCCGTCCAGAACACCCAGCCACGGCGCGACACCGAGGGCGCGATCATCGACGCGCACGACGGCTGCCTCCAATTCTTCGAGGGCCGCTACTACCTCTACGGCACCGCCTACGGCCGCAGCGCCGGCTTCGGCATCAACAACCGTTTCCGTGTCTACAGTTCGGCCGACCTGACCAGCTGGCGCTTCGACGGTGAACTGCTCCGCGAGCAGCCGCCGGGCGTTTTCTACCGACCCTACGTGGTCTACAATGTCGCGACGCGGAAATACGTGCTCTGGTTCAACTGGTACCCGCAGCTATGGGACGGACTCCTTGGCGTCGCGACCAGCGACACCCCGGAGGGGCCTTTCACGATCGTGAACACCGGCGTGCAACTCTCCCAGGCGGCGCATCGCCCCGGCGACGGCAGCCTTTTCGTCGATGACGACGGCACCGCCTATTTCATCTACACCGTCATCGGCCAAGACCACGCCATTCGCGTCGAGAAACTTACCGCCGACTACTGCGATTCCGCCGGCGAAGTAAGCGAGGTGCTCGCGTCAGGCTGCGAGGCGCCCGCCCTCTTCCGCCGCGGCGACACCTATTACGCGCTCTTCGACACCTGCTGCTGTTTCTGCGAACAGGGCAGCGGCGTCCGCGTCTACACCGCCACCCGGCCTCTCGGCCCCTACGAACTGCACGGCAACATCAACCGCGACGCCCAAGGCCGCCCGACCATCGCCGCGCAGCAAACCTACGTCGCACGCGTCCCCACGCCTGATGGCAACGCGTTCCTCTGGATGGGCGATCTCTGGGGCTCGCGTCCCGACGGCGTCAAGGGGCACGACCTCCAGTACTGGAGCGAACCGCTGGTCTTCAACGCGGCGGGCGATATCGCGCCCTTGGCGTTCAGCCCGGAGTGGAAAACCTCCATCCTGCGCGGTGCCGAGAAAACGCAGCCAGCCACGCGCTATGCTCTGCCGAAGCGCGCCGATCCGGCACCGCTCAGGATCAACCCCTGCACCGGGAAGCTCATATCTCCCGCCGAATTGGATACGGGTGAACAGCCCTGAGCACTTCCCCGCTGATGCCGAGATTTTGTTTCCTCCTTCTCCTCCTCGGCGCCTTCGCGGTGCCCGCACGCGCGCTGCCGCCGCTCTTGAATGCTCCGAGCGACCCGGCCGGATTTCCCCTCGTACGCGACCGCGCCGCCGCGCCACTGCTCACCGAACCGAATCTCGACCCGGCCGTCGGGCGCGCGGCCGCCGACTTCGCCGCCGATGTCGCCCGCGTCTCCGGGTTCCCGCCCGCCACGCTTCATGAGCTTCCGCCGGCCGCGAGAGCAGTCGTGATCGTCGGCATCATCGGCCGAAGCCCTTTGCTCGACCAACTCGCCCGCCTCGGAAAGTTCGACCCTGCGGCGTTGCGCGGCGCGTGGGAGACCTTCGTTATCCAGACTGTCGAGCAGCCGTTTCCCGGCGTCGACCAAGCACTCGTGATCGCCGGCAGCGACCGTCGCGGCGCGATCTACGGCCTTTACGAAATCTCCGCCGCCATCGGCGTCTCCCCTTGGCACTGGTGGGCCGATGTGCCGCCACCGCACCGCGACTCGCTCGTGATCGCGGCGGGCACGCATCGCTTCGGGCCGCCCTCCGTCAGGTACCGCGGCATCTTCCTCAACGACGAGGATTGGGGCCTGCAGCCGTGGGCCGCCCGCACCTTCGACCCCGCCTGCGGTGACATAGGTCCGAAAACCTACGCGAAAGTTTTCGAACTCTTGCTGCGGCTGAAAGCCAACACCCTCTGGCCGGCGATGCACGCGTGCACCGCGCCCTTCAACGCCGACTCCGCCAATGCCCGGCTCGCGGCCGACTACGCCATCGTCATGGGCAGCTCCCACGCGGAGCCGATGCTGCGCAACAACGTCCGCGAATGGACCACGCCGCACGAGCAATACAACTACGTTTCCAACCGCGACGACGTGCTCCGTTATTGGGAGGAGCGAGTCGCCGCCAACGCCGCCTACGAGTCCATCTTCACCCTCGGCATGCGCGGCATCCACGACTCGCACATGGTCGGCCCGCGGACCGACACCGAGCGCATCGCCACCCTCGAGCGGATCTTTGCCGACCAGCGTACACTCCTCGCCCGCCACCTCGCGCCGCCGGTGGAGCACGTGCCGCAGATCTTCTGCGCCTACAAGGAGGTGCTAGACCTCTACCGACAGGGGCTGCGCGTGCCAGACGATGTCACCATCGTCTGGCCCGACGACAACTTCGGCTATGTGCGCAACTTCGCCTCGCCCGCCGAGCGCGCGCGCTCCGGTGGCTTCGGCGTCTACTATCACCTTTCCTATCTCGGGCGCCCACTCTCCTATCTGTGGCTCTCGACCACGCCTCCCGCGCTGATCTGGGAGGAGATGCGCAAGGCCTACGACCACGGCGCCGACCGCCTCTGGATCGCCAATGTCGGCGACCTCAAGCCCGCCGAGATCCCCACCGAGTTCTTTCTCCAGCTGGCGTGGGACATCGACCGCTGGCGCCCGGATAACCTCGACGGCTTTCTCCGCGACTGGGCTGCCTGCCAATTCGGCCCCGACAACGCGGCCGCCATCGCCGCGCTCCTCTCCGAGTATTATCGTCTCAACTTCGCGCGCCGCCCCGAACACCTGCAATGGTGGCTTCCAAAGGAACCGTACCGCCCGAGTCCGCTCTCGCCTGCCGAGGTGCAAGCGCGCCTCGATAGCTTCGCCCGGCTGCGGCGCGACGCCGCAGCGCTTCGCTCGCTGATCCCGCCTGAGCAGCAGGACGCGTTTTTCCAACTCGTCTACTATCCGGCCATCGGCTCCGCGCTGGCCAACGAACGCTATTTCGCCGGCGAACGCGGCGACCTCGCTGCGGCCACCGACGCCAACGCCCGCCTGAAGGCCGAGACGCGCTTCTTCAACGAGGAACTCTCCGGGGGCAAGTGGCACGGATTCATGAACCTCGAGCCCGCCGACGCGCAATGGTCATCCATGCGCATAGCACCGTGGGCACCGCCACCACCGGAGGCGGAACCTCGGCCGTTTTCCGCGCGGACAACGGCGTTGCCGCCCGCCGACGCCAATCCGCTCGCGAGCATCCTAGGCGACGGCGGCGCGCGGTGGACGGAAATCCCCGGCCTCGGCCGCAGTGGACGCGCGGTCACCGTGTTGCCGTTCACCGCACCCGAGCGCACATTGGCGGAAGCCGCAGCGGCCCCACGTCTCGACTACACGCTTGATCTCCCCTCGCCCGGGCCTTTCACGCTGCGACTCCACCTCCTGCCCACGCACCCGATTTCCGGCACCGCGCTCCGCCTCGCCGTCGCGCTCGACGAACAAACACCCCGACTTGTGGAACTCCCCGCCGCCGACGGAGGCACAGTTTGGAACCAAGCCGTGCTCGACAACGAGCGTATCGCCACCGTCGCGTTTTCCGCCGCCGCGCCCGGCCCGCACGTGCTGCACCTCTGGGGGCTCGACGACGGCATCGTAATCGACCGCGTGCAGGTGGAAGCGGCAACCGCGCCTGCACGTTGATCGCCGTCTCGCATCGGGTCGTACCGCATCGTTCACGACCGGAGCCCGAGGCTTGCGAGCCGATCACGGTTTAGGCTGCGCCCGCAGAAACGCTTCAGGCAGCAGCTTCGCTGCGAAGGGGTACGACTGCCGGAAGCTAGCCGGATCAACCGTCCCCCCGGACCATCCGCTGCCGTCAGGGCCGACATAATGATCCTTCACGTCGAAATACTGCGCACCACCCGGGAACTGCTTCACCTCAATCTCGATCTTGGTCTGCATCGCCCCGAAGCTCAGGAACCCGTGCTCGAAGCCGTCAGCCGAGAATTCGTCGAAATATTCCCAGCGTTCCGGTCCGAGCACTGCGCGAAACGTCGCCAGCACATCGTCGTATGCCGCTCCGCCCAATTCAGGTAGCGCGGGGACTTCGATCACAGCACCAAGATTGTCGGACCGTACTTCGACCTTGGCCGCCGCCAACCGACCGCGGTCCATTTTTTCGCGCGCCGCGGTCAACGCTTCGCGCAACAGTCGACCTTCCTCCGCGGTGAGGCCGTAGGCCGATACAAAGCCGGCAGCGAGTTCACCCCGCTGCGGACTCGAAAAAACACCCACCCTGAACCAGGCCCCGCCGTTGCGATTGAACCACCGGAGCGCCTCCAGCCGCTCCACGAGTTTCGGCCTTTGCGGATCGATCGGTGCGCCCCTCGCCACAGCATCCTCCGCCCCCACGCCAGCCGGCGCCTCGGAAGACGCAGCTCCGGCGTTTGCGGCGACCGCGGCTTTCCGCAGCGGTTCTGCAGGACGATCCGCACCTGAACCCGCCGTTCCCAGCCGGTAGCCGGCGACAGTTCCGATCGCCAAGCACAATACGCCCCAGCCAAGCAGACGAAGATCCATCTTTTTCATTCTTTTCTCGCGACGAGCCGCACTCCCGCACTCGCCGTAGTGATCCCGTGGATTCACACACGGCGGCTCAAGCCTGTTGTTCCACCGCAGCTGAGCGGTGCACCGCGTTTTGTCGGTTGCGCGCAAATTCGCTGCCCAATTCGGACGGTAAAGTCACCTGCCGATTGCGCCCCGTCATCTGCGCGACACGATTCGGACGCTTTCCTATGCGCACGCTCATTCGTGTTCTGTCCCTTTATCTCCTCGCCTCCGTCAGCCTCGTTGCGGCGGCCGAGACCTCTGCCTCGCCCGCTTATCACAACCCGCTGATTCCGCAACGAGCCGATCCGTTCATCCTCCGCCACGCGGACAGCTTCTATTATTTCCTGGGCACCGTCCCCGAGTACGACCGTATCGAGCTCCGTCGCGCGCCGAGCATCACCGGGCTCGCTTCGGCCGAACCGAAGACGATCTGGCGCAAACACGCCACCGGCCCGATGGGCGCTCACATCTGGGCGCCCGAGCTCCACCACATCCACGGCAAATGGTTCATCTATTTCGCCGCCGGTGCCGCCGAGAAGATCTGGGACATCCGCATCTACGTCCTCGAAAACGCCGCCGCCAACCCGCTCGAGGGCGAGTGGCTCGAGCGCGGCCAGCTCCGCACCCAGTGGGAGACCTTCTCGCTCGATTCGACGACCTTCGAGCACCGGGGCGTCCGTTACCTCGTCTGGGCCCAGGCCGAGCCCAACGCGAAACACGGCACCAACCTCTACATCGCGCGCATGGCCTCGCCCGTCGACATCGAGGGCACGCCCGTCCGCCTCTCGCGGCCCGAGTTCGACTGGGAAAAGGTGCGCTACGAGGTCAACGAAGGTCCCGCCGTCCTCATCCGCCACGGCCGCGTCTTCGTGACCTACTCCGCCGCTGGTACCGGCGCCGAGTACTGCATGGGCCTGCTCACCGCCGACGCGGACGCCGACCTCCTCGATCCGAAATCCTGGCACAAGTCGCCCGTGCCCGTCTTCGCCACCAGCGAGACCGCCGGCATCTTCGGGCCCGGCCACAACAGCTTCACCGTCGCCGAAGACGGCGCGACCGACCTCCTCGTCTTCCATGCGCGCAACTACCGCGACATCTCCGGCGATCCGCTCCGCGACCCCAACCGCCACACCCGCGTGCAGCCGATCCGCTGGCGCGCCGACGGCACCCCCGATTTCGGCGCGCCCATCCCGGAAACGCCCGCAGCCAAATAGGCCTCCGAAGCGCAGCAAACGCCGCCACGGCTTTCGTCCGGACATCCCCCTCGAAGCTCTGGCGAGCTTCGCCACCGCCAGCGTCCGACCCGCACTCCACACACGCCTCATGCCCCGCGCGCTCCTCCCCTTACTTGCCGCCACCGCCCTCATCGCCGCGCCGCTGACCGTGACCTTGATTCCGCCCGCGGCTCCGGAGACCGGATTCACGTTCGGCACCGCCGCGAATCCTGCTGGCGAAACCATCTCGGCAGACAACCAGTGCCTGCTCCGCAACGGCGAGCCTTGGACGCCCGTCATGGGCGAGTTCCATTACTCGCGCTACCCCGCCGCGGAGTGGCGGGAGGAGTTGCTGAAGATGAAGGCCGGCGGCATCGACATCGTCGCCACCTACGTTTTCTGGATCCACCACGAGGAGACCGAGGGCGAATGGACCTGGTCGGGCAACCGCGACCTCCGCCGCTTCGTCAATACCGCGAAGGAAGCCGGCCTGCAGGTCATCGTCCGTTGCGGCCCGTGGTGCCACGGGGAAGTCCGCAACGGCGGCCTGCCCGACTGGCTAGTCGCCCGAGGCAACGCCCGCACTGCCGACCCTGCCTACCTCGCCAGCGCGACCAAGCTCTACGGCCAGATCGCCGCGCAGCTCCGCGGCCAGCTCTGGAAGGACGGCGGCCCCGTCATCGGCATCCAATTGGAGAACGAATACCGCGGCCCCGCCGAGCACCTGCTCACGCTCAAGAAGATCGCCCGCGAGGCCGGCCTCGACACCCCGCTCTACACCCGAACCGGCTGGCCCGAGCTGAAGGCCCCGCTGCCTTTCGGCGAAATCCTCCCGCTCTACGGCGTTTACGCCGAGGGTTTCTGGGACCGCGAGCTCATCGCCATGCCCGGCAACTACTGGGCCGGCTTCCATTTCTCCACCCTGCGCACCGACGCCAACATCGCCAACGAGGCCCTCGGCCGCCGCGAGACCCGCGATGCCGCCGATATCGCGCGCTACCCGTACCTCACCTGTGAGATCGGCGGCGGCATGATGAGCGCCTACCATCGCCGCATCCTCGTCGACCCGCTCGACATCGAGGCTACGACACTGATCAAGCTCGGCTCCGGCAGCACCTCGCCCGGCTACTACATGTACCACGGCGGCACCAACCCCGTCGGCCGCCTCTCGACGCTCATGGAAGACCAGTCGACGGCGATGACGTTCTGGAACGACCTGCCGGTGCTCAACTACGACTTCCAGGCACCACTCGGCCAATACGGTCAGGTCCGCCCGCAGTACCATCGGCTCCGCCGCCTTCATCTCTTCCTCCACAGCTTCGGCGCCGCGCTCGCCCGCACCGCCGTAGCCCTCCCCGACCATCGCCCCGCCGGCCGCGACGATCTCGCCGCCCTCCGCTGGTCCGCCCGCTCCGACGGCCACCGCGGCTTCCTCTTCGTGAACAACCACGAACGCGGCCGCACGCTCCCGTCCAAAAGCGACGTGCAGTTCACGCTCGCGCCGCTCGGCCTCACGTTCCCCTCGCAACCGGTCACCGTGCCCACCGGCGCCGCGTTCCTCTGGCCGTTCAACCTCGACCTCGGCTCTGGCGTCACCCTCGCCTACGCCACCGCTCAGCCGATCACCGTGCTCGACGACGGCGCAACACGCACCTTCGTCTTCGCCGAGACCCCCGGCATCCCCGCCGAGTTCGCATTCGATCCCACCGGCATCGCCGGCACCTACCCGCAGAGCCAGCCTGCGAGCGACGGTCGACTCATCATTCGCGATCTCAAGCCCATAGCCGACACCGGCATCCGGATTCACACCACCGACAATCACGAAATCCAGATCGCGCTCCTCAGCGACGCCGACTCGCTCGCCCTCTGGCGCGGCTGCTATCGCGGCCGCGAACGGCTCTTCCTGACGGAGGGGGCCGATAACCTCGTGTTCGACACAAACGCCCTCCGCATCACCACGGACAGCACCGAGCCCTTTCGAGTGCTCCGGGCGTTTCCCTCCGACGGCCTCGAAATCGGCGAGCAAGAGATACCACGCCTTTTCGCGCGTCTCGATGTCCCCCTTCCCACCGCCCGCCGCACACCACTCACCATCGAGCCGCTCCGCCCCGCCGGCGCGCCGCGCACCATCGGGCTCGGCCGCAACTGCCCCGCGCCCGTCGCCGCCGCGCCGCGCGATGCAGATTTCGCCGCCGCCGCCATCTGGCGGATCAAGCTCCCCGCCGCGCTCGACTTCGCCGCGAATCCGCTGCTGCGCCTCCACTACCGCGGCGACGTCGCCCGCGTGAAGATCGGCGGCACCTTCATCATGGACGATTTCTTCAACGGCGAACC
>DATGXA010000329.1:0-4766 GCA_035299125.1 Opitutaceae bacterium
GAGTTTTCGCTCCACCCCACCGGCACGGCACCCGCCGCAGTCGACGACGGTGGATTGTTCGTCTGCCGCGAGCTGCGCGGCGGCTGCATCCTGCAGGCGCAACTCGGTACACCCGGCGGCGCAGGTGCCGGACTCGCCGTACGCGCGAGCCTCGAGCCGCTCGCGCCGGCGCTGCTCTTCCTGCGCCTCGCCAAGGGCACAGTCGAGGTGCGGGTGCGCCGTTGCGCCGGAGGACCGGTCGAAACGCGCGAGCTCGACACGCAGGGCGTCGATGTCCTGCAGCTCGAGCAACGCGGCACGCAGGTCGTCGTGTCGGCGGCGCGTTTCGGCGAGGTGTTCACGACGCGATGTTTTCGTGAGATCGAGTTCGGCCCGCGGGTGGCGATGGGGTTGTTCGCCGTGGGCGGCGAGGCGCGTTTTCACAATGTCCGCCTGATCCGCCCCGCGCCGACGGGCTTCGTGCCATACCGCGACTACATCGGCAGCGACCTCGAGCTGATCGACGCCGCCGACGGCCGCCGCACAATCGTGCACCACGAGGACGATTCACTCCAGGCGCCGAACTGGACGCCCAACGGCGCCGCGCTGATCTGCAACCACAACGGCCGCATCTGTCGCTTCGATCTCGCCACGCGCCGCATGGCGCTCGTCGACACCGGCAACCAGGTGAAGAACAACAACGACCACGCGCTCTCGCCCGACGGCGCGACGCTCGGCATCAGCAGCGGCGACGTGTCACGCGTGTACACGGTGCCGGTCGGCGGCGGCCAACCGCGGCTGATCACGCCCGAAGGTCCGTCATATCTCCACAGCTGGTCGCCGGACGGCCGATACTTGATCTACACCGCCGGCCGCGGCGATCACGGCGGCAAGCTCAACCTCCACCGCATCCCCGCCGCCGGAGGCGCCGAGGAACGCCTCACGACCACCGACGCGCTCGACGACGGCAGCGAGTACACGCCCGACGGGCGCTGGATCTACTTCAACTCCACGCGCACCGGCCGGATGCAGGTCTGGCGCATGCGGCCCGACGGCTCCGGCGAGGAGCAGCTCACGTACGACGACACCAACAACTGGTTTCCGCACCTCGCGCCCGACGGGCGTTCGCTCGTGTTCATCACCTACGGACCGGAGGTCCCGGCGATGGAGCATCCGTTCTACCGGCACGTCTACTTCCGCACACTGCCGCTCGACGGCGGCACGCCGCGCGTGCTGGCATACGTCTACGGCGGGCAAGGCTCGATGAACGTGAACTCGTGGGCGCCCGACAGCCGCCGCTTCGCGTTCGTGAGCAACTCCGACGTGCTCGATTGAAAGTCACGCGTGCAGCCGCCGGGGGCCGGCGGGGCGCGCCCCCCGGGCCCACCGCGCACACGGACGGGCAGCGGAATCGCCGCTCTCGCGAGCGGCGCCACAGCGCACGCGCTCCTTGCAACGAAGCCTCGCGGCTGCCGCTACGTCACCAATCTGAGCGGCCGCGGTCGCTCAGTGCGAGAAACCCGCCGGATGCGGCTCCGGTTTGTGGGCACGCGGCTCGACCGCACGCGCGATGGGCGGCGGCAGATCGCGGTCGTCGGCCTCGGCGCGCTGGGCCTTGGCGCTGCCGTGCACGAGCGTGGAGAGCTCGGTCACGAGAGCGGCGATCTCATGCGCTTGGGCGGAGAGTTCCTCGGCGGCGCTGGCGGACTCCTCGGCGTTGGCGGCGTTGGACTGCACGACGGACTCGAGCTGCCCGGTGGCCTGCTGCACGCCGGAAAGCTGCTTGGCGAGATCGTCGGTCGCGTGGGTGATCGATTGCACCTTCTCGCCGATGACGGTGGCGGTCTCGACGATGGCCTCGAAGTTGTCGTTCACGCCCTGGATGCCGTTGCCGGCTTGGGTGACAAGGGTGACGTTGTTGTCGAGTTTCACCTGGGTCGTGCGGGCGGCCTCGGCGGCGCGGCCGGCGAGGTTGCGCACCTCCTCGGCGACGACGGCGAAACCGGCGCCGGCCTCGCCCGCGCGGGCGGCTTCGACGGCGGCGTTGAGGGCGAGGATGTTCGTCTGAAACGCGATCTCGTCGATCGTCTTGATGATCTTCCCCATCTCGCCGCTCTCGGCGACGATGCGGTTCATGGCCTTCGTCATCTCCACGATCGCGCGGAGCGACTCGGCGCTCTTCTCGATGTTCTGTTTCATCAACGAATCGGCGCCACGGGTGAGCGTGGAGACCTCGGTGCCGTGCGATGTCATGCTCTGGAGGTTCTGCGCGGTGGTGGAGAGCGCGGCCGCCTGGCTGTTGGCGCCTTCGGCGACCTGCTGGCCGGCATCGGCGATCATGCCGGCGGCGCTTAGCACCTGCTCGGAACCGGCCTTGAGCTGGTCGGCGATCCGGATGAGGCGGCGCGAGAGCGCCTGCGCGGCCGCAAACCAGAAGACCACCGCGGCGGCGATGGTGACGCCGAGGAGCACGAGAATCTGGCGTGCACCGCTGCGGCCGACGGTGGCGAGGCGGTTGGGCGCGGCCATGAACTCGTCTTCGTAGGAGCCGGCGCCGATGATCCAGTCCCAGGCGGGAAAATACATCACGCGGACGATCTTCCGCCGCGGCGCGGGATCGCCGGGGTTCTGCCACCAGTAGGCGATCTCGCCGGTCTGGCCGGCGGGCGCAGCCTTGGCGACGCGGATGATGTCCTGGATGGCGGGTCGGCCCTCGGCATCCTTCGTGTTCCAGACGTCTTCCCCGTCGCGTTTGCCGCCGCTGGAAATGACGTACCGGCCCTTTGAATCCAACACGTAGACGTAGCCGGTGGAGCCCACCTTGGTGGCGATGATCTGGTCGCGCAGGCTGGCCAGGTTCTGCTCCTTGATGCCGACGAAGACCATGCCGAGCAGCGAACCGTCGCGTGCGGTGAGGGGGGCGTAGGTGGTGATGTACCAAGCGTCGACGACGAAGGCGCGACCCACGTATTTCTGGCCGCGCAGCACGGCGGCGATCACGGGGTTGGCCTGGCCGTCGGCGTCGCGAGCGGGGATGTAGGTGCCGATCGCGCGGCGGCCGCCGCTCTGCACGTTGGTGGCGACGCGGAGCATGTCGCCGGCGTCGTTCATGCGCTGGAAGAGCGTGAACGCGCAGCCGGCCTGCCCGGCGACCTCGTCGACGATGGGCGTGGCGGCGGAGGGATCGCTGTTCTGCCCGAGCCAACGGCCGCCGAGCTCGAGCTTGGGCAGCGTGACGGCGCTGGCCGCCTTGGTGAGTTGATTGGTGGCGGTCCACTCGACGGTGTCACGAGCGAGCGCGGCGTCGCCCGCGCGGCTGAGCGTGGCCTGGGCGGCACGCATGGCGCCCTGCAACATCGACTCGAGCGCCTCCTGCTGGGCCACGCAGAGGGCGAACGCGCCTTTCGCCACGTGGTCGAGGTCGGCGTGCGCAAGTACGCGGCTCTCCTCGACGGCGATGGCCGTCATGCGGTTGTTTTGGCGATAGACCAGGACGGCAATGATGACCAGGGGCAGCGCCGAAAGGACGATGCCGGCGAGGAGCATCCGGGCCCGGAGCGAGAGCTGGGCGCGAGCGTGGGGCGTCATGATTAGTTAACGTGCCTCGGAAATGGCGAAGATCGAATCGAGCTTCATCTCACGGAAGAGGTGGTAAATGGGCGCAGGCACCTGCACGAGGGCGAGCACGGCGCCGTGGATGGCGAGGTCCTTGTAGAACACGAGGAGCTTGCCGATGCCGGCGCTGCCGATGTGGGTGACGCCGGCGAAGTTGAGCTCGACGCGCTGCGGCGCGGTGAGGGCGACATCGCGGAGGTGGCGCTTGAGTTCCTCGGCGGCGAGCTCGTCGATCTCTCCCTGAAGCGTGAGGCGTACGAGGTGGTTATCGCGATGGACGTTTATGTTCATGATGTGGATGGCGTGACGGGTTCACGTGGGAGGCGTTCCAAAGATCAAGGCGCGGGAAAGGGCTGCGACCCGCGGCCGGGCAGAAGGTCTTCTCGTCGCCGAAATAAAGGGTGAGGTGGCGACCGCGATCGGACCAACGGGCTTCGTCGGCGAAACGGCGGATGAGGAACAGCCCGCGGCCGGAGGGTTTGGTGCGGTTCTCGTGCGCGGTGGGATCGCCCACATCATCGGGCGTGAAGCCGTCGCCCTGATCGATGATCTCGAGGCAGGCGTCGTTGCCGTAGCGACGGCGGACGACGATCTCCTTGGCGGGGTTCTCGCGGTTGCCGTGGCGCCAGGCGTTGTAGAGCGCCTCCTCGAGCACGGTGTTGAGCCGCATCGAGGACGCGGAGACGCGGTGCTGTTCCCATTCGGCCGCGATCTTCGCCGCGAGTTCGGCGCGGGCGGCGTGGAGCTCGGCGAGCGTGGCGGGGCGATAGCGATCCTCGAAGACGGGGCCGGGGCGCTCGATCTCGACGACGAGCAGCGCAACATCGTCGGGGAGGGAGTGGGCGGTGGCGGCTTCGTGGCACGCGCAGCCCGCGACCGTGCGGAACAACGCCTGCGCGAGCGCGACGGCGTGCAGCTCCGGCTGGCAACGGAGCAGCCGGCGCACGGCATCGGCGAGATCGTTGGCGGAGAGCGCCGCGCGGCCGCGCGGGACGGGGGTTTCGAGCAGGCCGTCGGTGTAGAGGATGAGGCGGTCGCCGGGCTGGAGCTGGACGGTGGCCGAGGTGAACCGGTGGTGGTCGAGCATGCCGACCGGGAGGTTGGTGCCGGGGCCCGCGAGGTCGGGCAGGAGCGAGACCTCGGCGTCGCGCACGAGGAGAAACGGCGGGGGG
>DATGXA010000330.1:0-17028 GCA_035299125.1 Opitutaceae bacterium
CTTGAGCCCGTGTCAGGCGCGACCGCCTGCGTGCTCGCACTCTGGCGCGCCGCCCGCCGCCTCTTCCCGGAATGGATCGCGCGGCTCGCGATGCTCCCGGCGGTCAACTTCTGGGCCTGCCGCTGGTTCCACGACATCGGCCAGTACTCGAGCGAACTCACCTCGGTTCTCCTTCTGTCGCTGGCCGGCTGGTGCGGCGCGGTCGCTGTCACCACGGAGCGGATTCGGCTGAAGCCCGGTCTGCTCGCGCTGGCCGGCGCGCTCGCGGCGACCGCGCCGCTGCTTGCCAAACCGCAGTCGGCCCCGCTCGCGCTGGCGCTGGGAACGGTTCTGCTCGTGGCAGCCCTCCGCAGGCCGGAGAGCAACTCGCATCCGTCCGAAGCCCGCCGCGCCGCCATCCCCGGCGTCGCCGCGCTCGTTCTGGGAGCGGCCGCACCGCTCCTGCTGCTCGGCGCCTATCTGGCAATCTACGGTCTCGGCGCGCAGTTCCGGATCTTCTACTGGCAAAGCAACGTCCTCTACACCGCCGAGCGCACCTACGGTTGGCTGGAGAGCGCAGCGGCGTTCTCGGCGATCCTTGAGCCCGTGTCAGGCGCGACCGCCTGCGTGCTCGGCACCGTCGGCTTCGCGCTGCTCGCGCTCGGCGCGGCTCCCCGCAGCGCCCGTCCGCACTGGCGCCGCCTGGCCGGTGCATGGTTGCTGCTGGCCGCGGCCATCATCGCCGTCGTCGCGCCGGGGCGCGTGGAGCGGCAACACTACCTGCACCTCATCGTGATCCCGCTCTCGTGGTTGTCCGCGATCAGTCTCGCGGCCGTGCACGAGCGACTGTCCCTCGCCGCGGCGAAGCGCGCCGGCATCGTCGCGGCGGTTGCGTTCGTTCTCATCACGAGCGCCGGCCCGATCTGGCGAACGCTGCAGCAGACTCCGCCGATGAACGGCCAGCTCTACTTCTGGCGGGAGCGACAGACGACACTGGTCGGCGAATACGTACGCGCGCTGGCCGAGCCGGGCGACGAGCTCGTCGTCTGGGGCTGGTCACCTGGCTACCACGTCGAGACGGGTCTGCCGCAGGGTTCGCGCGAAGCGCATTGCGGTCTGATCATCAATCCCGGCCCGCTCCAGTCGCACTATCGTGACCGCCTGCTCTTCGATCTCCGGCGCCATCGCCCGCGCTGGTTCATCGACGCCGTCGCCCCCGGGCATTTCGGCTACCGGGATCGCGTACTGTTCGGCCACGAAACCGTGCCCGACCTGCGCGTGTTCATCGCCGCGCGCTATGAACTCGTCGACGATTTCGATGGCGTGCGCGTCTACCGGCGTCGCGACGCCGATTCCCCCTGACCCATGCTCGATTCTCTCCTCTCTTGGATCGCCGCCCACGCGTGGGCCTATTGGCTGGGCGCGCTCGTGGCATTGTTCGCGTTGTTGGCGACGATCGCCGCGGCCCTCGTCCCGTGCTCGCACAACACACCGCTGCGGCGCGCGCTTTCCAGTCGCGCGGCGTTCACGCTGGCCGTCTTCGCTGCGTTTCTCGCGTTTCGCTGGCCGGTCTTCTTCGCCGGGCCATTGCACAATCCCGATGAAGCCCAGTGGATCGCCGGCGCGCTCACCTTGCGCGACGGTGGCCTGCCGTGGAAGAACCTCGACAGCCACACGTCCGGCCCACTCACGCCGTACGCGCTGCTGCTCACGATCCCGCTCGGCCTGCCGCTCAACCACCTCGGTGCCCGGGTTCTGGCTACGCTGTTCCAGATTGCGGCCGTGCTCGCGCTCCACGCGACGGCGCGCCGCTTCACCCGCGAGTGGGCCGCCCGCGCCGCCGTGCTGCCGGCGTTTCCCTTCTGGGCGCTGAGCACCTTCCACGACCTCAATCTGTACTCGAGCGAAACGACCCCGCTGTTGCTGCTCGCCCTCGGCGCCTGGGTCGCCGCCGGCGCGCTCGACAGCACGCGCCGCACCGCGCTGGCCCGGCTCTTTGGCGGCGGGGTGCTGATCGGCGCAGCCTGTTTCGCCAAACCACAGGCGCTCCCGTTCCAAGCGGCCTTGGGCGGGCTGCTGCTGACAGCGCTCTGGCGGAAACCGAGCGGCCCGGCACCGACCAGCATTCGCCCGCTCGCGGCCTCGGCCGCGTTGGGCGCGGGCGCACTGGTGCCGCTGGCCGTCTTTGTTGGTTACGCCTCCCTCTTCGGTCTCTGGGGCCAGATCCTACAATTCTTCTGGGAAACGAACCGTTTCTACGCCGGCCAACGCGATTACCCGTGGTGGTCCTCGCTCGAACATGTGCTCACCCTCGCCGCCCCCGCGCTCGCGGCGGTTACGGGGCTTCTCGGTGTCACCGGTTTCTGTCTGGCAAGCAGCGCCACGGCGTGGAGAAACGACCCGGGAGGACGCGCGCGTCTCGTCGGGAGCTGGCTCCTGCTCGTCGTCGCCTTCCTCGCGGTGGCCACACCGGGGCGGATGTTTACCCACTACGTGCATCTCTTCGTGCTACCGTTGTGTTGGTGCGCGGCGGTCCATCTCGACGGCCTCACTCGGGGCGAGCCGACATCGGACGGCCGCTCGGCCCGCACGCAGCATTGGCTCGCACTCGCCTTCGCCGCCGCCGTGTTGGCCTGGCCGCTCTGGGAACGCCTCTCCGTGCCCGCGGTCCGCTTCGACCTCGCTCGTTGGCGCGAGCTTCAGATCTCCCCGATCGGCGCGCGCATCCGCACCGATATGCGACCCGGCGACCGGCTCGTAGTCTGGGGTTGGACGCCCGAGTATCACGTCGAGACCGGCCTGCCGCAGGGTGCGCGCGAGGCGCACGGTGCGTTCATCATCGGCGAGTCCGCGCTGCAGGAGCGGTATCGTTGGCGTTTCCTCTTCGATCTCCGCCGCAACCGCCCGCGCTGGTTCGTGGACTCGGTCGCGCCGCACGCCTTCGCGTTTTCCGATCACGACCGCTACGGTCACCAGACTTGGCCCGAGCTTCGCGCGCTGATCGCGCGCGACTACGACCTGCTCGCCTGCCTCGACGGTGTCTGGATCTACCGGCGCAAGGACTAACGCGCCCGCCGCAGCCCCGAGGCATCCGAGAAACAACTTGGCCCGCCCACCGCGCGCCGCCTAGCCTCGGCGTTCCATGATTCTGCTTCTCGGTGGCTCCGGATATGTGGGACAGGCCTATCAGCGCCTGCTCGCGCGCAAAGGCATCCCGTTCCGCAATCTCGCGCGGCGCGACCTCGATTACACCCGCCCGGAGGTGCTGACGCCGTTTCTCCGCGAGGTGAACCCGGAGTTCCTGATCAACGCCGCCGGCTACACCGGCAAGCCCAACGTCGACGCCTGCGAACTCCACAAGGCCGACTGCCTCGACGGCAACGCCGTGCTCCCCGGCCGCGTCGCGCAGGCCTGCACCGCCGCCGGCGTGCCGTGGGGCCACGTCTCCTCCGGCTGCATCTACACCGGCGCGCGCGCCGACGGCACCGGCTTCCGCGAGGACGACCCGCCGAACTTCAGTTTCCGCACGAACAACTGCTCGTTCTACAGCGGCACCAAGGCCCTCGGCGAAGAGGTCCTCGCCGGCACGCCAAGCGTGTACATCTGGCGCCTGCGCATCCCGTTCAACGAGGTCGACAACCCGCGCAACTACCTCACGAAACTGATGCGTTATGACACGCTCCTCGAGGCGGCCAACTCCATCTCGCAGCTCGACGAGTTCGTGGCCGGCACCTTCGCCTGCTGGGAGAAACGCGTTCCCTTCGGCACCTACAACGTGACCAATCCCGGCCACGTGACGACGCACGAAGTCGTCGACATGATCCGCGCGAGCGGCGTGTGCACGAAGGCTTTCAAGTTCTTCGCCAACGAAGACGACTTCATGCACCGGGCCGCCAAGACCCCGCGCTCCAACTGCGTGATGGACGCCTCGAAACTCGCCTCTGTCGGTATCCGCCTTACCGAAGTCCACGAAGCCGTCACCCGCGCCCTGCGCGAGTGGAAGAAGGCATGAGAAACGGGCGATGGGTTATGTGTCATAGGTGATGGGTGACGAAACCCGTCAACAACCCACAACTCATCTCTGTCCGCTGTCCCATCCCCCATAACCCATCACCTTTCCTCCCATGAATCTCCTCGTCACCGGCGGCTGCGGCTTCATCGGCAGCAACTTCATCCGCCAGCGCCTCACCGAGACGGGCTCGCCGCTCGCGAGACTCGTCAACCTCGACAAGCTCACCTACGCGGGCAATCCGGCCAACCTTGCCGACCTCGCGAGCGACCCGCGCTACATCTTCGCCCAAGTCGACATCGCCGACGAGGCGCTCATCCACCACCTCCTCGCCGCGTACCAGATCGACGCGATCGTGAACTTCGCCGCCGAGTCGCACGTCGACCGCTCGATCGATTCCCCCGAGCCGTTCGTCCAGACCAACGTCGTCGGCACCCTCCGCCTCCTCAACGCCGCGCGCCGCTACTGGTCGAAGCTCCCCGAGCCGAAGAAGGCCGCGTTCCGTTTTCTCCACGTCTCCACCGACGAAGTCTACGGCACACTCTCCGCGACCGATCCCGCCTTCACCGAGGAAACGCCCTTCGCGCCCAACTCGCCCTACGCCGCCTCCAAGGCCGCCAGCGACCACCTCGTCCGCTCGTTCCAGCACACCTACGGCTTTCCGACGCTCACCACGAACTGCTCGAACAACTACGGGCCGTTCCACTTCCCGGAAAAGCTCATCCCGCTGGTCATCCTCAACGCCCTCGACGGCAAGCCGCTCCCCATCTACGGCGACGGCCAGCAGATCCGCGACTGGCTCTACGTCGAGGACCATGCCGCCGCCATCTGGCAGGTGCTCCAACGCGGCCGCACCGGCGAGACCTACAACATCGGCGGCCTCAACGAGCGCCCCAACCTCGAGATCGTCCGCACCATCTGCGCGCTCCTCGACCAGAAGGCCCCGCGCGCCGACGGCCAAAGCTACGCGAAACAGATCACCTTCGTCGCCGACCGCCCCGGACACGACCGCCGCTACGCGATCGACTGCACGAAGCTTCAGAATGAACTCGGTTGGAAACCCCGCGAATCCTTCGAGACCGGCCTCGCCAAGACCGTCGACTGGTACCTCACCCACCGCACCTGGTGCGACGATATCACAGCCAAGAAATACGCCCGGGAGCGACTGGGAGCCGCGAAGATCTGACGGCAATTGGCCATGGGTGATGGGCTATGGGAACAGAAGGTTTTCGTGAACTGAGGGTATGGCAGGCTGCCAAAGGCCTGGCAGTCGAGGTTTACCGTATTTCCACCACCGGCCCGCTCGCCAAAGATTTCGGTTTGCGTGACCAAGTCCGCCGCGCGGCCGTCAGTATTCCGTCGAACATTGCCGAAGGTGATGAGCGCGACACCAACCGAGACTCCGTCCGGTTCCTCTACATCGCCAAAGGTTCGTTGGCCGAGCTCCGCACCCAGCTCGAAATTGCTCGTGAGGTCGGTCTCCTGCCACCAGAAGAACAACGCAGGTTGGAACAAGACTGTGCCGAGATCGGCCGCATGCAGGGCGCCTTGATCAAGGCTCGCGCCGAGCACCCATAACCCATCACCCATGACCCCTCACCCCGCTGCGTCCCGCCGCAAAGGCATCATCCTGGCCGGAGGCTCGGGGACGCGCCTCTTCCCCCTGACCATCGCCGTGAGCAAGCAGCTCATGCCCGTCTACGACAAGCCGATGGTCTACTACCCGCTGTCGGTGCTGATGCTCGCCGGTATCCGCGATATCCTGCTCATCTCCACCCCGCAGGACCTCCCGCTCTTCCGCCGCCTTTTCGGCGACGGCTCGCAGTTCGGCCTCCGCCTCGAATACGCCGAGCAGCCGCGCCCCGAAGGCCTCGCGCAGGCGTTCCACATCGGCGCGACGTTCATCGGCGACTCCCCCGCCGCGCTCGTGCTCGGCGACAATCTCTTCTACGGCCACGACCTCGCCGATTGCCTGAAGACCGCCAACGCCCACACCACCGGCGCCACCATCTTCGGCTACCATGTCGCCGAGCCGCAGGCCTACGGCGTGGTCGAGTTCGACAAACAGGGCCGCGCCATCTCGCTGGAGGAGAAGCCGAAGCAACCGAAGTCCAACTACGCCGTTCCCGGTCTCTACTTCTACGACAACAAGGTCGTCGCCCTCGCCCGCGACCTGAAGCCCTCCGCCCGCGGCGAACTCGAGATCACCGACCTCAACCGCCTCTACCTCGAGGCCGGCACGCTCCACGTCGAGATCCTCGGCCGGGGCACGGCTTGGCTCGACACTGGCACCCACGCCTCGCTGCTCGATGCCGGCGACTTCGTGCGCGTCATCGAGGACCGCCAAGGCCTGAAGATCGCCTGCCTCGAGGAGATCGCCTTCCGCCAAGGCTGGATCGACCGCGCCGGCCTCGAGCGCCAGATCATTGCCCTCGGCAAATCCTCCTACGGCGCCTACCTCAAGCGCCTGCTCGAATCCGGGATCTGACCGGCACTCCTTGTAGCGGAACGCGTGAGCGTTTCGCTCTCTATCGGTGGGGCAGGCCTTCGGCCGCCATCTGAACGCGCAGTCAGGAGGCGACTGTTTCGGAGCAACTTCGTTTCCTTCGCTACCTTCTGGCGTCCGCGGAATCCCGGATCGCCGTCTTTCCCGCGCCCGCACCTCCGGGCTCGCCCTGCGCGCAACGCTCCCGTTTTCTCCTCCCGCACTCCGTCTCCGCGTGAAGGTTTCGTTCATCATCCCGCTCTACAACCGACTCGATCTCACCCAGCCGTGTCTCGAGTCGTTGCACCGGACCATCCCGCGCGGACTCGACCACGAGATCATCCTTGTCGACGACGGCAGCACCGATGGCACCCGCGAGTGGATCGCCACGCTCGGCGCCCCCTTCCGCGTCATCCTCAACGACCGCAACCGCGGCTACGCCGGCACCAACAACCGCGGCGCGCTCGCCGCCACAGGCGACATCCTCGCGCTGCTCAACAGCGATCTCGTCCTCACCCGCGGCTGGCTCGAGCCGATGCTGCGCCTCGTCCGCCGCCCGCGCGTCGGCATCGTAGGCAACGTCCAGCGCCGCGTTGTCGACGGCGCGCTCGATCACGCCGGCGTCTTCTTCACCGCGAAATGTAAACCGGCCCATGACGACCGACCACGGTGGTTGCTCGCGCCTTGGCCGCACCGCCGCGTGGCCGCCGTGACCGCCGCGTGTCTCCTGATCCGGCGCGAACTCTTCTTCCACCTCGGCGGTTTCGACGAGGCGTTTCGCAACGGCTGCGAGGACATCGACCTCTGCTTCCGCGCCCGCGCCCTCGGTTATTCCGTGCGCGTCGCGCTCCGCAGCCGGATCGGCCATCACGTGAGCGCCTCCCGCGGCGAGAACCCCAAGAACGAATACAACTCCCGCCGCCTCGCCCAACGCTGGCGCGACGAACTCATCCGCCTCGGCGCCCACCACGCCAGCCTGCGCTACCTGCTCGATTACCTGCCGACCCCACGCGAGGCCGATCCCGAAACCGTCTGGCGCTGCCTGCTGAACCTCTGCGGCCTGCGCGTCGCGTATGGCGCGCCATACCGCCCCTGGGCCGAGGCGCCGATGCTCATCGAGGAGAAACGTTGGAACGAGCTCCTCGGCCCCGCCGAGCCCGACCGTTTCGTCTCCGCCCTGCTCGAGCCGGCCGAAGAGCCGCCGCCGACCGGTTGACCCGCCGCTCGCCCCCGCCGGTTTTCTCTGGCCGCTCCTCAGCCCGCCGCTACGGTGCGCCGCATGAAGGTGATCGTCCTCTGCAGCGGCGGCATGGACTCCGTCGCCGCGCTCCACTGGGCCGCGCGCCACCACACCGTCGCCGCCGTGGTGAGCTTCGACTACGGCTCGAAGCACAACGCCCGCGAGCTTCCCTTCGCCGCCGAGCACGCGCGCCTCGTCGGCGCGCCGCACACGATCATCCCGCTCGATTTCATCGCGAAACACTTCGCCTCCGACCTGCTCAAGACCGGCGGTGCCGTTCCGGAAGGTCACTACGAAGACAAGACGATGCGCCGGACCGTCGTCCCCTTCCGCAATGGCATCATGCTCGCCGTCGCCGGCGGCTTGGCCGAGAGCATCGGCGCGGAGGGGCTCGTCATCGCCGCGCATTCCGGCGACCACGCGATCTACCCCGATTGCCGCGAGGACTTCATGCGCGCGATGGGCGACGCGCTCCGCCTCGGCACGTACGCCGCGGTGCAACTGCTCCGGCCGTTCATCGCGCTGACGAAGGGCCAGATCGTGCTCGAGGGCGCGAAGCTCGGCGTCGACTTCGCGCGCACCTGGTCGTGCTACGTCGGTGGTGACATCCATTGCGGCAAATGCGGCACCTGCGTCGAGCGCCGCGAAGCCTTTCTCGTCGCCGGCCTCCCCGACCCGACCCGTTACGCCGACACCGGCCCCCTCCCGCCGAAACCGCAGAGCTGAAACACGGCCACAGATGACACCGATTTGCTCAGATCAGAAGCGGCGTCCGGCGCCGCTACGTACGATCGCTCGGCGGCAATCTGCGTGCATCTGTGGCTCCGTGCATGAAGTCGCGCCTTCCCCATGCTGATCTCCGAAATCTTTCATTCGCTGCAGGGCGAGGGCGAGTTGGCGGGAGTGCCGTCGGTCTTCGTCCGCACAGCCGGCTGCAACCTCCGCTGCACCTGGTGCGACACGCCGTACGCGTCGTGGTCGCCCGAAGGGAAACAGATGAGCGTGGAGGATATCGTCGCCGAAGTTTCACGCCACCCGGCGAGGCACGTCGTGCTCACCGGCGGCGAGCCGATGCTCGCGCCCGAGTTGCCCGCGCTCGCTGCCGCGCTGCGTGCCGCCGGGAAGCACATCACCATCGAGACCGCCGCCACGATTCCGCCCGACGGCATCGCCTGCGATCTTGCGTCGCTCAGTCCGAAACTGCGCAACTCCACGCCGCCGCACGCGCAGTTCGGCGCGGGTTGGAGCGAGCGGCACGAGGCGGCGCGGTGGCAGCCCGAGGTCGTGGCCGCCTGGTTGGCGGCGTACGAGTTCCAGCTGAAGTTCGTCGTCGCGACCGAGTCGGAAGTCGGCGAAGTCGAGGCGTTGCTCACGCAGTTCCCGTCGCCACCCCCGCGCCACAAAGTCCTGCTCATGCCCGAGGGCACCACACGCGAGACGCTCGCCGCCCGCACCGCGTGGCTCGTGGCGCTCTGCCGCGACCGCGGCTACCGTTTCGCGCCGCGGCTCCACATCGAGTGGTTCGGCAACAAACGCGGCGTGTGAGCTGTAGGCGTCCCCAGCGGATCGCGTGAGCGTTGCGCCGCCTCCACCCGGGGGCGTCGCCCCCGGCTACAACGCTCGACCTCCCGCCCGAACTTTCCAGAGTGCGCTCGGTCCAACTCGCCAATGCCGCCCGATCAACCCGCCGTCCCTCCCGCCACCGCCGCCTCCCGTGGCGAACGCTGGCTCGCCGCCGGCCTGCTGGCGGCCACGGTGCTAGCGTTCTGGCCGGTGGCCACGTGGGTGACGACGCGCACCTTCGCGCACGAACAGCTCAAGCAGTCGTTCTTCATCACGCTGCTGGCCGGGATTTGGATCGCCTGGGAGCAACGCGGCGCGTTGCGCCTGCGCCTGCAACTCGAGCGCACCGGCCTGCTCTGTGTGATCGCGGCCTACGCCGGCGTGGCGGGCGCGTTGCTCTTCGACGCACCGCTGCTCGTGCTCGCCGGCCTCGTGACCGCCGCCGCGGGCACGGTGCAGATCCTTTTCGGCGAGCGCGCCCTGCGCCGCGCGGCGCCACTGCTCGCGGCCTTCGGGCTGCTGATCGTCTTCGTGCTGCTCTTTCCCGTGCTCGACTGGCCGTTACGGAAGATGGCCGGCGTGGAGTCGGCGCGGCTGCTTCAGTCGTTCGGACTCGCCTCGCACCTGCGGATCGTGGCCGACCCCGACGTGAAGCTGCTCCTCCTCAATCCGCACGGCTCCTTCGTCGTCGCAACCGAGTGCAACGGCTTCGGGCTCATCTCCTCCTCGGTGCTGCTCGGCACCATCTTTCTGCTCTACCGCCGCGCCGCGTGGTGGAAATTTCCCGGGCTGCTCGCGCTCTGCCTGGCGGTCGCTTTCACGATGAACCTCCTGCGGATCGCGGCCATCGTGGGTCTCGCGCCGAGTTTTCCCGGCCATTACCACGCCATGCACGAGACCGCCGGCATCGTCGCGCTCTACCTCGGGCTCGGCGCCGTGTGGCTGCTCACCGGCTGGCAACCGAAACGCCGCCGCGTGTAGTCGGCAGCGCCGGTGTCAGCGGCCGTGTCGCCGCCGGAACTGCTCGCGCAAGCGGCGCTGCTTTGCTGGATCGATCTCGCCGGCCTCACCGCCGCCTCCGCCACCCGACAAGCAAAACGCCCGGGAGGGCCCCCCACGGGCTCCCGGGCGTCGGCGTCGCGAAACCGCAACACCTCCTGTAGTTCGACAGGAATGCACCATCCAAAGTCTATGCGCCGCGGCAGGCCGTTCAGCTCCGGCAGAAGCTCGACCGCTCGGCGCCGTGCTGCGCCGCGGCCCGTCGCACCGGATGCTGGGCCAACAGCGCCTTCACCGTGGCGACAAACTCCGAGAGCTTGATCGGTTTCTCCAACGCGCAGCCGGGCCGCACGACGACCGCGAGGTCCTCCTCCAGCGACGGCAGGTCGCCCGAAATCAGGATACACGGCAGATCCACCCGCACTGCCCGCAGCCGCCGCAGCAGATCGAGCCCGGTGAGTTTCGGCATCAGATGATCGGTGATGACGAGATCGTAGGTCTTCGCGCACAGCGCCGCCCACGCCGCGTCGCCGTCCGGCGCAGTGTCGACCTCGTAGTTGAACAGCTGCAGGCCCGCGCCGAAGACGCTCAGCACGCCCGGGTCGTCGTCGACCAGGAGAATCCGTGCCGACGCGGCGCCCCGGGAGGCGGTGTTCCGGCCGTCCGCATCGGGAGCGCCCGAGGCCCCGTCGAGTCCGCCAGTCCAGCGGTTGGGCTCGTCGTTCATCGGCGCGCGCGCTCCGGGCAGTTGGCTGGTGCCGATGGGAAAGTCGAAAGTGAGTCGCCGGGCATCCGGCGGAGCGAGGAAGGAGGTGTGCATGGGCGCGGCATCGGTTGGGCGGGAGACAGGACGGTACTCCCCTCAAAGCGAAATCCTCCGGCCCCAAACGATCATCGCGCTGAAAATTCCTTCCGGACCCGCTGGCCTGGGGCGCAAACACGACCCTCCGGCATCCGTCCCACTCCACGCTCCAGCCTTCCAACTCCCAACTTCTCCGCTCCTACCGCTCCCCGCCGCTCTGCCGCATCCGGCTGATCTCCGCGAACAGCCACGCGCGCGCATAGGTCCAGTCGCGGCGCGCCGTCGGCTCCGAGATCCCGAGGACGAGCGCGGCCTCCTTGAACGTGAGGCCCACGAAATAGCACTGCTTCACCAGCTCCGCCTTGCGCGCATCGTGCCGGGCGAGCGCATCGAGCGCCTCGTGCACGTCGAGCAACTCCGCGTCGTCGGCCCCCGCGGCGTTCGGCACCTGCTCGAGTGCATCGGCATGGGTCCGCACGAGTTCGCCGCCGTGCCGCACCGCCTGACGCTTCCGCGCGCGGTCGATGAGGATGCGCCGCATCGCCTCCGCCGCCGCGGCGAAGAAGTGCGCGCGATTCTGCCACTCCGGCTGGTCTTCGCCGCCGAGTCGCAACCACGCCTCGTGCACGAGCGCCGTGGCCTGGAGCGTCTGCCCCGGCGCCTCGCGCGCCATCTTGGCCGACGCGAGTTTGCGCAACTCCTCGTACACGAGCGGGAGTAGCTCCTCGGCGGCCCGGGCCTCGCCCCGACCGACCTTTTCGAGGATGACGGTGATGTCGCGCACGCGACACTGGAAACCCAGCGCCGCACCGGGGACAACGCCGAATTCGAGCCACCGCGGTGAGGTGGCCCGCCGGGCGAGCGGAATGCCAGGTCGGCGACCTGGCCTACAGATACGCGATCGACGGCCCGAGGTGGACGGCGTTGCCCCCAACGCCGTCAGGCGCGTGAGCCGAAGCGGAGAAACGTTCGTTGCAGCGCTCGCCCGAGAGCGTGTCGCCATCAGCCCCGATCCGCGTCCTCGACCCGATTGGGGGCAATCGGGTCCACCTTACCGAGCCGACGACACCGCGACGAGCGCGGTGAGAACGAGGAGGCTGAGGTGTTTCATTGGGATAGGCTGTTTGCACAGGGCTACGCCGGAAATGAAGGCACCATGCTCCCACTCCCGCCGCAGCAACGCCCCGAAAGTCAGGGCATCGGCCGGGAAACGGCCCGGCCGACACCTTTACCTGCAACCTAAGAACGGTGACAGAATCGCAGGAGATAAACCGAGAGGTACTTCATGGAGATCAGTGCCCGTTATCGTTCTCAATCCCTGGATCGATAATCCCGATCGCGCCGTCCGTTCCCCGCTGAAGAATCACCGAGAATTTGTACAAGACATTTTCCGTGCCCTTCTTGAAACGATCCGTGAACGTCAGCGTCTGACCATCGATGACAATCTTGCGCTGGAGGAGATCCGGTCGGCCAAGCCGCAGTGCCTCGCTGAGTTTCTCACTGTCTTCGCGCACAAAGGTGATGCCTGCGGGGTAATACTTGATCTTGTCCTTCACGGGCGCAGCGATGGTGAGCCGGATGATCGCGCCAGGCGCTTTGACGACAAGAGTGTCGTCCTTGAGCGTCACGCGTGGGTGCGGGCGCTTCATCTTCATCGTGTAGCCGGTGTCGCGAGCTCCACGGAGTTCCGGTGAAAGCACTGGGCGGAACTCGGTGACAGTGATAACGACTTCGGCAGGGCTGTTGGTTCGAGACATGGTTTTGTTACTTTTCATGTGGGTTCAGAACAGAAATTAGGGCGGCAGACGCTTCACGGTTCAGGGCTCAGCTGTTTCCGCTTCAGGCAATCCCGCCACGATCGCAGGAGGCCAAGGCTCAGTCGGGACGTACCCGTATCGGTTGAGCTGCTCCACAATTAAGCGCGCCTCGTCGAGATGATCCAACGCGGCAGCAGCGCGGGCAGCTGGATCAAGTAGATGCCAATCGCGGCTGCCATGCAGCAATGGTTCAACTATCTCCGCGGCTCGCCTCCAATATCTCTGCCCTAATGCGGCATTCCCAGAATGGGCGGCGATTTCGGCAGCCAAGACGCACGCTTGAGCGGCATCTCCAACATCAGCTCGGAATACGTGCGCGTTCTGGACCTGTGTTTCGGCAATGCCCACGGCTCGGTTGGCCCGCACAGCGGCCGCGTCGAGATCCGTGTCGCTCAGAAACCGGGCTTCCGACTGCAACGCTTTGCTCAACCATCGCACATATACTCGGCTGGAGTCCTCTTGCGCGGCCAATCTCTCAAATTCCCGAGCTACATCTTTGGGCGCCGTAGCGGCAGGTGCCCGTTCCCGACGTGCTCGCGCAAGCAACGTTTCCTTAAACTGGGCAATATTCCTGCCCAACGCCCAACGGTTGTTCGTCGCATCTATGCGAGTCAGCTCGTCGAAAACTCTGCGGGCCAAGCCGAGTTTTTCGCTGGCAGCCTGAAATCCGGCCGTAATCAGCTCCATGTCTATTTCGTTCAAATACGCATCCCCCAACTTGAACTTCCACCGCGCGGTCTTCGGCTCGCGGCGGACGAGGTCTTCCATTGTCACTGCTTGTTTGGCGTAGCGGTCCTTCGCCTCGGCGAACTCGCCCAGTTGCTCGGCGACGCGGCCGAGCCAGGAGTGCGCATCGGACATCCGGAAACGCAGTTCCAGATCGTCCGGGCGCGCGGCGCTCATCTTCTCCAGCGTCGCCAGCTCGGCGAGGAAGCCGGCGCGGGCGGCGTCGAGATCGCCGCGCTCCTCGGCGAGGGCGGCGAGGTTGTGGTCGCCGTAGGCCATCTCGCTGCGCCATTCGTGTTTCGCGGGGTCGAGCCGCACGAGGGCGGCGGCGGTGGCGTGGTAACGATGTAGCCACTCGCCGGCGGGGCCGAACTCGCCGCGTTGCCAGTGCACGAAACCCACCCAGTACTCCGCCTGGCCGCGTTCGAAGAGCATGTCGCCGTTGTCCGGATGCCGCGTGGCGAGCGCGGCGGCGCGGTCGTACGCTTCGGTGAACGCCGCGAGCGCGTCGGCGTAGCGGGCCTGATCCATCCGGATCTCGCCGATCTGGCTGAGCGCCTTCGCGTAGCGGGTGAGCGTGGCGTCGTCGAGGCCCTCGGCCTGGCGCGCGGAGAAGTGTTTCATCGCCCGGTCGCCGACGGACTCCAGCACGTCGAGCCGGCCGACCTTCGAGAGCTGTTTGCGCAGGTCGCCGAGCATGAAGCCGAGCAGGTCCTCGGCGTGGGCGCGCTCGGTCTGCGCGAGGCGTTCGGCGCGGCGGGCGCGCACGGCCTGCGCGACGCTGACGACCGTGCCCGCGATGAGCGCGACCGCGACCGCGGCGGCGGCGCCGAAGACGAGGCGGTTGCGCCGGATGAGTCGGCCGAGGCGATACGCCGCGGTGGGCGGGCGCGCGGAGACGGGCTCGTGCTCGAGGTGACGCAGGATGTCGCGGGCGAACTCGCTGGCCGTGCCGTAGCGGCGGCTGCGGTTCTTCGCGAGGGCCTTCATCACGATCCAGTCGAGGTCGCCGCGCAGGAGCAGCGAGAGCTGCGCCGCGGCGAGACCGCGTTGGCGCGCGGCGGTGTCGCGGTCGGAGTCGGCGAGGGTGTTGAGCCGGGTGGAGGGTTTCGGCGGCTCGACCTCGCGGATGATGCGGCGAATCTCGTCGAGACCGGCCTGCAGGAGCGTCTTCGGGTCGAAGGGCGGGCGGCCGGTCAACAACTCGTAGAGTAGCACGCCGAGGGAGTAGATGTCGCTGCGGGTGTCGATGTCGTCGGCGGTGAGCTCGGCCTGCTCGGGGCTCATGTAGGCCGGCGTGCCGATGAACTGCTCGAACGCCGTGAAGAGCGTGCGGTCGGTGAGCCGCCCCGCCGTGGCCTTCGCAATGCCGAAATCGATCACCTTCGGCACCGGTTCACCGTCGTGTTGCGTGACGAGCACGTTGGACGGTTTCAGGTCGCGGTGGATGACGCCCTTCTGGTGCGCGTGCTCGACCGCCTGACACACCTGCGCGAAGAGCCGGAGGCGCGCGACGGTGGGGAGGTTGTGCTGGTCGCAGTAGCGCGTGATCGGCACGCCCGGCACCAGCTCCATCACGAAAAACGGCCGGCCCGTGGCGGTCGCGCCGGCATCGAACACGCGCGCGATGCTCGGGTGATCCATCAGCGCCAGCGCCTGGCGCTCCGCCTCGAAACGCGCGACCACCGCCGCGGTGTCCATGCCGAGCTTGATGACCTTCAGGGCGACGCGGCGGCGCACCGGCTCTTCCTGCTCAGCCATCCACACCACGCCGCAGCCGCCCTCGCCGATCTGCTGGAGCAGCTTGTAGCGGCCGATCCGATCGCCCGGACGATCCGTCGGCAACGCGGCCTCCGGCTCGCGCGGCGCCGCCATGAAACCGCCCGCGGCCGCGTGCGCGGCGAGCAACGACTCGATCCGCGCGCGCAGCGTCGCATCGCCGGCGCAGGCGCGGTCGAGGTAGGCGGCGCGCTCCTCCGGCGGCAACGCCGCGGCCTCGGCGAAGATCAGGGCTTCCTGCTCGGCGGGATCGTTCATCCTAAAAACGACCTTTCGAACAGTTCACGGAGGCGGAAAAGAGGCGAAAGGAGCACACAGGTGAGTTTTTGATCAAGCGGAGCTCCATTTGAAGGCACTTGCCCAAATGGTGAGTGTTTTCCCGAGGCCATATTGCCCGAACGCTCTGGGCTCTCTTGCCTTACCTCTGTGGCCTCTGTGTCCAGGTGTTTCTGATAGGTTCATGCGGACGCGGAGTGGATCCGTGGCCGGGCGAGTCGGCCCCGAAAGACCGAATGCAGCGTGGGTCGTGCGGGCATGAGCACAATGGAAGAATTGTTTCGGGTCCGGACACGGTCCCGTTCGCCACCCAATGCGAGAAACGCGCCGCGAAACGATCATCCAATTTTGGAAATGGTTTCGAAGCTCGCGCCGGATCGACGCGAGGTAAGGACGGCGCAGGTGGAGCGAGCAGCCCGACCCGCGGAACACCGATGATCCCAAACGCCCGACCCGCCTACACCCGTAGCATGACCCGGAACCCGCGGCCGCTGTAGTAGGACTGCGCGCCGTTGTGGTACACGAAGACGCGCCCGAAGCGCCGGTCACAGAAGAGCGCCCCGCCGAGCTGCCGCACCTCGTCCGGCGTCTTCACCCAGCTCGACGACTTCGTGTCGAACTCCTCCAACTTCTGGAGCTCGCGGTACTGCTCCTCCGTCAAGAGCTCCGCGCCCATCGCCGCCGCCGCGTCGACGACGTTGCCCTTCGGCTTGTGCTCCTTGCGCGCGTCGAGCGCCTCGCGGTCGTAACAAAGGCTCGCGCGCTCTTCGGGACTTTGCGGCGCGCAATCGGCGAAGAGGAATTCGTCGGCGCCCTTGTCATAGCCGACGACATCCGGCTCGCCGCCGGTCTGCTCCATTTCGTTGAGCGACCAAAGCTTCCCGGCGGCCGCCTCGAGCTTCGCCTGCACCCGCGCCCACTCGAGCCCCTTGTGACGATGGCGGTTCTTCTCGAAACGCGCGCGGAGCCGCTCGAGCAATTCGGCGCGTTGCTGGGGTGGGAGTTCTCGCTTGGTCGTGGTCGCGGTTTTCATCGGGGATGCGCTCCCGGTGAACCTACCAGATCCGGCGCGGCGCAGTATCCGGCCACCGCCGCCGAACGCCATGAGTGATTGCACTACCGCGCGCCGCGCTCCACCTCCGCTCCGCCCGGCTTCGTCGGCCCGTCGCGTTCCGCGCCGTTTGACTCGCCGCAAGAGTGCGTTCCTTCCCAACGAAACCCTGAACACCGATACGAAGGCGCGGCGTGGCCCACTCACCGCCCGCTTCCCAAACCCGATGCCAACCGCCGCCACGAATCCCCGCCCCGCCCAAGCCGACGATGCCCCCGCCGCCCATTCCCCCACGCCAGCAG
>DATGXA010000331.1:0-7816 GCA_035299125.1 Opitutaceae bacterium
CCGCGGCCCGCAGCCAGTCCTGACTGCGCGAGTCGCGCAGCTATTTCCGGATCTCCGGCGAAGCCACCGGCCGCTCGGTCGGCCGCAGGCTTCCGCCGATCAGCAACGCCGCGCCCACGATCAGCAGATTCTTCACGACGAATTCTCCCTCGAGCGTGAGCAGAAAGAGGTTCCCGTTGAAACACAGCTCCGGCGCGATGAAAGCCGAGGCAAACGTCCCCGGCAGCTGCAGCAACAGCAGCACGAGCGCGATCCGCACCGTCCGCCGAAACAGGAAACACACGCCGATCACGACCTCCAGCCACCCGAGCCCCACGAGCGCGAGGTTCGGCGGGAGAAACGGCAATGTACGGCTCACCAGCTCCGCGATCGGACTCTCGCCGACGATCTTCAGCGCGCCGAACCACACGAAGATCACCGCGAGCGTGTGCCGGAAATAGAGCCGCACATAGCGCTCCATCGCGTCGAACAGCGCATCGCTCCGCCGCGTGCGAGCAAGCCCGCCCGGCCCACGCGGCGCCGCAGGATCCGGCATCATCTGCGTGCGAGATTGTTGCGCCATGCCGCCACTCTGCCGAACAGCCGCGGGATCCGCTAGCGGGACTCCGCCCGCGGGTGGCGTCGGAAGCGTCCCGCGTGACTGCCACCGGGTCGCCTCACCGCAGCAGCCAGAGCAGCACCGCACCCAGCACGGTCCAGAGGGCAACATCCAGCACGTGTGGCATGCCCGCGGCGTAAAGACCGTCGTCGATCCACCGCAGCATCCGGATCAATCGCGGCACATGCTGCTCGAGCACCGTCACCGCCGGATCGATCACGCGCGCCGCACGGCGCCCGCTCTCCACCGCGCCCTCGATGCTCCAGATTCCGGCCTCCGTGCGCGTGTGCGCGCCGGCGAGCAGGAGATTCGGTACTCCGGTCGCCTGCGTCGGCTGGTGCGGCAGCGTGCGCGTCGAGTCGACCCACTTCGATTGCGGCCCCGAGATGCCGTCCGGCGAGAACTTCCACTCGTGCCAAACCTCCATCCTCACGAACGGAAACTCCCGCAACCCCCGGCCGCCGTTCGCCTCGCGCACCATCCGGTCGAGCGCGCCGCAGCCGTAGAGCTGCGCGGTCACCTCGGCAAGAAACTGCTCCTTCGTGCATAGCCGGACCGGCAGCCCATGGAGCCGGCCGGGCACGTCCGCCGCACAGCTCGTGATCGTCCAAAGCGAGCGGATGCCCCGGCCGAGATCCACCTCGGGCCACCAAGCCTGCTCCTGCGCGAACAGCGTCAGGTTGAACTCCGTGTCGGCCAGGATCACCGCCGTTCGCGGCCGTGGAAACCGGATCGATTCTCCGAATCCAATTCTCAGCGACACCTGCACGTGCGGCCCGCCCGCGACGAGGGCGGGCAACCGGTCGAGCTGCGGCCGCCGCTCGAGCTCCGGCGTCTTCGCCACGATCTCCGCTGCGGCGAACGGAGTCGTCGCGAGCACGTAGAAATCCGCCTCGATCCGGTGCCTCGTCGCCAGAATCGCCGCCGCGACCGACTTTCCGTCGAATTCCAGCCGATCGAGCGGGGCGTTCCACGAAAACTCCACGCCGCGCCGCTCGAGGTCCTTGATCCACGGACCGAACCAAACCTCGCTGCTCGGGCCGCGCAGCAACAGCCAGCCGTTTCCGGCGCCATGTCGCCAGGCCGGGCCATCGGCATCCGCCGCGTGATGGTGCGGCGGTCGCGTCGTGAGCTGCTTCCGGAAGAACTCGCCCGCATGGTGCCGCGAGACGCGCGTCCAATCGGAGCCGATCCACGGACCGAAGCACGCACGCCACATCATCTTCGCGCGATGAGACAGTCTTCGCCCCCACGCCTCCGCCGCATTCTGGCGGGCGTAGCACTCGCGCGAGCGCCGGGCGGCCGTCCACGTTTTCAGCATCAGCCAAGTCCATCGCGGCACGTCGAGCGGCGAGAGCTGGAACATCGCGGGGATGCTGCGCAGCCCATGGTCGTAGAACGCGGCTGTGCCCTGGTCGGGAAAGAGACCGAAGTCGACCGGCCGCGACAACGCCCGTTCGTACAAGGTCCCGTGCCCGTCGGCCGGAATCTGTCGCAAGAGGTCGAACACATTGAGGTACCAGGGCCCCATGCCGTGCCAGGAGTACTCGCTCGGCATGTTGTCGGCGGACGGCAGCCGCGTGCTGCGGAAGAACCCGCCCGGCACCGGCAACGCCTCGAACACCCGCACGTGGTGCCCACGCCGGCTCAACGCGTCGGCCGCGGCCAGTCCCGCGATCCCGGCACCGAACACGGCGACAGACTTCCGCACCTCCGTCATTGCCCGACCCTCCGCGTTCGCCACGCCCAGATCCAAGCCGCGATCGCCGCGAGCTCGAGCACCGCGTCGGCGAGGTACAGCGGGGTGCTCAACGGCTGCCGCGCCCCGATCACATCGAAGACGAATATGACCAGCGCGTTCGATCCGCCGAGCAGCGCGATCTCGCGCGTGAGTCGGCCGCTCCGCACCACAGACAACAGGACAAGTCCCGTCGCAGCGAGCAACGCGCCGACCGTCTGCGCGAGCCAGTAGTCGAGCTTCCGTCCGGTCACCGCCTCAAAGCTGCCCCGGTGCAACAGCGGCCAGATGCCGGTCACAATGTAGTACCACGCCTGCGTCCGCACGATCTGCGCAAGTCGACGGTCGCGAGACAAGACGCTGGATGGCCGTGCGTGCATCGGACCTCCCGCGGGACCTAGGCGCCGGTCGCCGTGTGCGGCGCCTCGACGCGTTTCGATTCGGGCGAGTTCTTCTCCCGCAACCAGATGCTGAGCACGACCATGCTCCCGATGGCGAGAAACTCGCTCTGCCAGTTCTGGAATGACTCGAACCAGAACTTCGCACCGCCGAGGTGTGCGGCGAACGTCGTCGGCAGCTCGCCGTGCCGCGCGCGTTCCTCGTTCTCCAACCCCAGGCTGCCCCAGGCGTGCCAGCCGAACGAGACGCAAAACAGCAGCAGAAACGCCAACGACAGCGAGTGGCCGTAGAGCGCGCGCCACGCGCCGCCGCGCCGCACCGGCCAAGGCGATTCCGCGGTGATCTCGCCCTGCGTCGACGGCTCGTCCGGATCGTCGGACTCGGCTGAGCCGCGCTGGTAAAGCAGCGCCGTCAGGAGCACGTACACGCCCATCTGCAGGAACTCGCTCTCCCAGTTTTCCGCCGTCGCCTCCGCGAAATGCGCGCTGCACAGGTATTGCCCGAGCGCCACGGGAGTCTGCGCGGACTGCTCGCGCCCCTCGTTGTAGACGCGCCACCCGGTGACGATCTGGCCGCCGGCGAAGGTCGCGAGAAAAAGCGCGAAGACCACGAGGCTCAGCCCGTTGTCGCGGAGAAAACGCCGCATCCGCGAAGCGTAGTACCAGCCGCCACTGGATCCAATCGGCGGATATCCTGTCTCCCCCATCGGGCCGACGGCGAACAGGCTCCCGCGACATTCCCCGATCGCGGCGCCCGCTGCGATTCGCGACTTCCGGAACCGGCGCCAGTGCAATTCGCAGTGCGGCCGCACCACGACTTCCTGGCATCCTCCATGCATCCGCCCTTCGGCAAACCGGGTTCCCGGCCACATTGGCACCCGCCGTGCGAGCTACCTTCGTCCATCGCAACCAAACAACGAAGCACGAAAGGAATCCCATGAACCAGCTCAGCATCAAAGGAAACTGGAACGTCGTGAAAGGTAAGCTGAAACAGCAATACGCCCAGCTGACCGACGACGACCTCAAGTACGTGGAGGGGAAAGAGGACGAGCTGATCGGACGCATCCAACGCCGTACCGGCGAAGCGCGTGAGAAGATCGAGAAGTTCCTCGCCGACGACGACAACTGCGGTTGCGGCTAAACCGCACCGGCCGTCCACGCGCGGCGCGCCGGCCCGGGACCGACGCGCCGTCTTGTTTCCTCCGCCACTGTCGCCCACATCCGCAACCGCTCGCTGTGCCCCCTCCAGCACCCGCGGCGCGCTCGAGGGGATCGGGCCACGCGCCGCAATCCGCCCGGGAAAACCGCCGGTGCGCCGCGGGGAAACTCCGCTCCCGGCACCGCTCCGATGCGGGCCGCGCGGACCCGACCGATGGCCCGCCCGCGCCCGAATGCGCAGGATGCTCCAGCCATGACCGATCCCGCGCCGCTCCGTCGCACCGCCGGCCTGCTCGTGCCGGTCTTCGCTCTCCGCCATGCCACCGATCTCGGGATCGGCGATACGCGTGCGGTGCGCGACGCGATCGACTTCTGCGCCGCTTCGCGGCTCGCCGTCCTGCAGCTGCTGCCGATCCACGAGACGGTGGGCGATCACAGTCCCTACAACCCGATCAGCGCGCGCGCGCTCGAGCCGGCGTATCTCTCGCTCGAGCCGGGCGCCGTCCCTGGCCTCACCGCCGCGATGCTCGAGACCGCCGCACCCTCCGCGTGGGTCGCCCAGCTGCGCTCCGGCAATGTGAAGCACAACTCCGTGCACGCGCTCAAACTCCAGATCCTGCTCGCGGCCCACCGGGCGTTCACCGAGCAGCCCGCGGACGACGCGCTCGTCGCCGAATTCCAACGTTTCCGCGAGGAGCACGAGGACTGGCTGCGGCCGTACACGCTCTTCCGCCTCCTCGTGCGCGAGTACGAGGGGAACCCCAACTGGGCCGAGTGGCGACCCGAGCACCAGACGCTCGCCACCGCCGAGGCGTGGTTCGCGCGCCACCCCGACCAGACGCAGCTCGCACGCGTGCGCGAGGGCTTGGCGTTCGTGCAATGGGTCGCGTGGCGCCAGTGGAGCGCGTTGCGCGAGCACGCCTCAGTGAAGGGCGTGCGGCTCATGGGCGAGATGTCGTACGGCGTGGGCCGCTGCAGCGTCGACGTGTGGGCCAACCCGGACCTCTTCGACTTCGAGTGGTACGTCGGCACCGGCCCCATCGCGTACTTCGACACGAACAAGGACTCCGAACGTTGGGGACAAAACTGGGGTCTGCCGCCCTACCGCTGGGAGAACCACCGCTCCACCGGCTTCGCGTGGCTGCGCGGTCGCGTGGAGGGCGAACGCCAGTTCTTCCACATCTGCCGGCTCGATCACCTGCGCGGCTATTTCCGCGCGCACATGTTCCCGTGGCCCGGTGGCGTGATCCACACCGAGTTCGCCACGCTCACCGCCGAGCAGGCGAAGCTGCGCACCGGCGGCCGCCTGCCGCGCTACGTGCCCGGACCCGACGAGGATCCGCTCACCGCGCGCATGAACGACCTCCAGGGCCGCGAGCTCATCGGCATCCTCCAGCAGGCCGCCGGCGACATGAAGCTCTTCGCCGAACTCATGGGCGACATGCCCGAGTACATGCGCCGCGCGCTCGACGACCTCCACCTCGCCAACCTCACGTTCCCCCAGATGGAGCGAAACGCCGACCGCACGCTCCGCCCGCCGGAATCTTTCCGCGCCCTCAGCCTCGCGACGTATGCGACTCATGATCACGCGCCGCTCGCCGCCGTCTACGCCGGCCTGCTGGAGGACGCCGGCAGGGAACCCGGCGGCCTCGCCGCCACCGATCTGAGGGAGCTGCTCGCCTTCGCCGGCTGGACCGCCGATCCGCCGCCGACGCTCACCGACGAGCTGCACGCCGCGTTCGTGCGCGCGCTCTTCGCCACGCCGTGCGAACTGGCCGTGCTGCTCTCGAGCGATCTGCTCGGCGTGCCGCAACGTTTCAACCTGCCGGGCACCTACGGCGCCGGCACCTGGGCCGAGCGGCTCGAATTTCCTCTGCCGGAGTTCCGCGCGCACGGCGTGTACGGCCGCCGGCTCGAGCGCGTCCGCCAGCTCGTCGAAGAGACCGGCCGCGCCCCGTGAGCACGGCTGCAGTGGCGCTTCACTTCACCCGCTGAAACTGCTCGCGGAGGACCTTCATCGCCTCGGTGTGCAGGCCGGTCGAGCTCCAGCACAGGTCGGCCTTCACCTCGGGCACAATGCCGTTGTCGAAGAGGGAAAACATCACGCCGAGCACGCACGCGTCGGTTTCGATCCCGCACACGGTGGCGCGCTTCACACCCGCGGCCTTCAGTCGGCGCACGTCGCGCTCCCGCAGCCCGTACGTGCTCTTGCGGATCACGATGTCGCCCGGCCCCGGCTCCAGCCGCAGCTCCACCTCCTTGGTTCCGGGTTGGCCGCCGGAGCGCTGGAGCGCGCGCCGGAATAGCGAGCCGCGTGGATTCACGAACTGCGTGAACACCCGTCGCCGAAAACGCCGCGCGTAGCGCCGGATCCGCGCGCACAAGGTTTCGGGCGCCTCGAAACCGCGTTGCAGATCGACGATCACCAGCACGTGCGAACGATCGTGGCGGCCCCCGCGGATCCTTCCGTTCGGCGAAGTGGATCCGCGGGCACGCCGCGGAGCGGAGGGGCGTTTCTCGGCGGACGACATTCCCGCACGATATCCGCGCCGCGCCCGCGGGGCCATCGGTGAAACTCCGGTCCGCATCCGCAAGCCGCCCGCCGGCCAGCCGTATCCAAGCATCGGGCCCAGCGCGGCGGACTCCCCGCCCCGCCATTCGGCGACGCCCCCCACCCAGCCTGCGGGAACGCCCGGTGGGGCGCCGCGTTGCATTCCGTGAGCGTCGGGAAACCGTGCCGCCCTCCCACGAACACCGAACCTGAAAACAACCGATGAAAACCAAACTCGCCTTCACTGCATTCCTGCTGCTCCTGCCCGCGCTCCTCTCCGCGCAGACGGACACCTCCTCCATCGTGGACTCGCCCGACCAATACGGCCGGCGCCAGACCGGCGATTGGGAGGCCACCGTCGGCGGAAGCGGCGTGAGCAACAACGACCTCGACAACTCCCTCGGCGGCGTCGACTTCTCCGTCGGTCGCTTCGCCACCGACTCGCTGCTGCTCTCGGTGCGCCAATCGGTGAGCTACGCGAACGGCGCGGGCGGCGATGCCAAATGGGACGGCTCCACGTTCCTCGCACTCGACCAACACTTCGGCACCGGCCGCCTGCAGCCGTTCGCCGGCGTGAACCTCGGCGGTCTCTACGGCGGCCGCACGAGCGACACCTGGGCCGCCGGCGTCGAGGCCGGCGTGAAGTACTACGTGGCCCCGCGCACCTTCGTGCGCGCCCTCGTGAACTACGCGTGGACGTTCAACGACTCCGACGCCGCCAGCGACAACTTCGACAACGGCGCCTTCCTCTGGAGCCTCGGCGCCGGTTTCAACTTCTAGCCGACGCCCCGCGCGTGGCGGCCCTCGCCCGGGACCGCCGCGCGCAACGGGGCGATGCCGGCCACGCCGCCGAGGGACAAATCCGATGCGGGCGACTGCGATCGGCTCGGTGTTCTGTCGACGCGGGCCGCGGTACGGTTGGGGCCTACACCAACAACAGACACGAACATGAAAACCAAACTCAACATCCTCACCGCTGTCCTCGCCGCCACCGTCGCTGTCGGAGCCCTGTTGGGCGGCGGCTGTGCCGCCACTGCCACGCGCGAAAGCACCGGCGAGTACATCGACAACTCCGCCATCACCGCTCGCGTGAAGACCGCGCTCGCTTCCGACCAGATGGTCAAAGCCCGCGAGGTGCACGTGGAGACGTTCCGCGGTTCCGTGCAGCTGAGCGGCTTCGTCTCCACCGACGCCGAGAAGGAGCGCGCCGCGCAGCTCGCGGCCGGCATCCCCGGCGTGCGCGAGGTGAAGAACAACATCATCGTCAAGACGCAGTGACCCCCGCCGCTCCCCGCCGTGGCCGCTCCGCCGCTTCCGCCCGGACCGCTGGCGACGCCGCCCGCCGGGACGCTCGCCCCGGCGCCGCCGCTCCC
>DATGXA010000332.1:0-1565 GCA_035299125.1 Opitutaceae bacterium
GGGAGCCGGTCCGCGGTGGCGAGGTACGGAAGGAGGCGGCCGACATCGGCGGCGAATTCGCAATAGTCGGCCACGAGTTCGCGACGTCCGGGCGCGGCGGCGAGCCACGTTTCGAAATCGCGGAGATCGGCGGGGGAGAGCGGGCCGGCCTCGAGTTTCACCGCCCAGAGGGAGGCGGCTTCTTCGTCGCCGGATCGTGGAGAGGGATGCGGGGAGTTCATGGGCGCGCCTTTTCGTTGGCGGTGGCGGAATCGAGGGAGGCGCGCAGGAGGCGCAGCGCGCGGGCGTGTTGTTTCTCGACGGTGCTCACGGCGATGCCGAGGCGTTCGGCGATCGCGCGGTGGGAGAGTTGTTCGTGATGGCGGAGGCGGAGGACGGAGCGGCAGCCGGCGGGCAACTCGGCGATGGCGTGCTCGAGCCGTTCGAGTTCCTGGCGGAGGACGGCGGCGCGGGCGGTGTCGGACTGCGGGGCGGCGGGTTCGCTTTCGGGGACGGCGGCGGGATCGATGGGCGAGCGTTGCCGGCGTTTGAGGCGATTGAGGGCGAGGCGGCGCGCGGTCACGTAGAGCAGCGCCTCGGGGTTACGGGCGGTGGCGGCGTCGAGCTGCGGCAGGATGCGCAGGTAGGCGTCGTGGGCGATGTCCTGGGCCTCGTTGCGATCGGTCAGGAGGCGCGCGAGAAAACCGCGCAGCGGCTGGATGGTCGCTGCATAGAGCGCGGCCAGATGACCGTGATGGTGAGGCGGCTTGGGCATGACATCGCACCGTGGCGCGGCGACGACCGCCGACGATACACCAGCCATCAGGGGTGGCGCGGGGCGTGCGGGCAAGGGCGGACAAGAGTGCATGGCTACAGAACAGGACAACCGAGCGGGCCGGATCCGCTATCCGTGTTCCATTTTTCCGGCGTATGGCACCTCCGAGTGTTTCCGGGGCTCGCTATCTATGTGCGTCGGCGGCCGTCGCGGGCGCGGGCATGGTCAGTGGACGAGGATGTGGCGGAAGGCGGCCCAATCGAAGCTCGGGGAGCCGTTGTCGCGGGTCCGGAAGATGAGCCGCTCGCCCGGACGTGGGGTGAACGGCAGATCGAGAATCTGGATGCCGCGGTCGGCGGGGGTAGCGACGGGATCGAGCAGACGGCGGAAAAGGCGCCGGCCGGCGCCATCGGGAGTCTCACCGTCGATGATGAACTCGACGCCGTTGGTGCCGCTGTCGGCGCGTTCATAGGCGTCGCGCAGGATGCAGTATTCCCAGCGGATGCGGGTGGCAGCGGCCGGGACAGGGACGATCAGATCGCTGTCGGCGTGCAGGCTGAGGTAGCGTGCGCCGTCGATCGGCCAGATGTTAAAGCCGTAGGAGAAACGATAATGGCTGGGAAGGGGTGTGCAGAGGCCCTCGAAGGCGGTGTATGCGCTGGCGGGCGGCAGAGCACGAAACGGCGAGTCCGGCGTGACGGCCGGGGCGGGGGCCGCCTGGGTGGTGACGCTGTTGTAGCCGTGGGTGCCGTGGAGGTGACGGAGAACGAACTCGCGATGGAGGTTGCCGACAAAAACGTCGCCGTCGGGG
>DATGXA010000333.1:0-2309 GCA_035299125.1 Opitutaceae bacterium
GGGTGGCCGCGCTGGCATCTTCAGGCTGGCGTGCGCGGGTGGGCGTCCCGGCGAGCAGCGGGAGCGCCCGTCTCGGGGTCACGGCCCTGCGCCGCGCGTGCCCGACGGCGTGCCCGGCCGAGGCCGATTGCGAGAGTGACGACGATGACGAGAATTCCGACGACGAGAATGGTTTCGATGCCCATGCCGCTACGCTAGTGCCGAGGCCGATGGGCCGGAAATCGGGCAAACGCCGCGGCGCTGCGCTCGGCAAATTACGGCGACTGCTCGCCACCCGAGCGCACGGCAAAAAACACGGATCACGAATTTGGCCCGGTGGATAGCCGGCAGGCATGCGCGCTGAAACCGGCCCCGAAGCTGACGAGCCACCAGTCGGCGCCCGCTTCCGGCGTCCCGGCGCGCAGTGCGTCTTCGAGCGCAAAGAGCACCGAGGGACTGCTCATGTTGCCATGCGCGCGCAGGACCTGGCGGCTCGTGGCGAGCGAGTGGTCCGGCAGCACGGGCTCGAGCGCGTCAAGCACGTCACGGCCGCCCGGATGCGAGAGAATCCGGGCGGGCGGACGCTCGTGTTCGCGTGCGAACAATTCGCGCACGGCATCTGCGGCGAGAGCCGGCACGGTCGGATGGAGCCGGTTGCGGAGGCGCCCCCCTCGCTGTTCGAAGCGCAGTTTGTCCCGCTCCGCGGGGCGATGCGTCGTCGTGAAATGGTGCGCGCGAATCCCGCTCGGCCCCGGTGTGGCGCGCCAGAGCGCCGCGGCCGCGCCATCGCCGAAGAGGCACGCGCTCACGAGCACCCCCGGATCGTCGTCGAGGTAGAAGGCGGCGGAGCAAATTTCCACGGCGACCGTGGCGACGAGCGCGTCGGGCGTTGCGGCGCAGAGTGCGGCGGCGGCCCGCAGCGTCGGGATCGCGGCGCCGCAGCCGAGGCCGACGAGATCCTGGAGAAATGTATCCGTCCGCAATCCGAGCTGCTCCGCTACGTAACTCGAAATGCCGGGACAGAGATAGCCGGTGCAGGTGCAGACGAGGAGCGCGTCGATTTCGTTGGCTGCGACGCCCGCTTGATCAAGCGCGCGAGTCAGTGCCTCGCCCGCCAGCGCCGGCGCCGCGACGCGAAAGTGGCTGTTGAGGTCGTCCGGTGAGCTCGCGAACAGCCGCTCGGGATCGGCGAGTGCGAAGTGCCGGGTGGCGATGCCGCTGTCGCGCGTGAGGATGGCCCGCAACGTGAGCATCGATCGGCGGCTGAGTTGGCCGCGCAACGGAGACGCGCTGACTTTCTCCCAGCATTCGGCCTGCGTAAAGGTGTGCGGCGGCACCGCAGTAGTGAGAGCGTGCAAGTGCATGGCGGCGCGGGTTAGGAGAGCGCGTGTTGCAGGAGGTGGAAAGGGACGACGCCGGCGTCTGTGGCAGCGACGAGCCACCGCTGGGCGCACGGGGAAGTGAGCCGCGGATGGAGGAGTCCTGCCAGTTGGAGGCGCACGCGGAAACGGCGGTGCTGACCCTGGTGGATGGCGCGCTCGGTCTCGCGCCACGTCGTTTCGCGCCGCGCCCACGCGAGCAGCGGCCCGAGCGCCAGGGCCGCGCTTTGGAAGGCGAATGCCATGCCATTCCCGGTGAACGGCGGCATCATCGCGAACGCATCGCCGATGCGAACGCCTTCGCGTGTCACCCGCGGACGCAGTGGCAGGGCGGCCACCGCCGAGCAGCTTTCCTCGTCGAGCGTGGCGCGAGCGAGGCGGGCCGCGAGTTCCTCCAAGCCGGCCGCGCCGAGGTAAGCGAGCAGCAGTCGCTCGCGCGGCGCGGTGAGCTCGGAGCGTCGGCGGAACATGCCGCAGAGATTCACACGTCCGTCGGGTAGGGTGCAGACGCCCACGTAAGCGTGGTCGCCCAGATGCATTTCGAGGGGAGCACGCGCGGCGAAGCCATGCGCGTGGAGCTTGAGTCCCAGCCAGAGCGAGTTGCGGGCGACGGCTCGTCCGCAGGCCAGCACGCGGCCGGGCGCGGGGAGAGCCGCGACGCGGTGATTCGTCCGAAGAACGCCGCCCGCCCGCACGAACGTCTCGGCGAGTTGCGCATCGAGTTCGTAGCGGCTGACGGTGAACGCGGCGGGCCGGACGGCGTGCGAGCGGATCGCGCGATCGCGAGCGAGCCAGAGCGCGCGATCGGCGCGGCCGGCGGTTTCCAGCAGCGGTGCCAACTGCAGCGTTTGCACCGCCGCGGCATCGAGACCGCGAATGAATTCCCCGCAGACGCGGTGGCGGGGAAACGAGAGGGCTTCGTGCACGACGACGGGCACGCCCGCGCGCACC
>DATGXA010000334.1:0-9940 GCA_035299125.1 Opitutaceae bacterium
GCCTCCTCGCGGCGCCGTCCGCGGCGGGCGCGCTGCTCGGGCTCGCCGCCGCAGCGACATTTCTCGCGCGTCGTCCGGCGCAGTTCGCCGCCGGGCGTTTCGGTCCGACGCAACATGCCAAAGCGCTCACGCCGCTCGCGTTGCTGGCGGGTTCCGCGGCGGTGGCCACCGCTGGAGCCGGTTGGCTCGGCGGCTGGTCCGCGCTCGCGCCGCTGTTGGCGGCACTCGTGCCGGCGGCATTGTTCGCGCACTTCGACGCCCGCGGCGAGGCGCGTGCGACCGCGGCGGAACTCGCAGGCTGCGCCACCTTCGCGTTCGTGCCCGTCGCCTGCGCGATGCTCGCCGGGCGCGGGCTCGGCCCGGCGCTGACGCTCGGCGCGCTCTCGCTCTGTCGCGCCGCGCCGGCCGTGCTCGTCGTGCGCACGTTCCTGCGGCGCCGCAGAGGACAACCGGCGCCCGCCGCTCCCGCGGTGGCGTTGAGCTTCGTCGCGACCGGCGTGATCGCGTGGCTCGCGTTGGCCGAGTCCACGAGCGATGCGGCACTTGGCGTGGGCGTGCTGTTTCTCGCGCGCGCCGTGTGGCTGCTCGGGCCGCGTCCGCCCGCTCTGCGCGCCACGCAGCTCGGCGTGCTCGAGGCGGCGCTCGGCGTGGCGTTTGTTCTCGCCGCTGGTTTGGACGGCGGCCGTTGAACGTTAATCTTTCACCATGAGCTCCCGCACCCTCCTCGATCCCACGCGCGGCGACGCCACGTCGCTGCCCGCCGCCACGCAATTCTCCGACAGCGGCATCGTGAGCCGCACCGTGCTCGCCTCCGGCCGCACACGCGTGGTGCTCTTCGGTTTCGCCGCCGGACAGGAACTCACGGAGCACGCGTCGCCCGCCCGCGCGCTCGTGCAGATGCTCTCCGGCCGCGCCGAGTGGACGCTCGCCGGCGAAAAGCGCACGCTCGGCCCCGGCGATCTCCTCCACATGCCACCCGGCCTCCCGCACGCCGTGCGCGCGCTCGAGACCTTCTCGATGCTGCTCACGCTCGTGCGGGAAAACGACACCGCCGTCGCGCCCACCGCCGCCGGCGACGGTCTGGAGTGAACCTAAGAATCCATGACAAAGGCTCGTTTCAGGAAACTCGATGTCCGCCCGCTGATCGAGCGGGGCGAGGAGCCGTTCGGCACGATCCAGGCCGCCCTCGCCGCACTCGCACCCAACCAGGGCCTGAGCGTGATCGCGCCGTTTCTCCCCTCGCCGCTCGTCGAACGCCTGAAGTCCGCCGGCTACAACGCGCGCGTCGAGCGCCGCGCCGACGGCGGTTGGCAGGTGGATTTTTGGCGCGACTGAGCGCCGTTTCCCGCCTTCCTTCCGCGCATGCCGGACCAACCCGCCGAGTTGCGCGCCGCGGCCCTCGCCCACACCCTGCGGGCCTGTGAACTCTTCGCGGGCCTGCCGGCGGCCGATGTCGAACCAATCGCAGCGTTCGCCGTGCTCAAGCCGCTCGCGAAGGGCGCGCTGCTCTTCCGCGAGGGCGAGGCGAGCGAAGGGTTCTATGTCGTGCAACGCGGCGCCGTGAGTGTGCACCGCGTGAGCCCGGCCGGGAAGGAGCAGGTGATCCACGTATTCCGTCCCGGCGAGTCCTTCGCCGAGGTCACGCTCGCGACGAACACCGGCTATCCCGCCGATGCGCGCGCTGTCGAGGCGAGCGCCGTGGTGCTGATCCCGCGCGCGCCGATGATCGCGTTGCTCGGCCGCCGGCCCGATCTCGCGCTGCGCATGCTCGGCGCGATGAGCCAGCACCTGCGCGTGCTCGTGGGCCTGCTCGACGACCTCACGCTCAAGGATGTGGAGACGCGCCTGCTGAACTGGCTGGCGAAACGTTGCCCGCCCGCGGCGGCCGAGGCGCGCGTCGAGCTGCGCTCGACGAAACGCACGCTCGCCGCCGAGCTCGGCACGACGAGCGAGACGCTCTCGCGCACCTTCGCGCGGCTGCGCACGGCCGGGCTGATCCGCGTGGAGAAATCTGCCGTGCACGTGCGCGATGTCGCCGCGCTGCGGGCACGCTTCGCGGAACTGCTCGGCGAGTGAGGGCTCCCGAATCGCCTCGGCCGCGGACGCCAGATGCCGCTGCTACTTCGCGCTCGGCGCCGGAGTGTAGAGCCACACGCAACGATCGGCGCGCGCATCTGCGCCGCTCGCGCCAAATCCGGCGCGGGCCTCTACCACATTTTCTCCCGGCCGCAGCACCACGTCGGGCCAGACGAAGATCCGATCCGCACTTGTCTTCTGGCCACACGAGACACCGTTGAGCAACAGCTCGACGCTCGCGGCGTTCGAATAGACCTTCACCGTCGCAACCGGCTGCGTCCGCGGAGTGAACCGCCGCGAGGTGATGTGCAGTACCGGCTCGCTGCTCCAGTTGGCTTTGTACCAGTAGAACGCGTCCTTGCGGATTCTGCGGTCGGCCGTGACGAGCCCTTTGTCGTTGATGCCCGGAGTGCCACCCTCGTTGCGGCCGTCGCTGGCGATGTCGAACATGCACCAGACCAGCTTGCACCACACCCACGGCCGCTCGGCGAGTGTTCGCCAATGCACCTCGTGGAAATGTGCCTGCCACTCCTCCGGATGCCACGAGCCGCCGGCTTCCGGTGCTCGCGGCGGATCCTCGTGATGGGCCGGGTTGGCGCCCGCGCCGTATTCGCTCATGCCGATCTTCAGGTCCGGGCGGAGCGCGCGCTGGCGATCGAGCCAGGCGGCGAAATCCTCCGGGCGGTCGTGATACCAGCCATAGTAGTGGTTGAACCCGACCGCGTCGGTGTGCGTGGCCCGCGGCTCCGTTACGTCACCATTGCTCGCGTACACCGAGAGTCGTGAGGCGTCCTCCTCGCGCGCCACGCGGGCGAGGTCCGCGAGCAGCCGATCGTTGGTGTCGGCGGGCGTGACCGTGGTGTCGCGGACGAAGGTCTCGTTGCCCACGCCCCAGAACAGGATGCTCGGGTGGTTGTAATTTTGCCGGATCAGCTCGCGCAGCTGCGTGCGGCAGTTCTCGAACAACCCCGGGGTGTCGAGGACGTCGTACACCAGCGGAATCTCGGTCCACAGCACCACGCCCTGCCGGTCGGCCAGGTCGTACCACGACGCGGAATGCTGGTAATGCGCGGTGCGCACGGTGTTGCAGCCCATCTCGAGCATGATCGCCAAATCCTCGCGCTCCTCCGACTCGCCGATCGCGGAGCCCAGCCGCGCGCGATCCTGATGGCGGTTGGCGCCACGCAGCTCGAGCGGGCGGCCGTTCAACGAGAAGCCGCGTTCCGGATCGATCGCGAAGAACCGCACACCCAGGGGCTGCTCGACCGCATCGCGGACCGTTCCGTCGACGATGACTTCGGCCCGTACCCGATAGAGATACGGATCACGCAACCCGTCCCACAATCGCGGTTGCGCGAGCACGAGCCGCTGCATCGCCTCCGCTTTGCCCTGCGCGGGAAGTTCGATCTTTGTCTGCGCGGTCTGGACCGTCTGCCCATCCGCGTCACAGACCGTCACCCGTGCAACTGCCGCGATTGGCCGCGGCTCATGGCTCGCCAGCTCGACCCGCACATCGTACTCCGCGCGCACCGGCGTCACGCTCACCGGGATCATGAATACGCCCGGCGAAGCGTGATCGAGCGGCTCAATCTGCACGCGGTCGGTGGTGAACAACCGCACGGCACGATGCAAACCGCCGAACAGGGTGAAATCCGCCAGCAACGGCGCGACATCGTCCTGAGCGCTGTTGTCGACCCGCACCGCGAGCACGTTATCCCGTTCGAACTCGAGCGCCTCCGTGGCATCGAAACGGAACCGCGCGTAACCGCCGCGGTGTTCGCCGAGCCGGCGGCCGTTGAGAAAGACCTCGGCCACGCGATTCGCGCCGTCGAACTCGAGGTAGACCCGACGTTCGCGCCAATCCGCTTCGACCCGAAAACGCCGGCGGTACCAGCCTTCGCCGCGGTGGTAGTCGCCGCCGCCATCCTCGCCGTCGGCGGCGTTCCACGTGTGCGGCACGGAGACCGTTTGCCAGGCGCGGTCGTCGTAGTCGCGACGCTCCGCCTCGGGCACAGCTCCGCGGTGGAAACGCCATTCACCCGCGAGCGGCAACACCGGGCGTCGGCATACCTCGGCGGCTGACAGAACCGACGCGAAGCCGAGCAGGGCCACGGCAATCGCGCGAAACGGGAGACGAGGGGATTTCATTTCAACGGGTGGGAAGGTACTCCGCGCTCCGCCCGACGTAATCTATTGTAGTACATGTCGCCGGGGGGGCACGCGGCACGATGGCCGGAGTCGCAAGCGTTTGCCAGGGGTTCTGTGACAAGCGCCCCTTCGGTCGGTCGATCAATTTCCCTCCCACACGTCGGCCAACGCCCGGGCTTCGAGCGAGACCTCGGAGAACCGGACCGTGCAGCCCTGACCAGCCGGCGATTGCGCACTGAAGCCGACCCGCAGGTCGTCGGTCTTCTCGAGCCGGAAGCTGCGGATGAGAAACCATTTCTTCCCGTCGGCCGACGAATAGCAGGTGAAGACGTTGCCCGGCACGCTGCCGGCGATGCGGAAGTACACGGCGTCCTCCGGCACGGCCATCGAGTTGCAGTCGTCGCCGACGCCGTTGCACACGACCGTCACGACGCGATTCGTGCCGCGATAGTCCTGCTCGAAGCAGAACTTCATGAAGTGCTGCGGATCGTTGACGAGCACCAGCACGCCGGCATCCCAACGCGTGCCGAAGCCGGGGCGGATTTTTGCCGTGAGCACGAACGGCCCTTTCGCCGGCCGCGTCACCAATCGCGGCGACAAGTCGCGCGCGAAGTTGCCGTCGGGCGCGACGAACAGATCGGTGTTGGCTGGCGCCGCGAGCTCGATCTCGCGCGGCCCTAGCACGCGGTAGGCAGCGGCTTTGTTTTCGAGCGCCCAATCGCCGGGAAGCGCGAGCGCCTCGTCGGCGCCTGAGATCAGCGGCGCCGCGAGAGCGAGCGCCGAGCAGAGGAGGTAGGAGCGAAGTTTCATAGTGGGATGGAGATTGTGGCGGGCACTCAACGGCTGCGCACCGTGCACGCGGCGGGAGCGAGACCCTCCGCGGTGGCGCGGACGACGATTTCGCCGGGCTGTCCGGCCTTCGTGCGTATGATCGCGAGCGCAAGGCCGTTGAAGGTGCGCTTGCTCGGCGACTGGAACGACTCGTGGCTGGTGGCATCGCCGTTGTCGGTGGCGATGATCTCGGCCGGGCCCTCGACGGTGAAGTGCACGGGGAGTTTCGCGCGCGGCACCATCCGGCCCTCGCTGTCGGCGACCGTGAGCGTGACGAACGCCAAGTCATCGCCATCGGCGCGCAGCGCGGCGCGGTCGGGCGCGAGCGTGAGCTTCGCGGCGGGACCGGTCGTGCGCACGACCGCCTCGGCCCACGGCTGGCCGCCCTTGTAGGCGACGGCCTTCAGCTCGCCGGGCTCGTAGACGGTGTCGTCCCAGCAGAAACGGTACGCGAGCGGCTCGCGTTTCTTCCGGCCGAGCGAGCGGCCGTTGAGGAAGAGCTCGACCTCGTCGCCCGAGGAATAGACGCGGACCGGCGTGACCTGGCCGACGCGCTCCGGCCAGTTCCAGTGCGGCAGGATGTGCGCCATCGGCAGCTCCGGCCGCCAACGCGCCTGGTAGAGGTAGTAGCGGTCCTTCGGGAAACCGGCGAGATCGACGATGCCGAAGTAGCTGCTGCGCGAGGGCACGAGCACGCGGCCGAGCTCGGCGAGCTGTTTCTCGAGGCGCGCCTTCGCTTCGGGATTGGAGACGTTGAGCAGATGGCTGCGGTCGCCGTTGTACGGAGTCGGCTCGCCGAGATAGTCGAAGCCGGTCCAGACGAACTCGCCGAGCGTGTACGGCGCCTCGTCGAGCCCGCGGAACTCGACATCGGGCGCGTTGAAGAACCACTCCGTCGTCACATCGTACGAGCTCACCTGGAAGTCGACGCGGCCGTCCTCCGGCTTGTCGGTGACGGGGAAGAAATATTCGCCGCGCGAGCTGATCATCGCGGCCGTCTCGCTGCCGAGGACGGGGATGGTCGGATTGCGGGCGTGAAACTTCGGGTACTCCTTCGGCTTGTAGTTGAAGCCGACGAGGTCGAGCGCGGTCTGGAAACCGGTGTAGCCGGCGTCGCCGTTGTTGAACGCGCCGGTGACCGGCCGCGTGCGGTCTTCTTCGCGCACGATGCCGGCGAGCCGCGTGGCGTATTTCCAGCCGTCGGCGAACCACTGCTCGAGGATCTCGTTGCCGATGCTCCACATGATCACCGACGGGTGGTTGCGGTCGCGGCGGATGAGGGCGCGCAGATCGCGTTCATGCCAGTCGGGGAAGGCGCGGGCGTAGTCGTAGTAGTAGATATCGGCGTCGCTCTCCTTCTTCGCGCCGGGCCACTTCTTGCCGCGATGCCAGGCGTCGAACGCCTCGTCCATCACGAGCATGCCCATGCGGTCGCACAGCTCGAGCATCTCGGGCGAGGGCGGGTTGTGGGCGAGGCGCAGGGCATTGCAGCCCATCGCCTGCAGGATCTCGATCTGCCGCTCGATGGCGCGCACGTTGATCGCCGCGCCGAGCGCGCCGAGGTCGTGGTGGAGGCAAACGCCTTGGATCTTCACCGGCCGGCCGTTGAGCAGAAACCCGCGGTCGGCGTCGTACGCGATGGTGCGCAAGCCGAAGGGCGTCTCGACGCGATCGACGGCCACGCCGTCGCGCCGCACCTCGGCCTCCGCGACGTAGCGCGCGGGATGCGCGAGATCCCACAGCTTCGGTTGCGCGATCTCGAGCAGGTTGGCGCGCATGCCCTCGCGGTTGCGCGTCGGATCGATCTCGACCGACTGCGCCGAGGAGGTGGCGACCGGCTCGGCGCCGCGGCGGCCGTCGGCGCCGAGTTCGAACACCCGCGTGACGATCTCGAGCACGGCCTTTTCGGCGCCGAGATTCTCGAGGTAGACGTCGACGTTCACCGTCGCCGATTCCGCGCTGAGCCGCGGCGCGGTGACGAACACGCCCCACTGACGGACGCGCAGGTCACCGGTCTTCGTGAGCCAGACGTTGCGGTAGAGTCCGGCGCCCGGGTACCAGCGCGACGACTCGGGGACGTTGTCGAGGCGGATCGCGAGCACGTTCTCGCCACCGAAGTTCAAGTACGGCGTGAGATCGAGCTGGTACGAGCTGTAGCCGTAGGGCCAGCCGCCGACGAACCGGCCGTTGAGCCAGACCGCCGAGTAGCTCATCGCACCGTCGATCTCGAGCTGCACGCGTTTGCCGGCGTCGCTGGCGGGCACGGTGAAATGTTTCCGATACCAGCCGGCGCCCTGGTAGGGCAGCTTGCCGGTCTCGCCCCAGAGCTCCTGCTGGAACGGCCCCTCGATCGCCCAGTCGTGCGGCAGCCGCAGTGTGCGCCAGCTCGCGTCGTCGAAGTTTGGCTTCACGAAGGAAACATCGCCACCGAGTTCGCCCGCGGGGCGCACGGCCTTGGACTCGCTGACCGCGAGCAGGTCGGCGCCGGTCGGCAGGAGCCAGTCGCGGATCTTGAAGTAATCGTAGGCGCCGGGCGCGATCTCGGGCGCGTCGCCGCGGTGGAAGCGCCAGCCGTCGTTGAACGACGTGCGCTCGCGGACGGCGGTCGCCGCTTCGGCGAGAAGGAAGGCGGGCAGCAGCGCCACCGTCAGGAACAACAGGTGCAATCGGCGAAGAGTAGGCATGGTGCGGGAAACGTTGATCGGAGAGGCAGAGGGAGAATCACTCGCCCACGGCGACGGGCTGCGGCGCCGTTACGGGGGCAGCGGACTCCCGGCGCAGGGGGATGGAAAAATCGCGCAACGTGCATGCGCGCCAGAACCACTCCAGCGGTCCGTAGCGGAAGCGCCGCAGCCAGAGGTTCGCCACCGCGATCTGCGCAACGAGAAACGGTACGCCGCAAAGCACGCTGAGCGTGGCGCCGAGCTTGTTGTGGAGCCCGAGCCCGAAACCGTAGTAGAGCGGCACCCAGAACAGGCCTTGGGTCATGTAGCCCGTCAGACTCATCCGGCCGTAGGCCGCGAGCGGCTGCAACCAGCGACCGGTGCGCGCCGCCAAGTAGAGCAACGTGAACGCTCCGGCCCAGACCGCGATTTGCGCGTCGCCGAGCAGGCTGCCCGTCACGCGGCCGACCATGTACCGCCCCACACCCTCGGGCGCGAACGTCTCCACCCAACGCACGAGCGGCCAGAGCACGGCGAACGCGACCACGCCCACGGCGAGCGCCCGCCGGCCAAACCGCCCCGCGCGTGCCGGATCTTCCAACACACGGCTGCGGCCCACGAGCAGCCCGACCAGGAACAGCCCGAACATCTGCCAGTACCGCCCACTCTCGAACGTGAACGCGAACCGCAGCACCTGCGCGCCCGTGGCGTTCGCCGCCAGCACATCGCCCAAGGAGCCGTTCGCGTAGATCGCGCAGTATTTTCCGTACAACCCCCAGTGCGACGGACCCGCCGGCACCTCACCGGCGAAGAGCACGCGCGCCGCCGTCCACCATCCGGGCACACCGAGCAGGAACACCGCGGCGAGCCAGCCGAGCACGCGGTTCGACGCCCGTTGCAGCGCCACCAACGGCAACCCGAGCAGCGCGATGATCATCAGGATGTCGCCGCAGAACCACAGGCCGTCGATGTAGCCGATCGCCGCGAGCACGAGCAACCGCCACACGAAACGCCCGCGCAGGTCCTCGCCGCGCCGGGCGCCGGCATCGAGCTGGATGAAGAAGCTCAGGCCGAACATCGCCGCGAAAATCCCGTACGCCTTCCCGCCGAGCAGGAAAAACGCGCTGGCGTGCACCCAGCCGTCGAGCGCCTGCAACCAGTCGGGCGAGTGCGCCGGACGGCCCCCCATCTCGAAATGCTCGATGCAGTGCAGCAGGAACAAGCCCGCCAACGCCGAGCCGCGTAACGCGTCGACCAAACTGATGCGGGGGCGAGGGGGAGCGCTCGGATGCATGGGGAATTGTCGGTGGACTGTGTTGAGAGACATGTGTTATATCCCGTTCAGTCCCGAAACACTATGGGCGCATTGTTCGAAAACCTGCGCGAAACCCACCAGCTGGGCTCCTCCACCCGCGAATGGCTCGTCTCCGACACGGCCGCACCCGGCTTCGGCGCGCCCCATCAGCGAGTCGTCGGCCACACCGAGGCGCGCGCGGGATACCGCTTCGTCCGGCACGACCCGGGCTTCGCGACACTTCTCATCACCGAGCACGGCGAGGGCCTCGTCGCACTCGGCGACGCTTGGGTGCCCTGCCCCGCCGACCACGCATACCTCATGCCGGCACACTCCCGTGCCGCCTACCGCATCCGCCCCGGCGCCACGTGGCGGTTGCACTGGGTGATCCACTTCGAGCCGGCGCGTCTCCCCGGCCTGCCGCCCGGCGCACCGCCGCGCCTGGTCCGTTGCGAAGCCGCCGGACTGCGCCGCGCCATCGAGGAGCTTTGCCGCGAGCACAGCGGCCGCGCGGAGCCCGCCGTGCTCGGGCTCTGGGGCTCGCTGGTCGACCGCCTCACCCAACGTCTGCTCGATCCGCAGGCGCTCGATCCCCGGCTCGATCGCCTCTGGGCGCGCGTGCACGACGACATCGGTTCGCCGTGGGACATGGACCGGCTCGCGCGCGCCGCCGCGATGAGCCCGGAGAACCTCCGTCGCCTCTGCGTGCGTCAACTCGGCCGGCCGCCGATGGCTCATCTGGCGCAACTGCGGATGCAGGCCGCCGCCGCCGCGTTGCTGCACTCGAACGAGAAACTCGACGCGCTCGCCGCCCGCTTCGGCTACGGCGACGCGTTCGCCTTCAGCACCGCCTTCAAGCGCATCATGGGCCGCTCGCCCCGGCAGTTCCGCGCGAAAGGCGAAGCCGCCCGCGGGGCGGCGGTTTGAG
>DATGXA010000335.1:0-3608 GCA_035299125.1 Opitutaceae bacterium
CGGAACTCGTGGCCGGCCATGAACCGGTAATGCCAGTTGCGTGTCGCGCACCAGAAATGCACCGCCGCCGCCGCGCAGAACAGCACGACGAGCAACACGGTCAGACGACGTTCGGGGATGGCGGAGCGCATACGAGGCGACACGAAGTGCCGAGGATCGGACGGAGCGGGGTTCAGGGGCAATAGCGCACGTCGAGCCGGAGATCGTGCCAGTACGTCCAGTCGAAGCTGTTGGTCGGGCCGGGCTCGATCGTGAACTCGACCGCGGTCGCATCGGTGGGGACGCCGAGATCGAACGCCGCGGGCGCGCGGTCGGCGGGGACGGCGGCGGGCGTGAGGCGGCGTTCCCAGGCGAGGCTGCGCGATCCATCGGCGGCGATCCAGCGGACGGCGAAGGTGGCGCCATCGGTTGCGGCGGCGGGGTCGGCGAACGCGGCGTCGCGAAACGCGCCGGCGCCGCGGAGTCGCAACGTTCCCGCCGGCAGCGGGTGGACGAGGCGGGAGGGCGCGTGGGCGAAGAGGTCGAGTGGGTGGTGCGGCACGAGGTCGCCGTAGAGGCGGTCGTCGGCGAGTCGGCGTTCGAAGGGCGGCTCGGGTGCCGCATGGCCGAGCCGAGCGACCCCACCGGGCGCGGTCTTCTCGCTGAAACCATCGAGCGCGAGCGGCAGGACGCGCGGGAGGCGCGCGTGGCGAGCGCCGGCTTCGTCGCGGCGCAGGTAGAGACGTTGGCTGCCGAAATCCTTCACGAGCACGTAGTCGTTCGCGATGAGATCGCGCAGCGCGGGGAACGACTCATGGCCGTCGATCTCGCGTTTGTTGTAGCCGAACGAATCCGGGCCGACGGCATCGACGAAGAACAACGCGCGGCTGGCGCGCAGCTCGGCGAGGTAACGCGGGCGGAAGACCGGATCGCGCATCGGCCACACGCGCAGTTGGAGCTCGCTGTGCGCGCCGCGGGTGCCTTGCGGCAGGCCGGTCTCGACGTGGAGATGCGGCCACCAACCCCACATCGCAAGCCGGTCGCCGGGCCGCGCGACGGCGCGAATGTGGCGCGCGACATCGTCGTAGGGCTGGCGCCAGTCGCGGGCGAGGTTGCCGTAGTTTTCGGGCGGGCCGTGGCGCACGCGCAGCGCCAGCGGCGCGAGCACCGCGGTGACCAAGAGCAGGCCGAAAAATGCCCGGCGCACACGCGGCGATTCGAGCCCGGCGTGCAGCTCCAGCACCGCGATGCCGGTCCAGAGGATCGCCGGCAGGACGAACAGCAGCAGGTAATGGAAGAACGCGTGGCGCGGCGCGCACAACGCGTAGATGGCCGCAGCGGACGCGAGCGTCGCGAGCCAGTAGAGCCGGTCGGGGCGGCGGTGCGTGCGGCGGCACCAGAGTGCGTGGACACCGAGCAGCAGCACAATCGCGCCGAAGAATCCCGGAAACTGCCACGTGAATCGGGTCGTGCGGGCGAGTTGCACGAGCGTCTCGGCCCACGAGATGCCCGTGTCCATATAAGAGAAGTTGGCGACGAGGTAGGTGAGGCGGAACTCCTCGAATTGGCCGGTGGCGGCGATCAGCGCCAGCATCGCGACGGAGGGGACCACAGCACCGGCAATCAACGCGCCCGCCCAGCGAAGCCGGCCGGCGAGCGGGCGGCCGCGGGCGGCCAACGTTGTCACGAGAAACCAGAGCCCGATGGCGCAGCCGACGGGCACGCTCTGCAGTTTCGCCCAGGGCAGCAGACCGAGGACGGCGCCGCCGGCGATCCAGCCGAGGCGCGGCTGCGTCGTTATTCCCGGCTCCGGCTGGCGCACGCGGCACAGCAGCCAGCACGCGAGCGCGAGGAGAAAGATGGCGACGTGCTCGGAGCTGTAGTGGATGAAGTCGAGATCGGCCGCGAGCGCGAGGAAGACGACTCCGGGCATCAACGCGAGGGCTGCGCCGGCGGCGGTCGCGCGCGTGCGCAGGACGCCGAAGAGCGCGAGGAGCGCGCCCCACTCGAGGAGGATGGCGACGAGGCGCGCGTTGAAGTAGTCCTGCGGTACGCCCAGCCAGTGGGTGGGGAGGAGCGCGAGGCCGTTGAGCGGGCCGGAGGTGGTGAGATCGACCGAGCGGAAGGGGACGGGATCGAGCTGGTAGGTGAGCGCGGCGGCGATGAGTTGCGCCTCGTCGGGGTTGAGCGGCGTGGCCTGGAACAGCACTGGCCAACGCCACGCGAAGAGCAGCGCGAGTGTGTACAGCGCGAAGGCGACGCCGTCGTGGCGCGGGGCGGTGCCGGTGCGTTCGCGGCGCAGCGCGCGGAGCAGCCATAGGCCGGCGGCTGCGGTGACGACGAGCGCGAGGCTCCAGTAGGCGGTCGGATGGGCGTCGAGCCAGGCGAAGAGGTGTTTCAACATGGCGGGAGCGCGGCGCGATCAGTCGACGATGATGCGACGCGTGTACGACCAGTCGAAGTCGGCGGCGCCGTTGTTGCGGGTGCGGAAGAAGAGACGCTCGCCGGGGAGGGGCGAGTAGGGGATGTCCGCGGTTTGGTTACCCCGATCGGCCGGTTCCATGACGGGATCGAGCACGCGGCGGAAGAGCTGGCGGCGGGTGCCGTGGGGCGATTCGCCTTCGATGATGAACACGACGCCGTCGGTGGTGTCGCCGTCGCGTTCATAGGCGGTGGGCACGAGGCCGAATTGCCAGTGGATGCGGCGGGCGGCCGCGGGTGCGGGCACGACGAGGTCGCTCTCGGCGTGCATGTTGAGGCAGCGGTCGCCGTCGAGAGGCCAGGTGCCGTAGCCGAAGGCGAAGCGGTAGTGCGACGGCGCGGGGCGCACCATGTCGAACACCTGCGGCGCGGCGCCAGCGGGGATCGCGATGAGCGGATCCGCGGGCGTGGAAACCGGGCGGGGCGCGGCGGCGGTGGTGATCTGGTTGTAGCCGTGCGCTCCGTGCAGGCGCTCGAGGATGGATTCGCGGTAGAAGTTGCTGCAGTACACATCGCCGGTCGGGTGGGTGAACGTGGGCGCGGTATCGAGGTTGAACTGTGCGGCGGCGCGCTCGACGAGGGTGCGGTTGCTGCGCTGGTCGTGAGTGAGCACGAGCGCGGCGACTTCCTCGTCGGCCAGGTCGGCGAAGGCGCGGTCGAGGTAGGCGGAGTCGTTTTCCAGGCCGCGGCGGATCATGAGGGCCTTGCGCTCGGCGTAGTACGGAATCACGGCGCACCAGTCCTCCCCGGCGACGACGAGCACGGTGTGCGGCGGCGTGTAGGCCTTGATCGCCTCTGTGAGTCCGGAGCCGCCGAAGGAGCGGACGGCCTGGAGGTGGAAGTAGTCAGCGCGGTAGGTGGCGAAGAGCGCGGCGAGAGGGACGAACAGGAGGGGGAGAGAGACGAGGCGCGGGAGCCCGGAGTCGAGCAGGCCGAGGAAGACGAAGGCGAGGGCGGCGACGGCGAAGAGGTTGGCGGCGTAGAAGTAATAGTCCTGATACGCGTAGGCCAACGGGATGAGCAGTTGCGCGGCGAGGAAGAGGGCGAGGGCGGCGGCGATGCGGCGGCGCCAGGCGGGGAGAAACAACAGGCCCGGGACGACGAGGAGCGCGAGGGCCCAGGGCGGGAGGAGGGATTGTTGCCAGCAG
>DATGXA010000336.1:0-20530 GCA_035299125.1 Opitutaceae bacterium
GCACGCAGATGGCCTGCAGCAGGGAGGTGAGGACGCGGACGCCGACGTAGTTCAGCGGCAGGCCGAGCGGAATGGTGAGGAGCAGCGTGGCCGGGCTGAGCGGGCCCGAGGTGTGGCAGTCGATGCTCTTCCACGGTAGGCCGCCATGGCGCAGCGTGAGGGCACCGGCGATCCACTCCGCTTCATCGGGATTCTCGAGCGGGCCGGCGAACCAGAGCGGCCAACGAAACGCGCAGAGGAGGGCGACGACCGCCAACGCGAACAACACCGGCGAGCCGAGCAGTCGGAGCCGGCGCGGGCACGCCGAGGCGTTGTTACGGTCTCCGGCCGTGTGCGTGACGAGCGGCGCGAGCGCGGCGGCGACGCACCACGCGAACGTGCCCCAGGCGATCAGCCAGTAGGCCCAGCCATGATGGTCGATCCACTCGAAGAGCCGCACGTCGAGCGGGAGCGGCGTGTGCATGGTGGGGATGGTTGCGGACTACTTCCGGCGGTAGTCGCCGCGGCTGAAATATTTCTCGAGCCAGACGTAGGCGCAGATGAAGAAGTAGCGGGAGCCCATCTCCTTGATCTTGAGCTTGGCCACGCCGTATTTGCGGTTCTGCCACGAGATGGGGCAGACCTTGAAGCTGAAGCCGCGCACGATGGCCTTGAGCGGAATCTCGACGGTGAGGTTGAAGTGCGGCGCGATGAGCGGGCGGCAGCCGTCGATCACGGTGCGGCGGTAGGCCTTGAAGGCGTTGGTCGTGTCGTTGAGGCCGTGGCGGAAACCGAGCCGCACGAGGAAGTTCGCCAGCCGGTTCACGAGGAGCTTCACGCGCGGGTAGTCGATGACTTTGCCACCCTTCACGAAACGCGAGCCGAACGCGCAGTCGTAGCCCTCGTTTAGAATCCTCCAATACGCGACGGCGTCGGTGGGCGAGTCGGAGGCGTCGGCCATCATGATCACCACGGAGTCGCCAGTGCTGTGGTTGAGCCCCCAGATGATCGCGCGCCCGAAGCCGTGCGGGCCGGGATTTTGCGTGGGCGCGAGGGTGGGGATCTTCCGCTTCAGTTCCTGGAGCACCTTCCATGTGCCGTCCTTCGAGCCGTCGTCGACGACGACGATCTCATGCGGGATGCCTTCGCGGGTGAAGGTCTCGTGGATGTCGGTGACGGTGGACGGCAGCGATTCCTCTTCGTCGCGCGCGGGGATGACGACGGAGTAGAGCTTGAGTGGGGCGGCGGACATGAATGGCGGAGACGAGCGACGAGAGTCGAGGGACGAGGGTCGGGCTCAGAACGGCGCGGAGAGATCGAGCCATTCGGGGTGTTGCTGGGCGTGCACGGCGATCTCCTCGAGGATCGACGGGAGCGAAGTCTCAGGCCGCCAACTCCAAACTTTGGAGGCGTGGGTGGCGTCGAGCACCATCCAGGGAATGTCGAAGGGGCGCGGCTGCGGATCGGAGGCGACGGCGTGCGCGCCGAAACGGCCATCGCACCACGCGGTGAGCTGCTGGAGCGACATGCTCGCGGCGGCGCCACCGGCGACGTTGCAGAGTCGCGGCGAGAGCCCCGGCGCGGCGGCGGCGGGGGCAGATCTCGCGGCGAATTGTTTCAGGAGCAACGGCACGATATCGCGCGGGTGGAGGCAGTCGCGCACCTGGTGGCCGAGGCCGTCGAAGCCGATGTACTTGAGCGGGCGCCGGCGCAGGTGGGTGTTGATCCAGTAGGCGAAGATGCCCTGATCGGGCCGGCCGAACTGGCCCGCGCCGGCGAGCACGCCGCAGCGGTTGATCCAGACGGGAAAGTTGAACGTCTCGCCGTACTCGAGCGCGAGCGCTTCGCTGGTGAGCTTGGTCGCGCCGTAGAGCGAGATGGGCGCGGCGGTGGCGAAGCTCTCGTGCACGCCGGCGGCGCTCACGCCGGCGGGGAGCGGTTTCTCCGTATCCGGACGGTAGGCACCGCGGTCGGGCACGACCGGCAGCGCGGCGAGCGGCGCGATGGAGTAGACGCGGCTGGTGCTGAGCAGGACGAAACCGGCGCGGTGGGCCTTGCAGAACTCCAGCATGTTCACCGTGCCGAGGAGGTTGTGCTCCACAAGCTGCCGGGAACTGGTCTTGCCGTCGATGCCGGCGAGGACGCTGGGGTTGGCGGCGGCGTCGATCACCCAGTCGACGGCGGGCAGCGACTCGAGGTCGCTCGCGCAGCGGATGTCGCCGTGGAAGAGTTTCACGCCGCGGGCCTTCAACGCGGCGCGGTTTGTCTCGGCGCCGGGGCGGATGAAGTTGTCCAAGCCGACAAGCTGCAGCCCGGGCACGGTGTCGAGCAGCGTGTTGGCGAGCGTGCTGCCGACAAAGCCGCAGATGCCGGTGAGGAGGATCTTCATGGGCGGCGATTCTCGATTTGGGATTGCCGATTTGCGATTGGCCGGAGGAGCGCGAGAGGTGAAGCGCCTGTCACTCGACTCTCGTCAGTTTGCCGGCCGCTTCTGCCAGGCCTCGACGATCTGGCGGATGGTCTCCTCGAGGCTCACGGAAATGTCCCAGCTCGGGTAGTGGGCACGCATCTTGCGCAGGTCGGAGTAGTAGCAGATGTGGTCGCCGATGCGGTTCTGGTCGACGTACGTGTAGACCTGCTTCTTGCCGGAGAACTTCTCCGCGATGGCGAAGGCCTCGAGGATGGAGCAGGAGTTGGCCTTGCCGCCGCCGAGGTTGTAGACCTCGCCCACGCGCGGGGCGGAGACGAAGGCGTGCATGAAGCGGGCGACATCGAGCGAGTGGATGTTGTCGCGCACCTGCTTGCCCTTGTAACCGAACACCCGGTACTCGCGGCCCTCGAGGTTGCATTTCACGAGGTAGGAGAGGAAGCCGTGGAGCTCGACGCCGGTGTGGTTGGGGCCGGTGAGGCAGCCGCCGCGCAGGCAGCAGGTCGGCATGTTGAAATAGCGGCCGTACTCCTGGACCATCACGTCGGCGGCGACCTTGGAGGCGCCGAAGAGCGAATGCTTCGACTGGTCGATGGTGAACGTCTCGGCGATGCCGTGCTCGTAGGCGGCATCGGCGTAGTCCCAGCGGGTGGCGAGCTCCTTGAGCGCGATGCGATTCGGGGCGTCGCCGTAGACCTTATTGGTCGACATGTGCACGAACGGCACCTCGGGGTTCACCTGGCGGTTGGCCTCGAGGAGGTTGAGCGTGCCGACGGCGTTGGTGTCGAAGTCGTCGAAGGGGATGGCGGCGGCGCGGTCGTGCGAGGGCTGTGCGGCGGTGTGGACGATGACGTCCGGCTTTACCTCTTTGACGAGCGCGAGGACGCCGGCGCGGTCGCGGATGTCGAGCTCGTGGTGGACGAAGCCGGGGAGGTCGCGCAGGAGGCGCTGTTGGTTCCATCGCGTGTCGCCCTGCGGGCCGAAGAAGACGGCGCGCTGGTTGTTGTCCACGCCGTGGATTGTGTAACCCTGCTTCGCGAAATAGACGCAGACCTCCGACCCGATGAGGCCGGAGGAGCCGGTGACGAGGAGACGTTTCGCCATGAGGCGGAAAGGTATGCGGGCGGCGGTGGCGCATTTCAAGCAGCGGATGCGCGGCTGCCGCCGTCAGCGGAAAAGGGATGTTGCTCCCACCCCGCGCCTCGGGCGCGATTGCCCACCGGCACGTGCCGACAACTCCTTCATGATCCGCCTTTCGCAACGTCTCGCAGCGGTCCGGCCGCCGCTCTGGTTTCTCGTGCTCGCGGTGCTGGCGCTGGCGAACTTGCTCCGCCAGTGGAGCGCGCCGATTCTCGACCGCCACGAGTTTCGCCAGACACAGACCGCGCTCACCGCACACTGGCTGCGCGAAGAAGGTTGGGGCCTTGCCTATCCGCTGCCGGTGTTCGGTCCGCCGTGGTCCGCGCCGATGGAGTTTCCGCTCTATCAGGCGATGGTCGCCGGCGTGTCGAAACTTGCCGGCTGCGGCATTGAGAGCGCGGGCCGGGCGGTGGCGATCGTGGCGTTCTTCGCGGCATTGCCGGCTTTGGCGGGGCTGGTGGCGTCGGCGGGTTTCACGGCGCGCACCCGCTGGTTCGCGCTCGGGAGCGTGCTGCTGACACCGGTCTACCTGTTCTACGCGCGCACGGTGTTGATCGAGACGACGGCGCTCTGTTTCGCGCTATGGTTTCTCCACGCGTTCATCCGCGGCCTGCAACCGGCACCGCGGCGCTGGTGGTGGGTGGGCGCGGCGGTGTTGTTCGGTGCGCTCGCGGCGTTGGTGAAGATCACGACGTTGGCGTCAGCGCTGCTGATCGCCGCGGTACCCGCCGGGGCCGCGGTGCTGTGCGCCTGGGGCGATCCGGCCGGCCGCCGCACGGCACTGCCACCGCTGCTTCTCGTCGCATCGTTGCCGGCGCTCGTCGCATTCGCCGCGGGCACTTGGTGGGTTGAGTTCTCGGATACTGTGAAGGCCGCCAACCCGCTCGCGGTGCGGCTGCAATCGGCCCACCTCAACGCCTGGAATTTCGGCACGCTTGCCCAGCGGCTCGATCCGGCGGCGTGGCGGACGTTTGCGGTGCAGACCGGCTACACGACGTGCCGATTACTGCCGGGCCTGGTGGCGCTCGCGGTGCTGGTGTTCGCGTCGCGGCGGCACCGTTGGGCGGCGCTGTTGGCCGCGGCCGCGTTCCTCGTGGGGCCGCTCTGCTTCTTCAACCTCTACCTCGTCCACGACTACTATTTCTGCGCCAATGCCGTTTTCCTAGCTGCCGCGCTCGGTCTCGCGCTGGGCGGGTTGTGGGAGAATCCGCGCGTGCCCCGTTGGGCGGCGCTCGCCGTGGCGCTGCTGGTGGGCGGCTTGCAGGCGCACGGATTTGTCCGCGGACTCGGCTACTATTTCTCCCACACGCCACCGGCTCCGCCGGCGCTGGCGGCGGCGATCCGCGCGGTGGTGCCGGAGAACGGCGTCGTGCTCCTCATGAACAAGGGCTGGAACCCGGAGCTGCCGTTCTACATGCGGCGACGCGCGGTCATGTTGCCCGACGGTTTTCATAACGACCTCGGGGCACTCGATGAGGTCCTGAACCGACTTCCGCCCGAGGAGCCGCGGGCGCTCGTTTGGCGCGGCGCCGCGGCGATCCCGCTCGAACTGCACAGCTACCTTTTCGACGAGCTCGGCTTCGATCGCGCACCGGTTGCGAGCGATGGCGAGAACACGCTCTTCGTCCGCGCGGGCGCGACAGTCGCGATGCGTGCCCAGCTCGGCGAACTGGCGTTGCCCGGCCTCTCGTCTGCTGCGCAGCCGGTCGCGGCCTGGCCGGCGGCGGAATCCTACAAGTTGTTTCCGTCGCCATTGCCCGGCGACCAGAAGCTCTGCCGGCCGAGCCCGATTTCCGGGCGCTCGCTCTACGGCCTGTCGATTGCGCGCAACGGCGAACGCGACTGCATCGTGGCCCACGCGCCGTCGCGGCTCGTGCTCGCGCAACCGCCGGGGGCCCGCTCCGTGCAGGTCGAGTTCGGTCTGGGCGACGAGTGCATCCTCCCTGACACGCGCTCCGACGGAGTCGTTGTATCGATCTACACAACCGAGCCCGGCCGGCCGCGCCGCCCGCTCTACCGCCGCGCGCTCGATCCGGTGGCAAACCCGGCGGATCGCGGCGTGCAGACGGCGCGACTAGAACTGCCGTGCGACGTGTACGGCCCCCTCGTGTTCGAGGCGTCGACCGGTGTCACGGGCGACCTCGCCTACGACTGGTTCTATTGGTACCGCATCGTGGTGGAGTGAACGTGGGGCGCGGGATCGACAAACGCCGCCGGCCTCCGCAATTTCCCGACAGTGCCCGACCAAGCCGAACAATCCGCGCCGCCGCACGTGACCATCGTGGTGCCCGTCTTCGACGACTGGGCCGCGTTCGCGCGGTTGCTCGGCGAACTCGACGCGGCGGCGGCGACGCTCCCCGCCGGCATCGAGGTGCTCGCGGTCGACGACGGCTCGCTCCAGCCCGCCCCGTCGCCACTCGGCACCGACTGCCGCCATCTCCGCCGGATCGAAGTGCTGCGGCTGCGGGCCAACCTCGGCCACCAGCGCGCGCTCGCGATCGGCCTCGCCGACTGCGTGCGCGTCGCGCGTGCCGATTACGTGGTGACAATGGACGCCGATGGCGAGGATCGCCCCGCCGACCTACCGGCGTTGCTCGAGGAGGCGTTCCGCCGGCCGGGGCAGGTGGTCGTGGCGCAACGGTCGCGCCGGACGGAGGGGATCGTGTTTCGCGCGGCGTACCTCGTCTACAAGCTCGCGTTCCGCTTCCTCACCGGACGGGTGATCGCGTTCGGCAACTTCGCCGTGCTGCCCCTGTCGGCGGCGCGGCGCCTCGTGTTCATGCCGGAGTGTTGGAACCATCTCGCCGCCACGATCGTGAAATCGCGGCTGCCGATCCTCGGCCGGCCGACGGCGCGGGGAGTGCGCTACGCCGGGCGTTCGACGATGAACCTCGTCTCGCTCGTGGTGCACGGCTTCAGCGCGTTTTCCGTCTTCATCGACACCGCGATCACGCGCCTGCTGTTGTTCTTCGGCGCGACCTCGCTGGCGGCCGTCGTCGCCGCGGCGGTCGCGGTCGGACTCCGGTTCGGCACCGAGCTCGCGATCCCCGGATGGGCGACGAACGTCTTCGGCCTCTCGATGGTGGTGTTCTTCCAATCGCTCACGCTCGCCGCGGTGGTGCTGTTTTCGGTGCTCAGCAGCCGGTCGTCGGCGCCGTTCCTGGTGGGGCAGCGCGGCGAGGAGTTCGTCGAATCGCGCTCGGAGCGCGGGAACCGTTAGCCACATGGAATCGAGCGAGTACGAGAATCTCGAGCGGGTGGAGCGCGTCCACTGGTTCTACGATGGCAAACGCCGGATCGTGCGGCGCTGGATCCAGCGGCTGCGGCCGCTCGGGGCGGACGACGTGCTGCTCGATTTCGGCGCGGGCACGGGTCTGTTTGCCGAGGAGATGGCGCCGAGCTGCCGCGTGCTGGCGCTCGACTCGTTTCCCGAATCGCTCGAACGGCTCCGCCGGAGATTGCCGCCGGCGCAGGTGATCGAGCCCACGGCCGCGGGGCGCATCCCGGTGCCGGATGCGAGCGTCGATTGTGTGACGGCGCTCGATGTGCTCGAACATGTCGAGTACGACGCCGCCGCGGTGGCGGAGTTTCGCCGCGTGCTGCGCCCGGGCGGGCTGGCGGTCGTGACGGTGCCGGCGAGCATGCGGCTGTGGAGCGATTGGGATGTCTCGCTGCATCATTTCCGCCGTTATGAACGCGAGAGCTTGCGGGCGTTATTCGGTGACGGCTGGACGATCGAGCGCCTCGCGCACGTGAACTCGCTGGCCTTCCCGCTCGTTTGGATGTTGCGGCGCGCGCGACGCGGTGGCCGACAAAGCGGGCCGCGGGCGGAGGATCGCGTGCCGCCGCGCTGGCTCAACGCCCTGCTGCGCTGGCAGTTTGTCGCCCAAGCCACGCTGCGCCGCGGAGGTTTGCCGTTCGGCGTGGGACTTCTGCTGGTCGCGCGGCGAGCGAGCGGAAATGGGGTTGGCACAGGCGCCTGATTGCGCCGTGCTGGGGCTCGCTATGAACAAACCCCAGAACACTCCGGTGCCGGCGCGTGGATCGAAGCTGGCCCGTTTTCTCGCCCTTTCGTTCGTCGCCGCGTCCCTGTTTGCCGTCCCGGCCCAGGCCGTGGAACGCGTGTTGAAAGTCCAGGCGCCCGTCAAGGCCCCCGCGCATCAACCGGTGAAGGTCGTTGTGCGCGCCAGCACCGATGCCGGTGCGGGCGAGCAGATCGGCTTCCTGCACGTGGAGTATTCGAATGACGGCGGCAAGACCTGGGCGGGGCTCTGCTTCGAGCAGAACCAAGGCGCCGCCACGTCGCGCACGCTCTCGGTCACGGCCGGCGATGCGGGCACGACGACGCTTGTGCGTGCGCGAGTCGCGTATCGCGGCGGCGCCGCGGGCGACGTCGACTACACGGGCGCGGCCATCAAATGGCAGGACACCTGGAACAACTGGGCCGAGCCGCCGGCTCGCGTGGTGAAGGTCGAAGTGGTGCCCTGAGCGCCGCGACCATTCGCCTCCGTTTTCCCAAGGCACCGCTCCGGCGGTGCCTTTTTTCGTGCGCTCGTCCGGCTTGCGATGCCGGATGCGTGCTTCAGTGCAGATCGTAGGCGCGCTGAAGGGCCTTGGCGCGTTCGAGGTGCATGAAGTCGAGCGCGGGAACTTTGGCGTCGGGCGCGGGATCGTAGGGCGCGGCGAGCAGCGCGCGCATCTCGGTGCCGCGCCACGCGACGAACGGCGCGAGCGCGGCCGGCCAGCCGCGGAGGAAATGCACGGCGAGTAGCAGCAGGAACGCGGACGCGAGCGCGGTGCGCGGGCGCACGTGCGCGACGAAGCGCGTCGCCAAGTGCGCGAGCAGGAAGCCGGCGAAGGGCAGCGTCGCGAGCAGCGAACCGTAGAGGTAACGCTGTCCGAGCGCTGCGAGCGCACCGGTGTGGTAGCGGCCGATGCCGAGCAACACGGCGTTGCCGAGATCGTACGCGAGGAGCGCCAGCAGCAGCGTGCGTGCACGGCCGCGCGCGACAGCCAAGCCGCCGAGGACGATGGCGATTTTCGTTGCGCCGAAGAGCAGCGCGGAGGCGAACGTCACGTCGGCGCCGAAGAGTTGCGGGCCGGGGCTGAGGAAGAGAAACGTGGCCGCGAACTGCGCGACTTCGAAGAGGTGTCCGCCGAGGTGTCGCTGGTTGCCTTGCGGGATCAGGAGAATCGCAAGCGCCACGGCGACCGCGGGGGCGAGCGCGCACAACGCGGCAGGGGCGCGGCGCAGGAGGACGCGCCAGTCGCGGTTGAACAACGCTGGTGCGAGCACGGCGACGGCGAACACGCCGCCGGTCAACACGCCACGCGCAAAACAGCAGGCGCTCGCCGCGGCGCAGAGCGCGAGCAGGGCGGTCGTCCGCCAACGCGGGCATTCGTCGCGCGCAGGATCGTTTGCGAGGACGAGCAGGCCGAGGAGCAGAAACGTCGTCGCGAGCAGGGCGGACCACTGCACGGACCACGCGAGCGACTCGAGGTTGCCCGGTGTGAGTGCGAACACCACCTGCGCGAACACCGCCGCGAACCACGGCAGGCCGACGCGCAGGAGCACGCGACCGAGCAGGGCGACGTTGAGCGCGTGCGTGAGCCAGAGCAGTGTGAGCAGCGCGAGGTAGCTCCCGCCGAACACGTGCAGCGCGCCGCCCCAGCCGAGTTTGAAGAGTGGCACGAAGCTCTCGGTGAAGAACACACACAGCCAGCGCCACAGGCCGATGCGCGAGATCTCGTCGACGAGGAAAAGGTCGTCGGCGAACCAGATCAGTTTTGCGAATTCACCGTGCCAGAGCACGAACGGCGCGAGCGCGAGCAAACCCGCGAGCCAGGGCAGGCGCCGACGCCACGGAGCGTCGGCCACCGTGGGCTCGGCATTCTCGACGGGAGCGGCGCGCGCGGGTTTGGCTGCGGGGCTCGGCGGGGCGTTCCGTGACGGAGCCCAGGCGGCGAATACGTCCCACGCAACGGCACCGATGAACAGCGGCACGAACGGGTAGGCCGAGGCGAACGACGAAATCACCAGCACCGGGAACGACGTCACGTGGATGATCGCCTGGATCGTCACGTAGACGAGCCCGCCGCCCCACGCTGCGGCGGCGAGCGTGAGCGGGAACGTCCACGTGCGGCGCCGCAGCACCTGCACGACGCGCACGATCGCGACGAGTTGCGCGGCGACGAAGAGCCAGAACAAGACGTGGCGCAGCGTCTTGCCGATCAGGTGGAGCGCGCCGATGCGCGCGTCGGCGAGAACGGCGGTGCGCTCGGGCGAGAGATCGCCGCCGGTCATCCGGCGGAAGAGGGCGAGCGAATCTTCGCCTCCTTCACTGGCCGGCGCGTGCGCGCTGAAACGGCTGAAGGAAACGACGAAATCCGCGAACTCGCCCACCGTGCGCGCGACGGCGAGTCTTTGTCCTTCGCGCCAGACCGGGAGGAAACCGCTGCGTCGGAGACCGGCGGGCACGCGGCCGGAGTCGCAGGCGGCGTTCAACTCGTCGGCCATTGCGCGGTAGAAGGCGTGCGCCTCGCCCGCGGAGTGCGCGTGGCCCGCGGCGACGACCGAGTCGCGCAGCGCCCACATGAGCCAGCCGCCGCCGATCTGGCGTTCTTCGGGAGGTTGGCCGGTCACGGAACTCGAGGCCGCGGCCCAACCGCGACCGAGATCGCCGTCGAGATGCGGGCGGAGTTGCGCGAAGGTCGGGCTCACCTCGTACATCGCCTCGCGCGCCTGGCGCGTCACGGGCACGTTCGGCAGGTCGGGGCCGACACGGACGCGGGTGAGCGCGCCATAGGCGTCGTTGAAAGCCGGATCGCGAAACTCGACGGTGCCGAACCAACCGTAGTGGTGCAGGTTCAGCGCGCACACGCCGAGCAATGGCGCGAGCGCGCAGCCGGCGGCGACGGCGAGCGCGGCCGCGGAGCGCAGCGCGGTGCGAAGCGATTCGCGCACGGCGCCGATCGCCACTGCGCCGGCGAGCAGCGCGAGGCTCGGCGCGATCCAGATCGTCTCCTCGCGCGTGAGATAGAAGGCGGCGAACGAAACGCCGAGCAACACCGACCACGGGAGCTGGCGGCGCAGCGTTTCGCGGCGGCGGTAGTAGAGCGCGGCGAGTCCGGCGAAGAGCAGCAGCCCGAGCGCGACGTACACGTGCTGGCGCAGCACGCGGCCGAGGCTGGAGGCGTCGAACGTCATCGGGTTCCAGAGCAGTAGCGCGTAGAAGCCGAAGCGCGCCGGGGCCGACGTCAGCGCCGGCCGGCACGCGCGCACGAGCGCCGCGCAGGCGCCGGCGTAGAGCAGATGTTGCGAGAGGAAGAGCGGCACGCCGAGCAGATGCGCGAGCGCGATCCAGAGCGGATAGAACGGCCCCTTCGCGAGCGTCATCTGGTTGTACGCGCCGAGCCACTCGCCGCGCGCGATCGACTCGCCGAGTTGCAGGAACAACGCGTCGTCGTGCAGCGCGGTGCCGATGGCGAAGACCGGTTGCGCGGCGGTGAGCCAGAGCTTGAGCGCGGTGAGCGCGAGGGCGGCCCAGAACCAGCGGCGGTCGGTGGCGGGCTGGTTCACGCGCGGTCCTCCCGGGTGTCGAGCCGGAGCACGCCGAGGAAGAGGCTTGTGAGCGCGATCTGGCAGCCGAGCGTGAGCGCGAGCGCACCGGGGATGACGATACGCAGCATCGCCTGCGGCGAGAGGTCGCCGAATCCGCCGCGGCCCCAGAGCCAGACCGCGCCGGCGGAGAGGCCGAAGCCGGCGAGCGCGAGCAACGCGCCCGCGATCAGGCCGGCCTCGAGACTCGCGGCGTCGAGCAGTCGCGCGAAACGTTTCTCCGGCGCGCGCAGCCCGGCGCGGATCGCGAAGAACTTCCCGAGCACGGCGAACGACACCGCCTGGAATCCGATCAGCACGGCGAACGCGGCGAAGAGCAACGTGTGCACGTCGAACGCCACACCGCCGAGGTGCAACGGACCGCGCAGCAGCAGCGCCATCGCCGCCGTGCCGACGAGCATGAGCGCGGCGCCGGGGTAGAGAAACAACCAGCGCGGGCTGAAGAGCAGCATGAAGCGCAGGTGCCGCCAGCCGTCGCGCCACGGGCGCAGGTGCGGCGGGCGGTCGCGGCCGTCGGGGCGGAGCACGGTCGGCTCTTCCTCGACGCGCAGGCCGAGGAGCTTCGCCTTGATGACCATCTCCGAGGCGAACTCCATGCCGGTCGTGCGCAGATCCATCCGCCGGTACGCCTCGGCGGAAAACGCGCGCAGGCCGCAGTGGAAATCGCGGATGCCGGTACCGAAGAAGAGCCGGCCGAGGAAGGAGAGCACCGGGTTGCCGATGTAACGATTCTTCCACGGCATCGCGCCGGGCTGCACGCCACCGGCGAAACGGTTGCCCATCACGAGATCGGCGCCCGCGCGCAGACGCTCGAGGAAACGCGGCAGATGGCCGAAGTCGTAGCTGCCGTCGGCGTCGCCCATGAGGATGTAGCGGCCGCGGGCGGCGGCGAAACCGCCGCGGAGGGCGTTGCCGTAGCCGCGCGCGGTGACCGGCACGAGGCGCGCGCCGTGCGCGGTGGCGATCGCCTGCGAGCCGTCGGTGCTGCCGTTGTCGGCGACGACGATCTCGCCGTCGATGCCGTGCGCCTTCAGTGCGGCGGCGATTTCGTCGAGGCAGGCGGCGAGCGTCAGCGCCTCGTTGAGGCACGGGAGCACGATGGAAATTTCGGGCGCGGACGCGGTCATGTGGCGCGAGAGGTTGGGGCGGAGGAACGCGTCCGCCAACTCCGGACGCCGCAGGCGAAGGCGAACGCGGCTGCGAGCAGGGTCCCGCCCGCGAGCGCCGCGTGCGTGGCCTCGGCGCGTTCGCCTTTGAGCGCGGCGCGCCAAGCGGGGCCGAAGGCGGGATCATCGGTCGCGGCCGGCCGCGCGACGCCGAGCCAGCCGGGGCGGTCGGTGCGGCCGTCGAAGAGGAAGATCGTCGCCTCCCAGCCGCGGTACGGCGCGGCGTCGACGACCCAGACATCGAACCCGCCCTGCGGGTTGCGGCCGACGCAGTCGGGCCATTGCTCCTCGCCGGTGGCGGGATTGCGCAGACGCCAGCGCAGGGCGCTGCCATCCCAGCTCGGCCAGCCACAGAATGGCGTCACCAAGAAACGGTGCTGCAACGTGAACGGCCGCGCGGCGAGCGTGCCGGTGAACGAGAGATCCGGCAGCAGCGTGCCGTGCCAGAACGGGGCGAGTTCGCGGCGGTCGAGCGCGACGGCGCCGATCGTGGCGCCGGGCACGAGAGCCGGCCCGGCGCTCTGGCGCGCGAAGACGAGATCGACGAGATCAACGCCGGTGTGCGCGGGCTCGAAGGCTTCCTTCCATCGCGCGTTCGGATTGAAGACGAGCGGCTGCGGCCACGCGGACCAGAGCGCGCCGCCGGCAAGCGCGAGCGTGGCGAAGAGAAACGCGAGATCGCGCGGGGACCAGATGGGCGCGGCAGTGGAGCGTGGCGCGGCGGCGGTTGGTTCGCGGCGGAGGCGCACGGCGGCGAAGGCGATCAGGCCTAGCGCGCCGGCGGCGACCAATGGCCACGCGGCGGGCAGACCACGCGCGAGCCAGCCGAGGCGGCCTTGGTCGGTGCGCGCTTCGGGCGCGCCGGTTTCGGGCGGGAGCAGCGCGCGGAAACGCGGTTGGGAGAGCAGCTCGATGAGCGACGGCGGGTAAGTGTAGAGCGTCTCGCCGATGCGGTCGCGCGCGAGGGTCGCGGGGTTGTTCGTCGCGATGAACTCGCGGACGGCGGCGAGGTTGAGGGCGTTGGCCGCGCGGCGGTTTTGGAGGATGTAGCCGGAGTGGCTGCCGACTGTTTCGCGCCAGACGCCCGGCGCGAGGGCGACGAGCCACGCGACACCGAGCACGCCGAGCGCGAGTCGGAGTGCTCGCGCGTTTTCGCACCAGAGGCGGAGCAGGCAGGCGGCGTTCACGATCACGCCGTAGAGGAGGAAATCGCAGTAGCGGGAGACGAAACCGGTCGTCTCGCCGCCGCGACCGAAGCCGATCGCGGCCGCCTGCGCGCCGACCCAGAGCGCGAGCACGAGCAGCAGGGCGTCGGTCGAATCCAGACGGCGGCGACGGGCGCGGTCGGCGGCGAACCACAGCCACGGCGCGTAGAGCAGGAAAGCGAAGGCCGGGTGCGGCAGCGGCCACGCGAGCTGGCGCAGGCAGACATCGAGCGCGACGCGCCAGGAATCGGCGCGCATGTCGGAGGTGACGGTGAAGTCCGGCGCGAGGGCGAAGTAGCAGCCGATCCAGAGCGCGGCGAAAGCGAGACCGGCAGCAGCATTGCGGCGCGTTTCGGTTTCTCGGACGAGGCGCCAGCCGAGCAGCAGCGCGGCGGCGACGGGCGCGAGCACGGCGGATTGTTGTGTGAGCAGCGCGAGGCCGCCGGCGAGTTGGCCGAGCCACCAGAGGGCATCGCGGTGCGTGCGCGTGGCGACGGCCCAGAGGTAGATCACCGAGAGCGCGACCTGGAAGAAGACGAGCGACTGGATTCCCCAGAGCGTGTTTTCGCCCGTGATCGGCAGCGCGAGCAGGAGGCCGGCGAGGAGCGTCCACGCGACGGCGGCGGCGCGGCCGAGCGCGGGGGCGACGCTGCGCACGACCAGCGCGAGCGGGGGGACGAGCACCAGCGCGTTGAGGGAGGTTTCGAGGAGATTGTTCCACTGGCCGTTGAGACGCACGAGGGTGAAGGCGAACGTGCGCGTGAGGACGAGGCAGTGGTCGTTGAGCGGGGCGACGAAGTCGCGCCAGCTGAGCGTGCCGGCGAGCCACGGACCGAGGAGGTCGACGGCGACGGCCTTCCACTCGTCGCGAAAGGGCAGCGCGGTGCCGTACCCACGGATCAGCCACAGCCGGCCCGCGAGGGCGAGCAGCGCGGCGCCGAGGGCGAGCAGGCGCCAAGGACGGGCGGAGGGGGCGGTGTTCAACGGATCTCGATGCCGGCCCAGGCGGTCCAGTCCCAGCCGTTGTCGCCGCCGGGGCCGGCGTCGATCACGAGGGAGACTCGGCCGGATTTCACGGCGGCCAGCGGCACGGTGAAGCCCTGCAGGCCGCGGTCGGCGGGGGTGTTGCGCGGGTCGAGGTAGCGGCGGAAGAGCACGTGCTCGGAGACGCCGTCGGTCCACACGACGCGGAACTCGGCGCCGTTGGTGCGGGCGTCGCCCTCGTACGCGCCGGCGAGGTAGCCGAAGCGGCCGGCGAGGGTGGCGGCGCCGGCGGGCAGATCGTATTCGATCCGGCTGGGTGCGTGGGCGACGAGCACGGGTTGGTCGTCGATTTTGCCGTCGGCGACGGGGACGAACGACTGGAGCGCGGCGGGTGCGGCGCCGAGGGCGGCGAGGCGCGCGCGCTCGAGTTGGGCGGCGTAGCGCACGGCCGCGGTGGAGGATGTGAGCGAGAACAGGCCCACGCCGACCTGCGGTTGGAAGAGGTAGCTGTGTTGCTCGACCTCCACGCGGAATCGCGCGACGCGGCGCGACGGTTTGCCGCCGGAGAAGGCGATGTATTCGGCGACGTTCTCGATGATCGGGCTGAGGATGAAGCCGGCGCGGCCTTCGTCGGGCGGCAGACGGTAGCGGCTCACGGCGCCGGCGGTGTCCTCGACGATCAGGTACGCGAGCGGCAGTTTGTAGAGAAGCTTGGCGGCGCGGCCGACGAGCGAGGGGCGCAGGTCGAGCGTGACCCAGACGGGTTGGTCGGTGAGCTCGCCGAGCTCGACCCACTCGCCGCGGGCGACGGATGAGGTGCGCAGGCGGCGCGGGGCGACGTTTTCCGCCGGCGGGGCGTCGGCGCGTCGGCGCCAGAGCTGCCAGTCGCGGTCGGTGAGCACGTAGTCGTAGGCGTGGACAAAGTAGTTCAGGAGAAGCGGGTCGTCCATCGTGGCGAGGCGGCCGTCGATGGTCTGGAGCTTGAGCAGCACGTAGGCCGGCGCGGCGGGCGAGGCGTAGTAGTCGAGGTTACGGCGGGCGAGGGCGGCGTTGTAGACGCTGTAGCTCTGGAAGACGGGGCGAGGGCGGTAGTTGAATTTGTTGAACAACGCGATCGCCTGCTCGTGGCCGAGGATGTCGATCGAGGCGTCGCCGACCTCCTTGCGCACGAAGTGGAGATCGTGCTGGAGGCGTTGTTCGTGCATCTTCGCGCGCAGGCCGTCGCGGAAGTTTTTCCAGTCAGTGAGTTCTTGGCTGCGGGCGACGAGGCGGTCCTGCAACTGACCGACGATGCTGCGCGCCATGCTGGGCAGCGCCTGCTCGATGCCGACGACGCAGAACACGCCCGCGGGCACGAGCAGAGCGCGGCGGAGCCAGCGGCGCTCGGGCGCATCGGCCAGCAACGCCGGGAACGCGGTGATCGGGAGCAGCGCGCAGATGAAGAAGCCGATCATGTGGCCATCGGAGCGCACGAAGCCGTGTTTCCAGTTGAGGAAAAGGAAGAGCGCGCAGAGCAGGGCGTTGGCGGCGGCGAAGGTGCGTCGCGCGCTCGTGGCGACGTAGAGCGCAAGGTAGACCGCGAGCAGGCCGACGACGATCAGGCCTGAGAGAAACGGCGCGTCCGGCGTGGGGATGCTCATCGCGTCGTTGTAGCCGCTGCTCACCTCGAGGCTGGCGAGGAGATACGCGGGTAGGTTGAGCGGGTTCTGGCCGCAGAGCAGCCAGATCGCGAGCGTGGCGACGGCGAAGGTTGCGGCGGTGATCGCGGCCGGGCGCGGCGCGCGGCGGAGCAGGGCGAGCGCGACGGCAACGCCCACGGCCACGCCGGCGAGCAACAGGTTGGTGAATTTCACCGCGCCGTAGAGCGCGAGCAGCGCGGCGTAGAGCCAGCCGGAGCGCGGTTCATCCTCGTCGCCGAGCTGGCGGAGCAGGCGCCAGCCGAGCAGCGCGATGACGATCATCTCGAGCGCATCCTCGTAGACGACGCCGAAGAGCGCCGCGAAGGCGTAGAAGAAGAAGCGGGAGAGCGGCGGGAGTTTGCGGCCCTCGGAAGTGAAGAGCCACGCGGCGAGCATCGCCTGTAACGCCTGCCACGCGATCATCTCCCAGAAGAGCTGGCCCCAGTAAGTCTTCGCCATCACGAAGCCGAGCGGGCCGTAGGTGAAGACGAGATCGTGCCCCCATTGCAGTCCGCGCGCGAAGGCGTAGCCCATCGTCATGCGCCAGGAGGCGTCGAGCTCGAGCGCGGGCGGGCGCGGCACGGTGAACGCGGAGAGCGCGAGCAGGAGCCAGAGCAGGAGTTGGCCGAGGCGGTTGGGCTGTTCGGCGGGTGCAGGGGCGGTTTGGTCTGACATGCGGAAATGTGGTGTGACGGAGGTTTGGTGACGGGCGTCACTCGGTGCAGTCGATGGCGAGGTCGCTCCAGAATGTCCAGTCGCAGGCGGCGTTGTTGGCCGGACCGGGATCGGTGGTGAACTCGAGGCGTGCGCCCGCGGCGTGGGGGGGAATCGCGAGGTCGAAGTATTGCGTGGGCCGGTCGGCGAACTCGTCGAGCGGGCGGAGCAGACGCTCGAGCAGCACGGCGCGCGAGCCGCCGGCGCCGAGAAGGAGCACGCGGAAACGGGCGCCGTCGGTCGGGGCGTTGTTGTCGGGCGCGTAGGCGCCGGGGCGGATGCCGAAGGCGCCGCGCACGCGGCGGGCGGCAATCTCGAGCGGGAAGATCATACTCGAGGGCGCGTGGACGGCATAGACGAAGGACGAACCCTCGGGGCGCGCGGTCGGTCCGAACGGCGCGGAGACGGACAGCGGCGAGAGCGTGTGCGCGAGCACGGGCATGCGGAAGACGCGGAGCTGCGCGGCGGGCACGCTGTTGCCGCCGGAGGTGACGGCGAGCGGAGCACTTGTCGTGGTGGATCCGTCGGCACGCGTGGCGCGCGCGACGATCTGGTGCGCGCCGGCGGGCAGTTCGTGGAATGGCGCGATGAGCGTGGCGGAAAGCTCGTCGCAGGGGACGACGCTCACGCCGTCGACCACGGCGCCGTCGACCAGGAGCTCGAGGCGTTGCAGGCGGCCGTCGGGCGCCCGGCAGGCGACGGTGTAGGCGGTCGGCTGCGTTTCGGGGTCGTTGCGGCCGAAGAGTTGCGGTGCGGTGGGAGCCGTGACGGCGGGTCCGCCCGCGAGCGGGAGCGGGGTGCGGCGCGCGCGATCGCGCAGGACGTGGAGGCGGAAACCCTGCGGCACGAAACGCTCGGGCTCGGTGACGGCGTAGTCGCGGTCGAGCAGCGCCTGCAACGGCGGGAAGGCGGCGATCGGGTATTTGTGGAAATTGCGGTGTGGGCCCGGGCTGCAATCGACGATGAACGCGGGGCGGTTGCGCCGAAGTTCGTCGAGCAACGTCTCCATCGCGCCGGGGACGATCGCGTAGGCGGTATCCTTTTGCGGATCGAGATTCGTCCACGGGATCAGGCCGGTGAGGAACGAGCAGTAGACGAAACGCGAGGCGGGGCGGCGGTCGGCGTAGAGATGGATGTCGGGGTTGTAGCCCCAGACGAAGAGCTTGTCGGCGGCGGTTGTGTGGGCGCGGATGAACGCGGCCGCTTCGAGCGCCGGATCGGTGGGCGGAAACTCGGGGCGGCGCGCCGCGAAGGGCGACCAGAGCAGGCTCGCGGCAACGAGCGCGAGCGCGGCGAAGGCGGCGAGGCCGACTCCGCGCGCGGAGGTCCGCCAGCGGCGCGCCCAATCGGTCGCCTCGGCCAGCGCGGTGGCGGCGACGAGCGAGAACGCGGGCAGGCACTGGATCGTGTAGTGCTCGAAACCGCGGCCGCCGGAAGCGGCGCCGGCGAGCGAGGCGCCGGCCCAGACGAGGAGGAAACAATGCCAGGCGTTGGCGGCTCGCAGCGCGGGCGCGGGGCGGAATTGTGCCAGCCGGAGCGCGAGCAGGATCGCGCCGGCGAGGCCGGCGGCGAGCACCGCGGGATACGCGTGCGCGAGCAGCGCGAACGGTTGCAGCGCGGAGGCGGCGCGTTGCAGCGCGGAGATCTCCGGGCCGTAGAAACGGACGTTGTAGGTCCACGTGTAGAAAAGCGCGTCGTCGAGCGCTCCCTTGTGCGCGAACCAGAGTGCGACCAACGCGAGCGGCGTGGCGAAACCGACGAGCAGGCCGGCAACGGCGCGGGCGGCGGCGCGGCGTGTCCAATCGGCGGAGGCGCCGAGCCAGAACGCGGCGGCGAGTGGCGCGGCGAAGTCGAGCAGCGCGGGTTGTTTCGAGAGGAACGCGAGGGCGAAGAGCGCGCCGGTGACGGCGCCGGAGCGGAAGGTGGGCGCGGAGGCGCGGCGCCAGAACCACCACGCGCCGGCGGTGGTGAACGCGATCACGGCCCACTCGGTGTGCGCGGCGAAGGCGTCGGAGGGCGGCAGGAGGTTGGTCGAGAGCGCGGTGAAGATGCCGGCGGCCCAGAGTCCGGCGGCGGTGCCGCGCGCGCGGCGGGCGAGGAGGAAGAGGATGAACGCGGTCGCGGCGATCAGGCCGGCCAGCGCGAGGCGGAGCGCGAAGAGGTTGTTGTCGCCAAAGATCGCGAACACACCGGCGACGAGCCAATAGGTGACGGGCGTGCGCTGGTCGATGGCGTCGCGGTAGAGCGTGCCGCCGTCGAGCAGCGTGCGGGCGACGGCGGCGTGGATGGCTTCGTCGACGTTCCAGAGCGTGGCGGAGAACGAGGGCCAGCGCAGGAGGAGCACCCAGCCGAGGAGCGCCGCGCAGACGAGCGGCAGGAGCAGGCGGGCTGGGGCGGCGGGGCGGGACATGGTGCGCTATTTGATTTCGATTCGCCGCCAGAACGCCCAGTCGAAAGCGGGGTGACCGTTGTCGCGCGTGCGGAAGACGACGGTCTCGCCGGCGCGTGGTTGATAATCGAAGGCGGCGGTCTGCACGCCGCGATCGGTCTCGTGGTCGGCGGGGGCGAGCACGCGCCGGAACAACTCGCGGGTGGAGCCGTCGGCGAGTTGACCGAGGACGAGGAACTCGACGCCGTTGGTCCGGCTCTCGCCGAGATAGGCGCCGGGGAGCAGACCGAACTCGCACTCGATGCGCGTCGCGCCGGCGGGCGGCGGCACCCAGAGATCGCTGTCGGGGTGGGCGGAGAGCACGTGGCCGTTTTCGAATTCGAGGAGCGGGGTGCCGTGCGTCGCCTGCACGCGGGCGGGCGCGGGCGACACCATGGCGAAAAGCGTGCGGCCGATCTCGGGCGTGACGGCGGTGGGCGCGGGACCGGAGGGTCTGGGCGCGGGCCGACGTGTGGTGGATATCTGCTCGAAGCCGTGCGGGCGGTTGAGCCAGTCGATGACCGTGTCGCGGTAGAATCGGGCGACGTACACGTCGGCCGTGGCGTGCGAGAACGTGATCTCGGGATCGAGCCCGAGGCGTTCGCCGATGCGGAGGGCGAGGCGGTGGTTGCCGCGCTGGTCGCCGGTGAGCACGAGCGCGCTGACATCCTCGCCCGCGAGGTCGGCGAGCGCGCGGTCGAGATAGGCGGAGTCGTTTTCCAGGCCGCGGCGGATGAGCAGCGCGCGACGTTCGGAGTAGTAGGGGATGATCGGCGACCAGTCGGCGCCGACGACGATGATCACGCTCCTTGGCGGCGTGAGCGTGCGGATCGCCTCTGTGAGTCCGGAGCCGCCGAAGGAGCGGACGGCCTGGAGGTGGAAGTAGTCAGCGCGGTAGGTGGCGAAGAGCGCGGCGAGAGGGACGAGCAGGAGGGGGAGAGAGACGGGGCGCGGGAGCCCGGAGTCGAGCAGGCCGAGGAAGACGAAGGCGAGGGCGGCGACGGCGAAGAGGTTGGCGGCGTAGAAGTAATAGTCCTGATACGCGTATGCCAACGGGATGAGCAGTTGCGCGGCGAGGAAGAGGGCGAGGGCGGCGGCGATGCGGCGGCGCCAGGCGGGGAGAAACAACAGGCCCGGGACGACGAGGAGCGCGAGGGCCCAGGGCGGGAGGAGGGATTGTTGCCAGCAG